>NZ_JBMERR010000065.1:0-871 GCF_048820915.1 Cribrihabitans pelagius | reverse complement strand
TGCGCCCGCCTAACGGCTCACGCCCCTCGAACCTACAGCGCTAAGCCAATCAGGCCGCAGTAGCAGCCCCCCAGGGCTGCTCATATTACCCCGCACATCAGAAAATCACGGATTTCGGAGGTGTCCATTTGCTGCGTGCCGCCTGGCGCGAGCGGTTGCCGCCTTTTGCCTCCTGGAAACGCCGCTGTACCGCACTAAGCCTTGGCGGGCCGGATCCGCTGGCAGGGGAGTGACATAGTGACAGGGCAAAAACGCGGTCAGATCCTGGCCGGAATGGGATTGGGCGCGCTCTGGGGCGTGCTCGTCACCGGTCTGCCGCAATGGCTGGAGCTGCCTTATCTTCCGGCCCCTGCCGCCTTGCCCGTGGCTTTCCTCGGGCCGGGGATCTTTCTGACCCTGGTTATCGGCCGGCTGGCGCAGCGGCGGTTTTTCGATGACAGGCTGATCGATGGCGCGGCGCCGGCGCCGGGCTCGGCCGCCGAAATTGACCAGCGGGTGCTGACCAACACGGTGGAGCAGCTGCTCCTGGCGTTGGCGCTGTGGCCCTTCGCGGCAGTCACCCTCGGCGGCGCCGTCGCGGTCGCGCTTGGCCTGTCGTTTGCGCTGATGCGGGTGCTGTTCTGGGCTGGTTACCACTGGGCTCCGCCGCTGAGGGCCCTGGGGTCTGCCGGGACATTCTACCCGACTATTGTAGCTGGCGTCTGGGCCTTGGCGGTTTGGCTCTAGGGTCAGGACCCATTGATCTTCGGCTATCGGCATGATTCACGGCTCGAAAACGAGCGGTGACCATGTCTGATCTTTTCTGGCTAACTGACGCGCAGATGGCGCGCCTTGAGCCTTTCTTCCCCAAGTCCCACGGCAAGCCACGCGT
>NZ_JBMERR010000064.1:0-957 GCF_048820915.1 Cribrihabitans pelagius | reverse complement strand
TGCGCTCAGGAAGCGCGGTTCGCTTCTGATCTGGCTGGATAAAGAGATGACCTGGCTCGCGCCGCATGAAGGACGGCCAGGGCGCCCACCGGTCTTCTCGAACGCGGCGATCCAGTTCTGCCTGTCGATCAAGGTTCTGTTCAAGCTGCCCCTCCGGCAGACCGCCGGAATGGTCGCCAGCCCTTTGCACCTGGCGGGGCTGGACTGGCCCGTTCCTGATTTCTCTACGCTGTGCCGCCGACAGAAAGCACTGGCCGTCCAGATCCCGTATCCCGCGCCGATGGGCCGCTGAACCTGCTTGTCCCCTCTCGGGACATTGCTACGCAATGCCCTGCCGGGCAGCGGACAGCACCGGGATCAAGTTCCTTGGCGATGGCGAGTGGCAGGCCCGCAAGCACGGCGTTCAGGGGCGGCGCCAATGGCGCAAGGTGCATCTTGCGATGGATGCTGCCACGTCTGACATCCGTGCTGTCGAATTCACCCCCAGCCGCGACGGCCCCTCTCGTGGTTATGCTTCGCAAACCACTGGCGGGCAGCGGACAGCCCGGTCCTGCCGGAACTGCTCGATCAGATTCCGAAGGCCGAAGAGATCAGCAGCGTGACCGCAGACGGAGCCTATGACACGCGCCGTTGCCACTCCGCCATCATCGAGCGTGGTGCCGCCCCGATTATCCCTATCCGCAAGAATGGTAGGCCGTGGAAAGAAAACTGCCCGGCGGCACAGGTCAGAAACGAAACCTTGCGCGCCACCCGGCACTACGGCCGGGCCTTCTGGAAACGCTGGACGGGATATCACGCCCGGAGCCGGGTCGAGGCAAAGATGCGCTGCTTGAAAGCATTCGGCGAGCGCATCGCTGCAAGAGACCCTGACCGCCAAACCGCCGAAATCCACATCCGTATCGCCCTCATCAACCGCTTCAATGCACTCGGCGCCGCCGAGATCGTCCGTGTCGCCTA
>NZ_JBMERR010000063.1:0-974 GCF_048820915.1 Cribrihabitans pelagius | reverse complement strand
ATCTCGACACCCTGGATGAGGCTGCCTTCGGCGCGGCCAGCGAGGATCAGCCAAAGTTTACGTCCCATTCCGACCCTGCCAGCCAATGGACCGCAGCCCGCAAGGGTCCGGCCTTCTTCAGCTATTCCGGCAATTACCTGATCGACACGGACCACGGCGTCATCGTGGACGTGGAAGCGGCGAGATCAATCCGCCAAGCCGAAGTTGGGCCGGCCAAGACCATGCTGGATAGGGTCAAGGCCAGGTTCGACCTCCATCCCGAGCGCCTGATCGCAGACACCGCCTATGGCACCGCGCCGATGCTTGGCTGGTTGGTCGACCGCAAGATCGCCCCGCACATCCCCGTCTTCGACAAGTCGGGGCGCAGCGACGGAACCTGGACCCGCGCGGACTTCGAGTGGGATGCCGGGAACAATCAATACATCTGCCCGGAAGGCCACGAACTGAAGCAATTCCGCCGGAACTATTCCGATCCGAACCGAGGGCCGGCCGGCAAGGGCGCCGCGAAATACCGGTGCCTAAAGCACACGTGCCAGGCCTGCACCTCGAAGCCGCGTTGCTGCCCTAACATGGACTTCCGGTCGATCACCCGAGAGGAGCATGAAGACGCGCGGCAAGTCGCTCGCGACATCCACTGCCCGGCAGTGCATGTTTACATGCACGAGAGGGGCGAAGACCGACCAATACATCATCTCAATGAAAATGCGGAAGAAGGTCGAGATTCTCTTCGCCCACCTCAAGCGCATTCTTGGACTCAGCCGGCTCCGATTGCGCGGCCCATGCGGCGCAAACGACGAATTCCTGCTCGCCGCCACCGCCCAAAACCTCCGCAAACTGGCCAAGGTCATTCCCGCACCGCAGCAACCGCAGAAAGCCCGATAAAAAAGGCGCTCACGCTCTTTTCCGGCGCCCTTATTCTGCGCCCGCGAACGGGTGTTTTTCCACGGAATCGTATTGAAGCGGACCTTGGCTGC
>NZ_JBMERR010000062.1:0-1005 GCF_048820915.1 Cribrihabitans pelagius | reverse complement strand
TCAAATCCGTGTCGATCTGTGTTGTCGATGAAGATGGCGAGGTGCTGGCGCGCGGCGAAACCAGTTCGGATCCGGACGAGATTGCATCGTTTATTTCCGAACATTCCGCCAAGCCCGAGCGGATCGTGCATGAGAGCGGCATCCTGGCCATCTGGCTCACCCGCGAGCTGGAGAAACGCGGCCTTCCGATCATCTGCATTGATGCCCGCCTGGCGCACAAGGCGCTGTCTGGGCGGATCAACAAGTCCGATACCGGTGATGCCGAAGGGCTGGCGCATCTGGCCCGCACCGGCTGGTTCAGCCGGGTTCACATCAGAAGCGAGGCGTCGGAGCGGGTTCGCGTTCTTATTGGCGCACGGGAGCGCCTGATCAGGATGCGCAAGGACCTTGAAGCGCATGTTCGCGGAGTGCTGAAGATTTTCGGGATCTGCATGGGGCCAGTAGGCCGGGCAGACCTGCGGCAGGGCTTCCGCGACCAGCTCGCAGAGGCAGGCCAGACCGACCCGGCGCTCGGCCTGATGGCGGATATGTTCATCCCGATCCACAGGGCGCTGTGCGCAGCCGCGGAAGCGATGGACGGCGATCTCAGGCTCATCGCGCGCCAAAGCGGCCTTGCCCGCCGCCTCATGACCGTCCCGGGCGTTGGGCCTGTCGTCGCGCTGTCCTTTATCGCTACCCTCGACAATGCGGAGCGTTTCCGGAGATCGAGGGACGGCGGCGCCTTTCTCGGCCTCACTCCGCGGCGGCACCAATCCGGAGAAATGGACTGGTCCGGCCGGATATCAAAATGCGGAGATCGTGATCTGCGAAGACTGCTCTACTCCGCGGCCACCACCTTAATCACCCAGGTCAGAAAGCCATCACAGCTGCGCGCTTGGGCCAAGAGGCTGCAAGACCGGAAAGGCTTCAAGAAAGCTGCTGTCGCGGCATCCCGAAAACTCGCCGTCGTCATGATGTGCATCTGGCGCGACGGGACAGTTTTCGAACCGGAAAAGGAGGCCATCA
>NZ_JBMERR010000061.1:0-1037 GCF_048820915.1 Cribrihabitans pelagius | reverse complement strand
GGGAAGATGCCGACCACATCGGCGCGGCGCTTCACCTCCTTGTTCAGACGTTCAATCGGATTGGCGCTGTGCAGCTTGGTCCGATGCTGGCGGGGAAAGGCCATATAGGCCAGCACGTCGTGTTCGCTCTCGTCCATCAGGGCCGCCAGCTTTGGCCAGCGCGAACGGAGCTGATCGGCCACACGGCGCCAGGTTTCGCCGGCCTGCGTGCGGTCGGGCTGATCGAAGGCCTGACGGATCGCGGCAGCAACCACGGTGTGCTGGCCACGCGAGACATGGGCCAGGGCGTTGCGCATCCAGTGGACGCGGCAGCGCTGCCAGGTGGCCTCGAACACCCGCTCTATGGCGGCTCTGAGGCCGCTGTGCGCGTCGCTGATCACCAGTTTCGTGCCGTCGAGCCCACGCGCTTTCAAGCCGCGCAGAAAGCCCATCCAGAAGGTTTCGGCCTCTGACGGGCCAAGCCCCAGACCGATGATCTCGGGGCGCCCATCCGTGTTGGCGGCGACGGCGATTATGGCCGCAACGCTGACGATCCGCTCACCTTGGCGGACCTTGAGATAGGTCGCGTCCAGCCAGACATAGGGCCATTCGCCGGTCAGGGGGCGGTTCAGGAACTCGTTCACGCGCTCATCGATGTCCTTGCACAGCTTCGACACCGTGCTCTTGGATACGCCTTGCAGACCCATCGCCTGCGCCAGCACATCGACCCGGGGAGTGGACACGCCGCCGATCCACGCTTCCTGGATCACCGCCACCAGGGCCTTCTCCGAGGTCTTGCGCGGCTCCAGGAAGCCGGGGAAATAACTGCCCTGCCGGAGCTTCGGCACCTTCAGGTTCAGTGTGCCCAAACGGGTATCGAGCGCGCGCTCCCGATACCCGTTTCGCCACGTCGTGCGCTGATCGGCCCGTTCGTGCTTGCCGGCGCCGATCAGGCCTTCGACATCGGCCTCCATGATCAGCTGAAGAACGGCCTCAGCGACGGCGCGAAGGAAATCGCCGCCGTCCTGCTTTGCGAGAAGCTCGGAAAGGGCCATGTT
>NZ_JBMERR010000060.1:0-1414 GCF_048820915.1 Cribrihabitans pelagius | reverse complement strand
CGTGCTTGCCGGCGCCGATCAGGCCTTCGACATCGGCCTCCATGATCAGCTGAAGAACGGCCTCAGCGACGGCGCGAAGGAAATCGCCGCCGTCCTGCTTTGCGAGAAGCTCGGAAAGGGCCATGTTAGTCTTGGTCATCGGGGTCTCCGTGTGGTTCGTGGTTGAAGCTGCGAAACCCCACCTCGACCATACACCTCGATGGCCACCCGGATTACACCGGCAGCGCCGATGAAATTACACCACGTCCGCGGACACTAGCCTGTCGATTTTTCTTGTTGAAGTCTTGAACCTGCATAGGGATGGCGAGATTGTAACAGCCCCGAGTATCAACGGCTGTTCCGCTGGAGCGTTGAGCAGCGCTCACGCCTGATCGAAGACACCCTTCTTCGGCTCCCGATCCCTCCCATATTTTTGATCGAAGGCGAGAATGGCATTCTCGACCTGATCGATGGCCTTCAGCGCACGAGTTCTGTTTTGCAGTTCCTGGATCACGAGGCCATTGGCCAGGATGAACTCGTCCTGGGTGGTTGCGACATCCTTCAAGAGATCAACGGGATGTAGTTTCAGGACTTCAACACTTCCATTCGTCTTCGGTTGAAGCGGACGCCCATTCGTGCCGTGATCATCAAACGAAGCGGCGAAGACTATGTGAAATACGAAATGTTCAGGCGCCTGAACACGGGCGGCTCTCTACTGTCGGCTCAAGAAATTCGAAACTGTTCGTCCAGAATGCTCTCGGGTGGCGCGGCTTTCTATGGCGCCCTGCAGGAACTGGCCCAGGATCAAAACTTCAAGGACGCAACTGTTCGCCTGCCTGAACCTGACCGGGAACGACGCGCAGACGAGGAGTTGGTGCTGCGTAATTTCGCTGTTCGTTGCTATCAAGAGAGCTTTGCCGGAAATGTCCGCGAGTGGCTTGACAACTTTATGGAGGAAATTCTGTTCGACCGTGATGGGATTGAGTTTGACCCAAACGAGTTCAGGAGCTTTCTTGCCTTCATTGCAAACAAGTTCGGCGATGCTGCCTTCTCCAGGTCACGAGATGGCCAGGCCTTTGGCCGCCTTGCTCCCGCATATTTTGAAGCCGTGGCTGGAGCGTTGACCGATCACTTTGACGAACTGGCCGGGGCGGATCCAGTTGAACTTCAAGCCAAACTCAGCAACGCCTTCGATGGCGTCGATTTCAAGGCGGCCAGCGGCCCTGGAGTAACCTCGGAGGGCAAGCTGGACACCTCCGGAAACCTCTGGCTGATCGGCGGATAACGTGATTCACTTCCCGCGTAACGGGGAGGCGGCCATGTCGAGGCAAGCAGGCTTCTGGAGCGTTGATGACCGGCTGGCGGGGATCTCGGCGGGTGGCGATCCGCTGGAGACATTGAATGCCACGGTGGATTTCGAGCGCTTTCGGCCAAT
>NZ_JBMERR010000059.1:0-1621 GCF_048820915.1 Cribrihabitans pelagius | reverse complement strand
AAGGTCCATGTTGGTCTTGGTCATCGGGGTCTCCGTGTGGGTCGTGGTTGAAGCGTCGAAACTCCACCTCGACCATACACCTCGATGGCCACCCAGGATCACACCGTTGAAGGCGCGGAAATTACACTACGTGCTCGGACACTAACGATTGCCAATACGCTAATCTCTGACATGGATGCGTCCCTCGCGTTGGTTCCTCCGAAACCGTTGCGGCACACTCGATACCGTCGGATGGGAGCATCCACCGCATCAGTTCACAGCGTCTGCTGGACGGTTTCTCCCGACCGGAGAGAAGGGTTCCTTGAGTAAATTGGTTACCCAAAGGAAATGCTGACCCGGCGGGTAGGATCCGATACCTTCAACCTGTGCTGAAGGTGTAGCACAAACCTGCAACACAGACGGCGACCCAAGCAAAATTTTACCCCTTCTTATCAGTCACTTACTGAGATCGTGAAATTTTCTCCGCACCCTGCCGCCTGAGCAATTAATCTTTAAGGCACTGATATTGCTGAGTAATATGAGATGAGAGACGCAGACTGACCGGCGCGGCACGTTTCCAGTCACCGGGCTTGGCGCAGGCGCTGGCCCCGCCGCATGCTGAGACGCTGCACCGCATCGAAAAAACTGTCACGCCTGTTCCCCCTTCGCTCCCACCTCCTCCCCGATGCGAAGGCCCTCGCTCAAAAGCTGGCGCTTCCGAGCGGCATCGCCTTCGCCGGAGTGACGGACAGAACGATGGCGATTGCGCCCGGCGTCGCGGAAAGGCTCTTGGTGGAAATGCGCATCTCGCCGGCGGCAACAATGACCAGAACGGCCGGCTTTTCTTTAAAGGAGAGGTCAGCTGCCAGTTCGTCGGGCTGCGCGCGGTTAATGGCACCCGGGCCGGCTGCCGCCCCGCGGGAGTGAGTGTGCCATTCACCCGGATAGGATACCTGGTGCATGACGATAGGATACCTGGTGCCCTGCCTCTGGCCGCGCCGACAGCTTCCGTGAGGTCTTGAATTCCCCGCTCGAACGCCTGGCGGGGGGAAGCCTTGACTGTCCAAAGGCGGCGGAAGACCGTTCAATACCTCGGCGCGGATGCGCTGGTGATTGCGGCTGATCCGACAAGACATCCGCAGTCATTGGCCCGCGAACTGGCAACCGCCATTTCGCAGCCAGAAATTCGGGCGGACTTCCAAGAAGTCCGCACCATGAGACTGTACACCAGCAACGGGCTGAGTTCGCTCGCCACTGTCATTACCGGGTGAGCGAATGGCCCTTTGCCCGGAGCCCCGAATCCACTGACGCCGCTTGCGAGGCAGCGCTCCGAGGAAGAGAAGCGCAGGCTCTTCTACACAGGTAGAAACCAACTGAAGGCCGATCCCGCCGACGCAATGCCCGGAACACTGATACTGACCTGCTTTCAGGTACTGACCTGCTTTCAGGAAATGCTTCTGGCGGCTGCCATCAATGCGGTCATTTCGCCGGACTGCGTCAACTATGGCATGGCGGTCTAGGGTCAGGACTCATAGCCAGTAAATGACGAGTGCGGCGAGGGCGATGGCTGAGAGGAAGACCTTCGGGCATCTGTCGTATCGGGTCGCCACACGCCGCCAATCCTTCAGCCTGCCGAACATGA
>NZ_JBMERR010000058.1:0-2789 GCF_048820915.1 Cribrihabitans pelagius | reverse complement strand
GAAAGACAAAGGGATACGCGCGTGTATCCCATCCCCGGTCGGAAACAGCGGAAGAAACCGGTCAAGTACGACAAGCGCCGCTACAAACGCCGCAATCGGATCGAGATCATGTTCGGCAGGCTGAAGGGTTGGCGGCGTGTGGCGACCCGATACGACAGATGCCCGAAGGTCTTCCTCTCAGCCATCGCCCTCGCCGCACTCGTCATTTACTGGCTATGAGTCCTGACCCTAGTTTCCTAACTACTCGGTCTGAGTTCTGGACATCCGTACCTCAATTTCCTCACCCCGCTACCGCGTCCCGCGCCACCTTGCGCTCGTACTTGCGGCGCAGCACTTCCATCTGCGGCTCCCAGTCGTAGCGCGGATCGGCGCGGGTGGGGGACCAGTAGAGCGCACCGCCATAGCGCCAGGGGTCGAGCACGATGCCTTCGTAGATGCCGTCTCCCTTGGCCGCGATCACCGCGGTGCTGTGGTCGATGCGGAACTCGTTGCGCGGCTCGGCAATGGCCCGCAGCAGGGTGAGGGTCTGGAAGTTTTCCTGATTGAGCCGCTTCTGCATGTCCTCGGCATAATGCACACAGAGCCCGCGCTCCTTCACACCTGTATTCACCATGGTGTTGTGCAGGATCGGCGTGGTGGTGACGCCATAATCCTCGGCCAGTTTGCTGGAGTGGCCGTAGGCGATCGCCGCCGCCCGGCGCGCTTCCTCCGGGTCGACCCCGGGGTCCAGCGCCTCCAGCGCGGCGGCAAGGCGCGAGACCTCGGCCGGGGTGGAGGGCGGCTTGCCCGCGCAGGCGGAGAGCAGGACGGCAAGGGCCAGGACAAGCGGCGCGGCTAGGGTTTTCATGCAGTATCCTCTGTAGTGGCTGCGGAGCGGGCGGTTTGCCCGACCATAAGCCAGGCGCTGCCGGCGTACAGGGGCAAATTGCATCCCACTTGCTTCGCAGGGCCATAGCCCATGTTGCGGCCCCATCGCGGCTTCGTGAGAGGATATGGTTTGGCGAACGAGCTTGCGGGGCTTACCTCTGAGCCGGAGCCACAGGCATGGGGAGCAACGCATGGCGCATCGCTGGAAAAACGACCTGACCCGGGCGGACATCACGCCGGAAGCCGTCTTCTGGGACCGGCGCCGTATCCTCGCGGGGCTTGCAGGCAGCGGGCTGGCCACTGCACTGGGTGGAAGCGCGCAGGCCCAGGGCGCTCAGGACGCGCTGGAGCCCAACACCTGGGAAGAGGTCACCAGCTACTGCAACTTCTATGAGTTCGGCACCGGCAAGAGCGACCCTGCGGCCTATGCCCACCGGATGACCACCTCGCCCTGGAGCGTGGAGATCGGCGGGCTGGTGGAGCGCCCGGGCCGCTATTCCATCGGAGAGATACTCGCCGCGATGACGCTGGAGGAGCGCATCTACCGCTTCCGCTGTGTCGAGGCCTGGTCGATGGTGATCCCCTGGCAGGGCTTCGAACTGGCCGACCTGCTGGGATTTGCCGGCGTCAGGCCTGAAGCGCGCTATGTCGCTTTTGAGACCCTTTACCGCCCCGGCGAGATGCCCGGCACCGCCTATAGGGTGCTGGACTGGCCCTACCGCGAGGGTCTGAGGCTCGACGAGGCGATGCATCCGCTCACCCTCATGGCGGCCGGGATCTTCGGAAAACCCCTGCCCAACCAGAACGGCGCGCCGCTCCGGCTGGTGGTGCCGTGGAAATACGGCTTCAAGTCAATCAAGTCTGTTGTGCGCATCACCCTCACCGAAGATCAGCCGCCAGCAAGCTGGAACATGTCGAACCCGCGCGAATACGGCTTCTATAGTAATGTGAACCCCGAGGTCTCCCACCCCCGCTGGAGCCAGGCCAGCGAGCGCCGCATCGGCGGCGGGTTGTTTGCACGCCGCCAGCCGACCCGGATGTTCAACGGCTACGCCGAAGAGGTGGCCGCCTTATATACGGGCATGGACCTCAGGGAGAACTTTTGAACCATGAGTGGGGGGATGGACAGGCTGAACACCCTGCTGCGCCGCGTGCCCGTCTGGAGTGTCTACCTGGGTGGCATGCTGCCCGCGCCCTGGCTGTTCTATCTTGGCCTCACCGGCGGGCTGGGGGTGGAGCCGATCGAGGCGCTGGAGCATGAATATGGCGAGCTGGCGCTTCAACTGCTGATCCTGACGCTGGCGGTTTCGCCTTTGCGCGCGCATCTGAGGCTGAACTTAATCAAGTTCCGCCGCGCCTTTGGGCTTCTGTGCTTTTTCTATGCCGCCTGTCATCTCCTGGTCTGGCTGCTGCTCGATGTGCAGATCCCCTCACAGATCGTGGCCGATATCGCCAAGCGCCCTTACGTGACCGTAGGCATGTCCGCATTCCTGTTGCTGCTGCCGCTGGCGCTCACTTCCAGCAATGCCGCGGTGCGCCGCCTGGGCCCCGCCTGGCGGCGGCTGCACCGGCTCACTTATCCGGCGGCGGTGCTGGCGGCGGTGCATTACCTGCTGCTGGCGAAGGGATTCCGCATCGAACCGCTCCTCTATCTGGGTGTCATCAGCTTTCTCTTGGCTTTGCGGCTGCCGTGGCAGGGGAATTGGCGCCCTGGCAGAGCAAGGCAGGAGGCGAGGCGGTGGTAAGATCCTGTTTTCACGGTGCTTTCTGGAAAACTTCAAGAAAACGCAGAATTCCTCAAAAAAGCGCTTGCGACTCTGTGCGACTAACCTTAGAACCCCCTTCACCGGCGGCGCTGAGGCGCTGCTGAGACACACCGGACGGGACGCTGAGCCAGGGATGGCGATGCAGGATCGGATCGG
>NZ_JBMERR010000057.1:0-2963 GCF_048820915.1 Cribrihabitans pelagius | reverse complement strand
CCCAGCAGCGTATCGAGCGACTGTTTTGCGTCGCCGTAGAACATGCGGGTGTTTTCCTTGAAGAACAGGGGGTTCTCGATGCCCGAATACCCTGTGCCCTGGCCGCGCTTGGAGACGAAGACCTGTTTCGCCTTCCAGCATTCCAGCACCGGCATGCCCGCGATCGGGGAGTTGGGGTCCTCCTGGGCGGCCGGGTTCACGATGTCGTTGGAGCCGATCACGATGGCCACGTCGGTGGCGCCGAAGTCGCCGTTGATCTCGTCCATCTCCAGCACGATGTCATACGGCACCCTGGCCTCGGCCAGCAGCACGTTCATGTGCCCGGGCAGGCGGCCCGCCACCGGGTGGATGGCAAAGCGCACTTCCTTGCCTTTTGCGCGCAGCCGCTTGGTCAGCTCGGAGACCGACTGCTGCGCCTGTGCCACCGCCATGCCGTAGCCGGGGATGATGATGACCGAGTCTGCCTCCTCCAGCGCCTGGGCCACGCCCTCGGCGTCGATCGCGACCTGCTCGCCCTCGACCTCCATCGCCGGGCCCGTGCTGCCGCCGAAGCCGCCGAGGATCACGCTGATGAACGAGCGGTTCATCGCCTTGCACATGATGTAGCTCAGGATCGCACCCGAGGAGCCCACCAGCGCGCCGACCACGATCAGGAGATCATTGCCAAGCGAGAAGCCGATCGCCGCCGCGGCCCAGCCCGAGTAGCTGTTCAGCATCGACACCACCACCGGCATGTCGGCGCCGCCGATGCCCATGATCAGGTGGTAGCCGATGAAGAAGGCCAGCAGCGTCATGATGAACAGCGGCAGGAAGCTGCCTGCGGAGAAATACCAGACCAGGCAGATCACCGAGATGCCCGCGGCGCCCGCGTTCAGCATGTGCCCGCCCGGCAGCTTGGTGGCCGCCGAGGTCAGCTTGCCCGCCAGCTTGCCGAAGGCCACCACCGAGCCGGTGAAGGTCACCGCGCCGATGAAGATGCCGAGGAACAGCTCGACCTTCAGGATCGCCTGCTCGGCGCCGTCCTTCTTGGCCAGCACCTTGGCAAAGCCCTCGAGCGCTTCGCGCGCCTCCGGGTCCATCGCCATCACGCGGACCAGTTCGAAATGCGCGTTGAAGCCGACAAACACCGCCGCGAGGCCGACCAGCGAGTGCATCGCCGCCACCAGCTGCGGCATCTCGGTCATCTGGACCTTTTTGGCCACATAGGTGCCGATGACACCGCCGCCCGCGATCAGGATCAGCGACAGGAGCCACAGGCCGGAGCCCGGGCCGATCAGCGTCGCCACGATCGCCAGCGCCATGCCCGCGATGCCGTACCAGACCGCGCGTTTGGCGCTTTCCTGGTTCGACAGCCCCCCCAGCGACAGGATGAAAAGAACAGCCGCAACCACATAGGCGGCAGTCGTGAAGCCGAAATCCATGGGTCCGGTCCTTTACGATTTCTGGAACATGGCAAGCATGCGCCGGGTGACAAGGAAGCCGCCGAAGATGTTGATTCCGGCCATGAAAACGCTGAGCGCGGCAAGCAGGATCACCAGCCAGGAGCCGGAGCCGATCTGCATCAGCGCGCCCAGGATGATGATCGAGGAGATCGCGTTGGTGATCGCCATCAGCGGCGTGTGCAGGGAATGCGCCACGCCCCAGATCACCTGGAAACCGACGAAACAGGCCAGCGCAAAGACGATGAAATGCTGCATGAAGCTGGCGGGCGCCACCAATCCCACCAGCAGGATCAGCGCCGCGCCGCCCGCCAGCAGGGTGACCTGGCTCTTGGTCTGCGCCTTGAAAGCCGCGACTTCCCGGGCGCGCTTTTCTTCCGCCGTCAGCTCCTTCGGCGCGTCCTTCTTCGGCTGCGCCGCAATCGCCTGCACCTTGGGCGGCGGCGGCGGGAAGGTGATCTCGCCGCCATGCGTCACGGTGGCGCCGCGGATCACGTCGTCTTCCATGTCATGCACCGGCTGGCCGTCCTTGCCGGGGGTCAGGTCGGTCAGCATGTGGCGGATGTTGGTGGCATAAAGCGTCGAGGCCTGCGCCGCCATCCGGCTCGGGAAATCGGTGTAGCCGATGATGGTGACGCCGTTGTCGGTCACGATCTTCTCGTCCGCCACCGTGAGCTTGCAGTTGCCGCCCTTCTCCGCCGCCAGGTCGACGATCACCGAGCCGGGCTTCATTGCCGCGACCATGTCCTCGGTCCACAGCTCCGGCGCCTCGCGGTTCGGGATCAGCGCGGTGGTGATGACGATGTCCACCTCAGGCGCCAGCTCGCGGAACTTGGCCAGCTGCGCCTCGCGGAATTCCGGAGACGACACAGAGGCATAGCCGCCCGAGGCGCTGCCGTCCTGCTGCTCCTCCTCGAAGTCGAGATAGACGAACTCGGCGCCCATCGATTCCACCTGCTCGGCCACTTCCGGGCGCACGTCGAAGGCGTAGGTCACCGCGCCAAGCGAGGTCGCGGTGCCGATCGCGGCAAGCCCCGCGACGCCGGCGCCCACCACCAGCACCTTGGCCGGCGGCACCTTGCCCGCGGCGGTGATCTGGCCGGTGAAGAAACGGCCGAAGTTGTTGCCCGCTTCAATGACGGCGCGGTAGCCCGCGATATTGGCCATGGACGACAGCGCGTCCATCTTCTGCGCGCGGGAGATCCGCGGCACCATCTCCATCGCGATGACGGTGGCGCCCTTGGCCTTCGCAAGCTCCAGCCCGGCCGCGTTGCCGCCGGGATTGAAGAAGGAAATCAGCGTCTTGCCCTTCGTCAGCCGCTTCAGCTCCAGCTCTTCGGGCGGGCGCACCTTGGCGATGATACCGGCGGTCTTCCACAGCGCCGCGGCGGTCTTGACAACCTCCACGCCCGCGGCCTCGTAAGCGGCATCGGAAAACCCCGCCCCAGCCCCCGCCCCGCTCTCGATCGCGCAAGTATACCCCAGCTTCTGCAGCTGCCGCGCCGAGTCCGGCGTCATCGCAAC
>NZ_JBMERR010000056.1:0-3309 GCF_048820915.1 Cribrihabitans pelagius | reverse complement strand
GTTCATTATTCAAGATGCCGGTGCCGCGCTGGCGGTTGCCATGGATGGTGGAGGCACCCCAGTGGCGGCCGGCCGGGGCTGGCACGCCTTCCTTGTTGAGGGCTTCGGCGATCTTCTTCGGGGACAGTCCCTTGGCGTAGTCCTGGAAGATCCTGCGCACGACTGCGGCCTCCTCCGGGTTGATCTCGCGCTCCCCGCGGATCACCTCGCCGCTGGCCGTGAGCTGCGGCTTCATACGGTAGCCGTAAGCTTTGCCGCCAGCGGATTTTCCCAACAGTGCGCGTCCTTTGAGACCGCGATGGGTCTTCATCGCGATATCCTTGAGCTGGAGCGCATTCATCGTTCCCTTGAGCCCGATGTGGATCTCAGAAATCACACGCTCGGCCAGGGTCTCGATCGGGAGGCCGTTGAAGCAGAACTCCTGGTAGATGTGGGCAATGTCGGCCTGGTTGCGGCTTAGGCGGTCGAGGGCTTCCGAGACCAGCACATCGAAAGCTCCGCCGCGCGCATCGCGCAGCAGGGCCTGCATGCCGCTGCGCATCAGGCTGGCGCCGGAGATGGCGCGGTCAGAGTAGGTGGCAACGACCTCCATCCCCTGGTCTTTGGCGTAGTCCGTGCAGCTGCGGATCTGGTCTTCGACAGAGGCGTCGCGCTGCAGGTCGCTTGAATACCGGGCGTAGATGGCGGCGCGGAGTTTGGGCTTGGACATCGGTGCCTCTGAGGATTGGTTCTAATCTGGTTCTTTGTCGTTCCTGTGATTGGCGCGGGCTGTTTCCCGGGCCAGGGCGCGCAGGAACGCGTGCAGCTGCGCCTGAGTGTAGGGTACATCGGCCGGGCGGACGGTGGTTTTACCAGCGGGCGCATCCGGTGCCCGCTGGCAATTGACATAGCTCTTCTGGTCCCGTGCCACAGGCCGAGGTCTCCTCTGCGCCCGCAGGCCTTTGCCCGGGGCGTTCCGTTATGATGCTGATCGTGCCGGAGAGCGCTCCGGCGGCTGTTGGGTTCATCATACGGGGAGCGGGAGGACGGCGGGCCCCTTGAACAGGCTGCTGTTGCCGCGGCTGGCCGGGATTATGTGGATAACTCGGTTGCCGGAACCCTTGTCTGACGCCGCTCGGGGCGCGGGGAGGTTTGGGTCCGTGGCGGCTCGGGATCGCAAACTATTTCCGGCGGGGAGTTATCCGGAACTTGCGCCGAATGCGGTGGCTGCGTTTGAATTATCATCTCCGGTGACTTCCGGATCATCGTCCGGGCCGGGCTTGCGAGGCATGGCCTGCAGCCAAGACTTTACGGTGTTAGCGTCAAACTCCCGTTCCCGGGTCAGAATCGAGGCCATTTCCTGCAGCAGGTGCCTATGTGGATACAGGAGGGCGCGGGTTAAGTCCTCGGCATGGTCAAGCCGCTCCTGCAGGCGTTTGCGCTCGCCTGCCGAAAGGCGGGCAAAGTCTGGCGGGCCGAACCAGGCGTTTCCATGAACGCCAAGCCCGAGTTCATAATCCATCGCTAGTGACAGCTGCGCGGCCTGTGCGAGATCCGAGGACGAGCCTCCGCCTGCACCGGCGGAGATCGTCCCGAACACAAGCCGTTCCGCAGCTCGGCCAGCCAGATGGATAGTCATCTGCCTGTCGAAATCCGCCTCCAGCCCGGCACCCGGCGGTGCGCTGCGCTCGGTCAACCCTCCGGTCGGGCAGAGGCAGACACGTTTGATCTCTTCACCGTAGAGCCACGCGGAGATAACGTGCCCGCATTCATGCACGGCAATGCGATCATCCAACTGCTTTCGGTATCCTAGTTCCTTGCCGAGGACCTGCTCAAGAAATCTTGGATCGAAGCTGTGCCCCTGGCGCCGTGCCTGGGCGCGGGCGTCGCGGATTTTTGCATCGATCACGGCTGGGGTTTGCCCGGTCAGGTTCCGCGACAGCGGAACCAGATATTCCCCGGTGTCCGGGAAGGCTTGCTCAAGCATGACCAGGATCTGCTGCTGGGTTGGAAGCGGCATCTCGTGTTGCAGGTCGAAATGGCCTGGGCGGAGGATGGCCGGATCGATTTTTCCGGGAAAATTGGTGGCGCCGATCAGCAGAATGCCTTCTTCGCGGTGAAGCAGATCGATCTGGCGCAGGAACTCGTTGATGACTTGTTGGCGATAGGCCTGATTGCGGTCGCTGGTGTCGGCGCGAGACCCGGAACTATCGATCTCATCGATAAACAGAACACAAGGCTTCCGGGATTTTGCGTCCTGGAAACACGCCAGCATGGCGGCCAGCATATCGCCCAAGTGGCCCCGGGCCTGCCAGGCGCCGAAAGAGCCTTGGATTAGGGGAACCCCGGCAGAGGCAGAAATCGCCTTTGCAAGCACAGTTTTGCCGGTTCCGGGTTCGCCGTGGATCAACATGGAGCGCGACATTGCGCTCCACTTGATCTCACCACGCTGCCAGCTGCGAAGATCCGCCACCAGATCCGCCGCCGCCTTGTGGGCAGGCGAACTGCCGCCGATGGCCTCAAGGGTGAGCGTTCGAACGCCGCCAGCGTGCTGCTGAGGCCGGGCAACCGCCGCGGCCAGGCGTTCCGCTACGCCGCGGGCATCCGGGGCCCTGAGTGCCAGCAGAACCTCCGGGTCACCCAGACCGGCCAGCGCACTGTCGTCCGGGATGAGCGGTTCCACGGCCTCGCGATCAATTTTGCCGGTTGCGCTGTGACTGTGTTCCAGCTGTGTGATGAGGATATCGCGGCTGAGCGGCTCCAACTTCACCGGGTCCGGCAGGACCGTACTGAGACTGTCCGGGAGGCTTTCCCCATCGGGCAGTAGAACCAGCAGCGGGCAGGGCTGCTGCAGCGCGTCGCATAAGTTGCGCTCCAACCGGTAGAGGTCGCCGGCCCGGGACGTGCCGGTTGACGTGGTGACTTGAAGTACTCGGAGTGTCTGCTCGTGGTGCCGTTCGTCGCCCAGGGTCGTGACCTTCCAGGCTTCGGGCAAAAAACCGTAGCGGCAGGCCGCCAGGATTTGATCTGCGTCTGCGGTGCGGAACCCGGAAAGCACGGTCACAGCACCCGGAGCAAGCAGGGTGGACACCTCCGGAAACCTCTGGCTGATCGGCGGATAACGTGATTCACTTCCCGCGTAACCGGGAGGCGGCCATGTCGAGGCAAGCAGGCTTCTGGAGCGTTGATGACCGGCTGGCGGGGATCTCGGCG
The DNA here is from genome assembly GCF_048820915.1 of Cribrihabitans pelagius. NCBI lineage: Bacteria > Pseudomonadati > Pseudomonadota > Alphaproteobacteria > Rhodobacterales > Paracoccaceae > Cribrihabitans > Cribrihabitans pelagius. Next base: position 117 of record NZ_JBMERR010000056.1, on the reverse strand, counting down.
GGTGGCGATCCGCTGGAGACATTGAATGCCACGGTGGATTTCGAGCGCTTTCGGCCAATTCTTGAGTGCGCGGCTGGCAGGCCGCGTAGTTCCAAGGGCGGTCGACCGGCTTTGGAC
>NZ_JBMERR010000055.1:0-3627 GCF_048820915.1 Cribrihabitans pelagius | reverse complement strand
TCATGTTCGGCAGGCTGAAGGGTTGGCGGCGTGTGGCGACCCGATACGACAGATGCCCGAAGGTCTTCCTCTCAGCCATCGCCCTCGCCGCACTCGTCATTTACTGGCTATGAGTCCTGACCCTAGTGATCATCCGATGGTCCAGCATTTGCCACCTGATTTTTGGGAGACGCTGGCAGCTGAAGACGCTGATCCATTTGCCTGCGATGAAAGCGGCCGGAACATCCCCGATACACACATCCCCGCGCGGCACTTGCTGCTTGCGCTCCGGCTGGCTGCAGGTTTCGGGAACCCAGAAGCCGTCGAAGCCCAGCTTCAGCACGGAGCCGTCACCATCTTGCGCGGGATCGCTCCGGCTGATTATGAGATCCTCGGGCGCGTGCTCACCCAAGCCATCCTGCCGGAGGGTTGGAGCAACACCGATCCCCGGCGCATGGTGAGGCAGCAAAATCGCGTGGCACTAGTGCAGCCGCGCGCGCATGGCGCGGAGCCCGCTCCGCGCCACCTTGAAGAGTTGCAAGACCTAGTCAGCGCAGGCCTCATGCTAGGTCAGCCATTGTGGGTGGTCCTGCCAAACGAGGCGGACCTCCCGGAACCGCTTCTCGCAGAGTATTGCACTGAACTGTGCTTGCCCGCGCCGGAAACGGATTTGCTGACCGCGTTCCTGCGCGCCAGCCACTCCCGTACCGGACGGATCGACGAAGCTGCCACCCGCGCCGCACTGCCGCCGGCACAGCACCTGCGGGAACTGCCCGCCACCACGCTTGCTTTTGCGCTCCGGGCACCGACCGCAGTTCAGGTCGCGCAACGTCTGGCTCAAAGCCTCGCGGCCCCGGAGGCCGCCCCCACCAAGAGGGCACAAGAGGAACCAGCGGAGATCACTGGCATCGGCCCGGCCTATGACACCGCCCGTTGCCTCGTCGCGGACTTGCGGCTCTGGAGCGAAGGCGGCACTGCCTGGAACGAGATCCCCCACTCATTGCTGTTGCACGGCGTACCTGGGACAGGCAAAAGCCACCTCGCCCGCGCGATGGGCCGGAGCGCCCAGGTGAATTGCGTCGAGACCAGTTGCGCCGAATGGCAAAGCGCGGGGCATCTTGGCAACCTACTGCACGCTATGCGCAAGAGCTTCGATGAAGCCCTGAGGCAAGTGCCTTGCATTCTTTTCTTGGACGAGATCGATGCAATCGGCTCCCGCAGCAGTGGCGACAGGCACGGCGCAAGCTACAGGCAGCAAGTGATCGCCGGCTTACTGGAGCAGATGGACCGGATCAGCCGGGAGGAAGGCGTGGTGGTCGTTGGCGCCTGCAACTACCCCGAACGTATCGATTCCGCGGTGCTGAGAGCAGGGCGGTTTGACATCTAGATCGAAATGCCGCTGCCAAGCAAGGCTATGCTGCAGCATCTCCTAGCTGAGCGGCTTCAGAACGCATTCCCTGAAGATGCACTGCAGCAGCTGGCGCGGGATTGCATCGGCAAGACCGCCGCCGATATCGACGCGGCGGTCCGGACCGCCCGCAGCGAGACCCGGCACACTGGCTGCCCGCTCGATTTGCAGCTTCTGCAACGCCATCTTGCGGTCATGAAGCAGGAGGAGAACCACGGCCCTTGGTACCGCATTGCTGTGCATGAGAGCGGCCACGCAATTACTTCGTGGATCTTCGGTGAGCAGGTTCGGCGGATCCGCCTGTCTCCTGCCGGCGGAACTGTCGAACGCGATGTGCCCCGGAATGCGGGTCTGGATACAGACTTCGACCGCCAGATGTACATCCATTTGGCCGGCCGCGCTGCGGAACGCCTCTTGCTCGGCAACGTCTCAGCCGGAGCTGGCGGAAGCGCGGCCTCCGATCTGGCTCAGGCCGCGCAGCTCTGTCTGGCAATGGATTATGAGCTTGGCCTCGGCATCCACGGCAACGCTTGGCTTGGGCCGCCAGATCCGGCCCGTTTGACAGCGGGAGAGCGTAAACGCATCCGGGAGCGTCTCGACTATGCTGAAGACCACGCCCGTGCGATGCTGTCCCCCTATAAACAATTGCTGCGGGATATGGCCCAGGCCCTGGTAAATGAGCGAGAGTTCGATGCTGAAGCGGTTCGATCCTGGCTGGCCGACGTGCCGCAGCAGGGGGACCCGGAACAGTTTCTGGACCGGTAGATGCACCGTTCTCCTGCATTCACATGCAAGCTAACGCCCGCCAAACAAGCGGCCTGACCGCCGGATTTGCGCAATTCATTTGCGCAAACTCCAGTGGCTCAGGCTCCGATTGGTGCAAAATCCGGACCTTTCCTTCGTGGAAGTATTTCTTCCCAAAGCCCCGCCGGGGCGGTCTATGCCCGGCCCCCTTCCCAGCTCCCTCTGCAGAGGGAAAGTTCCGTATTTCGAGGCCCTTATCCACAATTCCCGTCTCCGCAGGGTTACAACCCGGGTCGCTCCAATCCAGTCCGGCGCAGTAAACTGTCTCCATCAGCACACGCGAGCGGTCACCGCCCACCGGAAACAGGAGACTTCGGCCTATGGCACGGGACCGGAAGAGACATGCCGAATGCCAGCCGGCGCCGGAAACACCCGGCCGCCCGCAAAACGGCTCCTGCCGTCAGGACCCCAGTACCCGCGCGTCACTGCACGAACTCCTGCGCGCCCTGGCCCGCGAGGCAGCCCGCGCCGATCACCGGGACGGCAAAACTCCCGGTTAACATCAAACCACCGGAGAACCGCCATGTCCCAGCCCAAGCTCAGAGCAGCCATCTACGCCCGGTATTCAAGCGACCTGCAGCGCGACGCCTCTGTCGAAGACCAGATCCGCAGCTGCACGGACTACGCCAAAGACCAGGGGCTGGAAGTCGTTGTCACCTATTCCGACCGCGCCACCTCGGGTGCCAGCCTGATGCGCAGCGGCATGCAGGCGCTGCTGCGCGATGCGCGCGGCGGTACATTCGATGTGCTGGTGTCGGAAGCTCTCGACCGGCTGAGCCGCAACCAGGCCGACATCGCCTACATCTACCAGGAATTCTGTTTCAACGGCCTCCCGATCGAGACCCTCGCGGAAGGGCTGATTTCGGAGATCCATATCGGGCTGAAGGGCACGATGAATGCGCTGCAGCTCAAGGATATCGCGATGTAGACCCACCGTGGTCTCAAGGGCCGCGCGCTGGAGGGCAAATCCGCAGGCGGCAAGGCTTACGGCTACCGCATGAAGCCGCAGCTTACGCCCAGCGGCGAGGTGATCCGCGGCGAGCGGGAGATCCATCCGGAAGAGGCAGATGTCGTTCGCCGGATCTTCGAAGACTATGCCCGCGGCCTGTCCCCGAAGAAGATAGCGGAGGCCCTCAACACAGAAGGCGTGCCTGCGCCGTCCGGCCGCCACTGGGGCGCTTCCACTCTTCACGGCAACCGCCAGCGCGGCACCGGCATCCTGAACAACGAACTCTATATCGGCCGGCAGGTCTGGAACCGGCTGTGCTACGTGAAGGATCCGCAGACCGGCAAGCGCATCTCGCGCCTTAACCCGGAAAGCGAGTGGACAATCACAGAAGTCCCCCATCTGCGGATCGTCGATCAGGAGCTCTGGGACACGGTCCGCGTACGCCAAGGCGAACTAAAGACCGCAGGCACAAATGTTCCGGTCTGGG
>NZ_JBMERR010000054.1:0-5074 GCF_048820915.1 Cribrihabitans pelagius | reverse complement strand
TCGCGAATGACATTCTGGCTGGTCAGCTCCCGGACGCCATCAGGAAGCGGAAACACCGACTTCGTAGAGAACCAGGACCCCGAACGGCAATAGAACCCGCACTTGACGATCCCGCAAACAGAGAACCGCTTACGGTGCCCGAGAAAATTTTCTCGGCATTTTCTCGTTTCCGCGTCAGCATTCACACGTCATTTTTCCATTCAAAAACAAAACCCTGCCGCGACTTGCGCAACAGGGTTTGTAGGTAGTGTGTCCCACCATACGGAATGCGTCAGTTCGCGCCGGGGGGCTTTTATCGTTTCAGGCCGGGGTGAAGATCACCCATTCGTTGCGCGGCCGGTCCAGCACCGCGCAGCTCTGCTCCGTCACCGCCTTCGGTGCCCTGTAGCGCTCCGGGCTCGTCAGATAGGCTTCATACTCCGCGGTGCCGCACGGCGGCAGGCTCACGAGGTTCCAGCCCCTCAGGGGCATGCCCGTTCTTCTACTAGGCTCCAGACTCATTGAATTTCCGTGCCAGAAGATGACGGCGGCGGCGAGTGCGATGGCTGAGAGGAAGACCTTCGGGCATCTGTCGTAACGGGTTGAGACACGCCGCCAATCTTTCAGCCTGCCGAACATAATCTCGATGCGGTTGCGTCGCTTGCACCTGCGCTTGTCGTATCGAACGGGTTTGTCACGCGACTTCCTGCCCGGGATGCAAGGACGTATCCCTTTGTCTTTCAGGGCATTCCGGAACCAGTCGGCGTCGTAGCCCCGGTCAGCAATCATCCAATCGGCGGCGGGCAAGCTCCTCAGGAGCGCCCTGGCTCCCGTGTCGTCACTGACCTGACCGGCGGTCAGGAAGAACCGGATCGGACGGCCAGAGGCATCTGTGACGGCATGAAGCTTGGTGTTCATGCCGCCCTTAGTTCGCCCCCTCTCGGGACATTGCTGCGCAATGCCCTGCCGGGCAAGGGATCAGGCGTTCACGCCTCCCTTTTTCACTGCCAGGCTGGACGCCGTGCGGTGGGCCTTCAGATAGGTCGCGTCAATCATGACGGCCTTGTAATCCGCGTGCTCGGAAGCCGGTCCTGCCATGATCCGCGCAAACACGCCCTTGTCGCTCCATCGCTTCCAGCGGTTGTAGAGCGTCTTCGGCGGGCCATACTCTCTCGGAGGATCTGACCAACGCAAACCGTTGCGATTGATGAAGATAATTCCACTCAACACACGCCGGTCATCCGCACGCGGCCTACCATGGCTTTTCGGAAAGTACGGTCTCAACCGCGCCATTTGTTCGTCGGTCAGGCAAAACAAGCTGCTCATCACGCCTCCTGAAGTTCAGGAGCTTGAATCAGCCCGGCGCGGCGGCTGCAACCAAATCAATGGGTCCAGAGCGTAATCAGTTCTGGCTTCTTGTTCCCAACAGCAAGAGGAAAACGAAGACTGACCCGACCGATGTCGTAACAATCCCTACTGGCAGCTCTTGTGGAGCAAGGAGCACCCGAGACGCGATATCGGAAGCAGTAAGCAGCATGGCTCCAATCAATGCAGCCATGGGCAGGAGGCGGCGATGCAGAGGGCCTGCCAGACCCCGGGCGAGGTGCGGCACCATCAAGCCGACGAATCCAATGACACCAGCAACCGAGACAAAGGCGGCGGTCGAAAGCGCGGCCATCAGAAACATTCGGAACCGCACGGATTTGACCGGTACGCCGAGGCTGGCGGCGGTGATGTCGCCGGCCAGCAGCGCATCCAGCCAGCGGCTGCGCCAAAGCGAATAGGCCAGGATCAGGCCCAGCCCGGCGGCGGCAAGAGGCAGCGTCTCCCAGCGCGCCAGCCCCAGCCCGCCGAGCATCCAGAAGATTACCGAATGGGCGGCGCGGTTGTCGCCGGAGAAAATCAGATAGTTGGTGATGGCGGCAAACAGGAAGGAGACGGCGAGGCCTGCCAGGATCAGTTTTTCCGGGGCTCTGGTTTGCAGCGATTGGACCAGCGCCAGCACGATTCCCGAAGCCACCAGCCCGCCGCAGAAGGCGGCCAGCGGCAGGGTCCAGATGCCCAGCACATCCCCCGTCACGGTGATCACCAGTACCGCACCCGCGGCAGCACCGGAGGAAAGGCCGAACAGGAAAGGATCGGCCAGATCATTGCGGGTGGTGGTCTGCAGCACCGCGCCGACTAGTCCCAGACCGGCGCCGATCAGCGCGGCAAACAGCGCCCGCGGCAGCCGCAGGTCCAAGATGATACGGTGCGCCGGCTCCGGCTCGGCGCGGCTGATACCCAGTCCGGCGGAAATGGCTGTAAAGACCTCGGAGACCGGCACATCCGTCGTGCCATAAAGCACCGACAACAGAAGCAAGGCGGCCAGTGCGGCCGCCCCCAGTGTCAACGAGAGGCCGAAGCGGCCCATATCAGAACAGGTCCGGGTGCATCGCCTTGGCGATTTTTTCAATCGCCGCAATGTTTGCCGGCCCCGGTGTCAGCTCTTCATAGCGCAGGCCGACCCAGCGTTCGTTCTTTACCGCGTCGGTATGGGCCATTACCGGGTGCTCCTGCAGGAACTTGAAGGTGTCGGCGGCGCCATTGCCGTTCTGGTAGTCCAGGAGCACAAGATATTCCGGGTTGGCGGCGGCAATCGCCTCCCAGGAGGTGCGGCCCCAGCTGGTGTTCAGATCATGGGTCACGCTGTTGCCGCCTGCGGCAGCGATCATCGCGTCGGGAATGGCGAACTTGCCGGCGGTAAAGGGCGCATCCGCCGGACCGTCCAGCATAAAGACACGGGGCTTGGGCTGATCCGCTGTCTTGGCTTCGATGGCCGCCAGCTGGTCCTGCCAGCCGGCAACCAGCGCTTCGGCTTTCTCCTCGACGTCCATCACTTTGCCCAGGCGCAGAATGTCACTGAACAGCAGGTCCATGCTGGCTTCGGGGCGGTCCTTGTCCAGATGGACGCAGCTTTCGGTCAGGACCAGAGTCTTGATGCCGAAGGGTTCCAGCGTGTCCGGAGTGACCTCGCCGCCGGGCTTCATACCGTAGTACCAGCCGGCAAAGAACAGGTCGGCCTTGGCAGCGACAAGGTTTTCCACGGTCGGGTACTTCGGCGCCAGTTCCGGGATTGCGCCGCGGGCGGCATCGAATTCGGGACTGGTCTTGTACCAGCCGGTGATGCCGGTGACGCCTACAATTTTGTCCTGCAGGCCCAGGGCAAAGGCCATTTCGGACATGTTAATGTCATGCACTACCAGGCGTTCTGGCTGGGCTTCGAACACCAGCGGCGTGCCGCAGTTGTCGACCGTGACTTCGGCTGCGGCGCCAGTGGCCAAGCCGGCCGTGACGGCAGCGGTCCAAAGCAGTTTCATTTCGGGGGTCTCCTTCAGAGCTGAACTTGGGATTTTCTTATGTCCAGAGCCGGGATCATGCGGCCTTCGTGGGGTAGCCGCAGGTAGCTGACCCCGAATGTGTCCTGCACGCTTTCGGGCGTCAGCACATCGCTGGCCGGGCCGAAGGCGGTGAGGCGGGCGGATTTCATCAAGGCGGCATGGGTGGCGAATTCAGGGATCATCACCAGGTCGTGCACCACCATCACCACGGTGACGCCCAGCGAGGCGACCAGCGACAGCATCCGCCCCTTGGCGTCCGGATCCAGGTGGTTGGTAGGCTCGTCCAGGAACAGCAGTGCAGGCTCCTGCACCAGGGCGCGGGCGATATGGGCGCGCTGACGCTCGCCGCCCGAAAGCTGCGACATCGGCTTGCCTGTCTTCTCGGCGAGGCCGGTGTGATCGAGGATCCGCGCCAATGCGCCTGCATTGCGTCCGGCAGAGCGGCCGCGCGCGAGTGGTATCTGGCCAAGCGCCACATAGTCGCGCAGCAGAAGCCGCCCGTCCGGGGAGGACTGCTGGCTGACAACGGCGATCTTGCGGGCGCGGTCTTCGGCGGACATCGCGCGCAGGCAATCACCGCCCACCAGCACCTCGCCTAGGGCCAGGGGCTCGATTCCCGACAGGAGGTTCAGCAGGGTAGACTTGCCCGCGCCATTGGGCCCTGCAATGGCCAGCACCGAGCCCTGGTCCAGCTCAAATGACACGCCGGAAACCAGCGCTTCGCCGTTCGTAGCGAAATACTCCAGACCGCGCACGCTGAGGAAGGGCAGGGGTGCGCTCATGCCGGAAGCTCTGTGCGCAGGCGCGGCATCCGGGCCAGGGTCTTGTCGCTCAGACCCGCCGGGCGCTCTGCCGAATTGGTCCAGCCGGTTTTGCTGGCCAGATACTGATGCGCGAATTCGGCCAGCGCCTTTGCATCCGCCGGGGTTTCGATGCCGCCGAACAGGTACTGCGCCTTGCCGGCAGCCTGAAAGCCGACTGTCACCGGGCGGTCGCAGTCCGCCATGCAGTCAACAGCGCGCAGGGTAAAGCTCTCCGGGATCCGGCCCGCCAGAGCGATGCGCAGCCGCGTGGCCCCGCCTGCCCCCATGCAGGTGGAGCAGATCAGAATGGTGTGTTCAGCACAGCCCTGCATGTTCCGCCTCGCAAGCCTGCGCATGCGGACAGAAGGGACCGGTCATGTGAACACGAAAAACGCGTGCCATAATAGCCTCCGTCCAGGACGCCCCGTCCCGGGTTTGGTTGAACAATTGATGGCAGGTCTCCTGACTCGCGGGTCGCTGCTGAACCGGCCTTCCCGGCCCAAGCATTGGCTTGGGGCCAGTGGTTTCCCGGCATCGCTCGCCGCACACAGTTGCGGGGGCAGTCACGGAATTGGCGCCTGATGGCTACACCGCACCGTGTTCCCTTTTCATCTCCCCGGAGTGGCCCCGGGGAAAACCATCACGGCTATGTATGGAAGCAATCTTCGTGGTGTCAATAGATGTCGATAGATGTCGAGTGCTTCCCCTTGACAGAAGGCAGAGGCCGGCAGACGGCCAACCAGGTCAATTCCTGCAAAGTAATAATTACTTCTTTGCGCATAGCAGTTCTCTGTTTGCGGGATCGTGAAGTGCGGGTTCTATTGCCGTTCGGGGTCCTGGTTCTCTACGAAGTCGGTGTTTCCGCTTCCTGATGGCGTCCGGGAGCTGACCAGCCAGAATGTCATTCGCGAA
>NZ_JBMERR010000053.1:0-6232 GCF_048820915.1 Cribrihabitans pelagius | reverse complement strand
GGGGAAGAAAGGCTCAAGGCGCGCCATCTGCGCGTCAGTTAGCCAGAAAAGATCAGACATGGTCACCGCTCGTTTTCGAGCCGTGAATCATGCCGATAGCCGAAAATCAATGGGTCCTGACCCTAGGCCGACTGGCAGAACCCGCGGGTCGTCGGCAGATTGAACTGGCACCCGCAATTGATCGCGCAATTGCAGTTGTCGAAGGTTTCGCTTTTGAAATGCCCATGATCAGACATGGCTTCCTCCCTTCGCTGGTTCGATGTTCTGATTGACGTGAAAGACGTTGTCGGGGTCGTAGGCCGCTTTTACCTCGGCCAGCCGGGCGTAGTTTTCGCCGAAATTCGCCGCCGCCCGGTGACCGTCGTCGTCTGACATGAAGTTGATGTAGCCGCCATCACAGCCCGAGTGCGGGTGGATCGCATCGTAGTAGTCCCGGACCCACTTGATATTGGCTTCGCTCTCGACTGGATCGTCCCAGATGCCGGCAATCACCGGCGAAAAGGTTTTGTCCCGGTGGCCGAATGCGGTTTCGTCGGCCCCGACGCGCTGCGCGGCGCCGTTGATCGGGTGCAGGTGCATTGAGGAGCTGACATGCGGCGTGTGCCGCCCGTGCGCGATATGCGCGGTGATGGCATCGTCAGTGAGTTCTTTGATGAAGTCGGCCTTCCAATAGTGCTGCATCCCCATTGGAACCGCATCGTCGAACAGGCTGTTGAGCGCCGGTAACGGCATGCGCATGCAGTATTCCGCCTTCACTTCGGCAAAATCCCGGAGCGGCTTCAGCACCCGCCCGGTGTCATCATGGGGACCGCTCCAGCAGGGGACAAGCACGCAAAAGAGATCGCCGACCCGGTCCTCCGGGATGAACGGCAGCGGCGGGGCGATCTGCCAGCCGAAGAAGCAGCCAAGCGCCTCGGGCGCCTCGGCGATATACTCGCGGTAGCCCTGCAGGACCGCCTTGGCATCGTCGAATTCATAAAACAGAGGCCCGCCCACGACGTCTCCAGCTTCGAGCAACTGGAACTCAAAGCAGCTGACAACACCGAAGTTACCGCCGCCGCCGCGCAGGGCCCAAAACAGATCTTCGTTCTGGTAGTGGCTGGCAGTGACCTGCCTTCCGTCGGCCAGAACCACATCGGCCGACACGAGACTGTCAATCGTCAAGCCCGCCCTTCGGGTCAGATAGCCAAGCCCGCCGCCCAGGGTCAGCCCCGCGACCCCAGTGGTTGAGATGATCCCGCCAGGGACGGTTAGCCCGAACGGATAAGTGGCGTGATCCACGTCGCCAAGGGTTGCGCCGCCGCCGACCCGGGCGGTCTTCTTGCCGGGGTCGACATGGACGTTGTTCATTCGCGCGAGGTCGATGACCAGCCCGTCGTCCACCGTGCCGAAACCCGGCACACTGTGGCCGCCTCCGCGCACCGCAAGGTCAACCCCGCCCTCTCGCGCGGCGGTGATCGCGGCCATCACATCGGCCGCGTCGGCACAGCTGATCACTGCGGCGGGCCTTCGGTCGTGCATCGCGTTGTAGACAGCCCGCGCATCGTCATAGCCAGGATCCGCGGCAGTAGTGACCGTGCCCCGAACCGTCCCGGACAGTTTCTCAATCAATTTGCGCATTCGATTGCCCTCCCCCTGAGTTCCTCTGAGGCATACCGCCCCTGGCGTTCCGAAAGCGTTCCGGGCTAGGCGCTTTCGCGCAAAAAGGTCTCTGCCGCCCGGAATGCCGGCAGATCGTGCCCTGACGGAAGCTCTCGTACGAGCCCGGCCAGCTGCGCGCGCACCGCCGGATCCGGAAACCGCACGGCAAGCGAATGCAGAGCTTTGAGCGCCAGCCACCGCGCGCCTCGGGCGCCTGCGGCATCCGCCGCATTGTGCAGGGACGAAAACGCATCACCGGTTTCGCCCATGCTGTACGCAAGTTCGCCGTCGGTGCGCAGCAGCTCGGCGGTCAGATAGCGCTGGCCGCACTGCCCAGACCACGCGAGCGCTTCGCGGGCGGCGGCGCGCCCCTCGTGCAACTCCCCGCGGGCGCCGCGCGCCTGCGCAAGCAGAAGCAGGGTCAGGCTCAGGTGAAGCGTCTGGCCCTGGACCCGCGACCGCTCCACCGCCTGCACGATCCGGTTAACACCGGAACCGGAACCGTTGCAAACCTCCAGCCAGGCCTGAAGCGCGTCCAGGACGGACTTGAGATAACGTTCGGAGAGATGCAGCCAGATCCGGTCGGCCCGGCCAAGAAGCTCTTTCAGCCGGGGAAGATCCCCGGCCACGGCAGCCAAAACGGCTCCATAGGTGACCACGTAGGCCGACGTCATCAGATGATCGAGCTTATCGGCAAGCCTGTCCGCCGACCGGGCCATCGCGGCGGCCTGCGCAGGATCGCCGGACCAGAGCGTGGCAAGCCCCAGCCGCACAAGGCAAACCGCCTTCGGATCCTGCGCATAGCGCGCCAGATGCTCTTCGCGCCGCGTGGTGTCGTAGCACGCTATAGCCGCCTCGAGGAACCGGCATGCCTTAGCCAGGTCACCCTGCCAAAACGCGCTGACGCCCATGAGATACAGGCCCTCGGTGCTGGCAACGCGGCCGCCGCTCTCGTGATCGATCAGCGCCTGGGCGAGCTCGTTGCAGGCATCAAACCGGCACCCTTGCAAGCGGGCGAGGCCCAGGCCGCGGAGAATGGGCGGATCGGCCGGTCTCCCGAGTTTACTGCAAAGCGACAGGGCGCGTTCGTAAAGACGGTGCGAGGCGTCTGCACCATACCCCTTTACGGCGACAAGCGGAGAGCCCAGGGCAATCCGGATATTCAGCTCGGCGGCGTCCCGGTCCGGTGAGGCCGGCAGCTCGGCCAGGAGCACAAGCGCGCGGCGGTACATTGAGACAGCTTCGTCGAACCCCGACATTGCTGCCGCTTGCGCGCCAGCCGTGCGGTACGCCCCGATTGCCTGTTCGGCCATGCCAGCCTGGTCGTAATGTGCCGCCAGCTGCGCAATGACCGCGGCCGGATCGCCGCGATGTTCGCGCGCTATCGTGTCTGCAACAACCCGGTGAAGCCGCCGCCGGCGCGCAGGACTGATCATCTCGATTGCAATTTCCCGAAGTTTGTCGTGGCTGAAGTCATAGGTCTGGCCCCGGTCAATCACGATTCTCCGGCGCCAGAGCTCGTCCAGCTGGTCTTCGACCAGTTGCTCGCTGCCGCCCATTGCTGCAGCCAGCGCGCGCGCTGAAAACGACCGCCCGAAGATGGCGGCCAGCTCTGCCAATTCCCGCGCGCCATCAGTCAGTTGGCTAAGCCTCGCCCGCAAAACCGAGCGCATCGTCGGTGTCAGAATGCCCTGCGCGCCAGCAGATGTGATCCCAGCCTGGATTGTCTCGATAACGAACAAAGGATTGCCTTCCGTCTCGCTCCACAGCCGTTCGGCCAGCTCTGGCTCAAGCTCCTTCACCCCTTGCAGTTCAGCCGCGAGCGCTGCGGTTGACGTCTGATCGAGCGGGCCGGTTGCGACGACGGTAACAGCTTTCTCACGCTGCAATGCATCGGCCAGCTCTGGAAGCAGGTGGCCGTCGGGAAGCTCCTCCCACCGCACAGTTCCGACTATCAGGACAGGCAGCTGCGAATACGCGCGAAGGAGATATCCGATCCATTCGATGGTCTCGGTATCGCACCATTGCAGATCATCGATGATCAGCACCTGAGCCCTGTCATGCGCTGCGATTGCCCGGCACACGGCATCAAACAACCGGTGGCGCCTGGAAACGCTGTCCGCGCCAGCGGTTGCCGGCTGCGAAACGGCGCTGCCAAGCTCCGGCAGCAGCATGGCAAGCTCATCGGTCCAGGCCTGCCCGAGCGTGCCGACCCGGCGCCGGATGCTTTCTGACCGCAGCAAGTCGGCGACCGGCCCCCACGGAAGCCTGCCAGCCGCCTCATAGGCCCGGGCGGTTGCCGCCTCATGCCCGCCGGCCTGCACGTAACGGCCGAGCTCTTGTGCAAGGCGGGACTTGCCGATCCCGGGTTCGCCAGTCAAAAGTACCAGATGCGCCCGTCCGGCCCGCGCGGTATCCCACGCCTTGGCAAGTGCATGCCATTCCTGATCGCGCGCCACAAACGGCGGCGCTTCCGGGTCCGATGCGCACCGGCGGTGCCGGTCAGACGGGTCCGCACGAATTACATTGCACAGCGCCGTGATCTCCGCATCGGGTTCAATCGCAAGCTCACGCCGAAGATCGCGGGCATAGTGATGGTACGTCCGCAAAGCCCTAGCGGGTTCACCCAGCGCGCAATGGGCTTCCATCTGAATACGGACTGCAGCCGCGTCGGCGGGGTCCAAACGGCTTACCGCCCCGGCATGCCGGAGAGCAGCGAGATGACCGCCACGCTCCGCTGCCGCCTCGGCGAGACGGCGGTGGGCGCCGACCGCCGCAGCCCGAAGCAAGCGGCGCTCCTCAAGCACCCAGTCGTCGTAGCAGGACGGCAGCAGGTCACCCCGGTAGAGCCGCACGGCTGCCTCGAAATCGCCGGACGCGATCGCCTCCCGGAAGCTCAGGACATCGACCTCGCTTGGCCCTGCCGGAAGCCAGCGCACTCTCCCGGCTCCGATCTCGGCAAATGCGTCCACGCCCGGCAGTGCCTGCCGCAACTCGTGCAGCAGCTTGCGAAGGTTCGTTCGCGCCTGGCGTTCTGTGGACTCGGGCCAGATCCCAAAGGCCAGGGCGGCTCGGTCCAGGGGCTCTATTCGCAGGGCGATACGCGCCAGGAATGCTTGCAATCGTGGTGAATTGAAACCGCTCAACCGCCGGCCGTCCAAAATGACCTCGGCCGCACCAAGCAGCCGGACACTGAGGCGAACGGCACTTCCGCCAGGGCTCTGCACACCGCCCCGTATCGTTATCCTCTCCTCTCGCTTCGGCATTGCTTTTCGACCGATCAGTCCGCTCCAATATACACCGGATCCCGCGAAGAGTCGAAGCGGCGGCCAGTCAAAAGCGCCTTGGCAGCCAGCAGCCGCTCCTGGCGCTGATGCTGTCGGCTTGCCGGCGTATAAAGGCAGGCGAACCCGGCACGCTAGAGCGGAGCGGAGGTGCGGCTGACTACTGTGCCAGCAATCGCGGTCGCGTCCGCGATCACACTCTAAACCAGGCAGGAAGAATGGATGTGGGCTGCCGGTGGGATCTGAAGCTGACCTTTACCACGCCGGTCACGAGCTTACACGGCGCGCAGACCATTTCGGACTTTTGCGCTTGCCGCATTCGCAGACGCAGAACACGTTTGCACATGCGGCGCGCGTGTCGCTGCAATGCTGGCCGTGTCGTCGGACCGGTCAATGAACACAGTCGCCAGGCGCGGAACTCAAACTGAGCTTTCGCTGCTCCGTGCCGGAAGCAGAAGAACGCGGCACCAATTTGGCTTCTCCCGACGTTGTTGTGCTGGCAGCTTTGCCCTCGGATCGGCTGTCTAAGACTCTACACGAGGAAAAGCGCTCTTCTCTCGCAGATCGCACCCTGGCAATCTGCTTGGTAACTTCGATTGAGTGCCCGCATCTACGTTTCATGGCTAGGCAAGAACTGCCTGCTTGTCAGTGGTCTTCTAGGCGCGACCGGCCACGTAATCCTTGAGCGCCTCCGCTTCCAAAGCGATTTCATTCAGGCGATGCTTGACGACATCGAGCGTGTTGACGATTCCGCAGAGCTTTCCGTCTTCGACGATGGGTATATGCCTGATCTGGTAGGTATCCATGAGTTCATAGATTTTCGAAAGCGGTTCAGACACCGCGCAGGTGAAGACGTCGGCCGTCATGACTTCGGAGACCGGTGTGTCGAGCACACCTGATCCGCCTTTGTTTAGCGCGCGCAGGATATCACCACCTGAAACAATACCGTGAATGCTATTCTCCTCGTCAGTTAGGTCACGTCCGTCAAGCTGGTGTAATTTTCCAGATGGCCTGAGGTCATGATCAGGCGGCCTGGGTTGTTATGTTGAGAATGGGATCTGTCTCCTCATGGTCGATCTGGGCGAAGGCCTCGACCTGCATGTATCGGCTTGCGGTCTGCCATTCGTGGTTCTGGTCGAACAGCACGGCGCCGATGAGGCGGGTTATTGAAGCTTCGTTTGGGAAGATGCCGACCACATCGGCGCGGCGCTTCACCTCCTTGTTCAGACGTTCAATCGGATTGGTGCTGTGCAGCTTGGTCCGATGCTGGCGTGGAAAGGCCATATAGGCCAGCACGTCGTGTTCGC
>NZ_JBMERR010000052.1:0-2500 GCF_048820915.1 Cribrihabitans pelagius | reverse complement strand
TTAGGTAGAGCGTCATCCGAATACCCCGGGGGGTAGAGCACTGGATGGGTAATGGGGCCCCACAGGCTTACTGATCCTAACCAAACTCCGAATACCCGGGAGTAGTAGATGGCAGACACACGGCGGATGCTAACGTCCGTCGTGGAGAGGGAAACAACCCTGACCTCCGGCTAAGGCCCCCAATTCATGGCTAAGTGGGAAAGCAGGTGGGATGTCCAAAACAACCAGGAGGTTGGCTTAGAAGCAGCCATCCTTTAAAGATAGCGTAACAGCTCACTGGTCTAAATAAGACGTCCTGCGGCGAAGATGTAACGGGGCTCAAGCCATGAGCCGAAGCCGAGGATGCCCATAGGGCATGGTAGCAGAGCGTAGTGTGACATAGGACTTTACCTATACTGCCGCCGGTTATGCGGCGCGTGAAAACGCGCTCAAGTAGCCGAATAGGCGGTAGCGCAGGTATCAAGTCCTTTCGATGAAGCCGGGGCGTGAGCCATCCGGTGGAGAGATCACTAGCGAGAATGATGACATGAGTAGCGACAAAGAGTGTGAGAGACACTCTCGCCGAAAGTCCAAGGGTTCCTGCTTAAAGCTAATCTGAGCAGGGTAAGCCGGCCCCTAAGCCGAGGCCGAAAGGCGTAGGCGATGGGAACCAGGTTAATATTCCTGGGCCGTGGAGTGGTGACGGATTGTGAAGGTAGTTCTCCCTTATCGGATTGGGAGGGCTGCTGATCAGTCCCTGGAAATAGCCCTCCTTTCAGACCGTACCCTAAACCGACACAGGTGGACTGGTAGAGAATACCAAGGCGCTTGAGAGAACGATGTTGAAGGAACTCGGCAAAATACCTCCGTAAGTTCGCGAGAAGGAGGCCCGGGTTCAAGGCAACTTGGATCCGGGGGCACAAACCAGGGGGTGGCGACTGTTTATTAAAAACACAGGGCTCTGCGAAGCCGCAAGGCGACGTATAGGGTCTGACGCCTGCCCGGTGCCTGAAGGTTAAAAGGAGGGGTGAGAGCTCCGAATTGAAGCCCAGGTAAACGGCGGCCGTAACTATAACGGTCCTAAGGTAGCGAAATTCCTTGTCGGGTAAGTTCCGACCTGCACGAATGGCGTAACGACTTCCCCGCTGTCTCCAACATCGACTCAGCGAAATTGAATTGCCTGTCAAGATGCAGGCTTCCCGCGGTTAGACGGAAAGACCCCGTGCACCTTTACTACAGCTTCGCACTGGTATCAGGATTGTGATGTGCAGGATAGGTGGTAGGCATCGAAACCGTGACGCCAGTCGCGGTGGAGCCTCCCTTGAGATACCACCCTTCGCACTCTTGATATCTAACCGCGGTCCGTTATCCGGATCCGGGACCCTGCGTGGCGGGTAGTTTGACTGGGGCGGTCGCCTCCTAAAGAGTAACGGAGGCGCGCGAAGGTTGGCTCAGAGCGGTCGGAAATCGCTCGTTGAGTGCAATGGCAGAAGCCAGCCTGACTGCAAGACTGACAAGTCGAGCAGAGACGAAAGTCGGCCATAGTGATCCGGTGGTCCCGCGTGGAAGGGCCATCGCTCAACGGATAAAAGGTACGCCGGGGATAACAGGCTGATACTGCCCAAGAGTCCATATCGACGGCAGTGTTTGGCACCTCGATGTCGGCTCATCTCATCCTGGGGCTGGAGCAGGTCCCAAGGGTACGGCTGTTCGCCGTTTAAAGAGGTACGTGAGCTGGGTTTAGAACGTCGTGAGACAGTTCGGTCCCTATCTGCCGTGGGTGTAGGATACTTGAGAGGAGTTGCCCCTAGTACGAGAGGACCGGGGTGAACGATCCACTGGTGGACCAGTTGTTATGCCAATAGCAGTGCTGGGTAGCTATGATCGGACAGGATAACCGCTGAAGGCATCTAAGCGGGAAGCCCCCCTCAAAACAAGGTATCCCTGAGGGCCGTGGAAGACCACCACGCCGATAGGCCGGAGATGTAAGTGCAGCAATGCATTCAGTTGACCGGTACTAATCGCCCGACAGGCTTGATTTGATCCAGTAACAGACAGTGTTACAATGGATAGACCAAGAGCATACACACCAAGAAATGGCTTGGCTTGGACAAGGATTGCCTTTGAAAACAAAGGCAATCAAGTTGATTGGACATCTTCGATGAAACTTATGTCGTTGTGACATAACGGAGGTGCGGCAACGCGCATTTGCTTCGCAAATACGCTGCCTGCCGCCAAATCCACTCATCGAAGATGAGTGGATTTTTCTCGGTTTGGTGGCTACAGCACAAGTGAAACACCCGGTCCCATCCCGAACCCGGAAGTTAAGCACTGTCGCGCCGATGGTACTTGGGCTCAAGCCCTGGGAGAGTAGGTCACCGCCAAACCTAGAAAAATCCAAATCATCTCTCAAAAAAACACGATGACAAACAAAACAACCCTGCCGCGGGATGGAGCAGCCAGGTAGCTCGTCAGGCTCATAACCTGAAGGTCGCAGGTTCAAATCCTGCTCCCGCAACCA
>NZ_JBMERR010000051.1:0-6659 GCF_048820915.1 Cribrihabitans pelagius | reverse complement strand
AAAGACAAAGGGATACGCGCGTGTATCCCCGGTCGGAAACAGCGGAAGAAACCGGTCAAGTACGACAAGCGCCGCTACAAACGCCGCAATCGGATCGAGATCATGTTCGGCAGGCTGAAGGATTGGCCGCGTGTGGCGACCCGATACGACAGATGCCCGAAGGTCTTCCTCTCAGCCATCGCCCTCGCCGCACTCGTCATTTACTGGCTATGAGTCCTGACCCTAGAGCGCTTGGGCCACTTCATGTCGCAGACTGGTATCGGCCCGGAGCAGGTGGAAATTGTTTTTGAGGAGAAGAAGAATGATTACAAGAAGCTAAGGAACCTTATAGGAACTATGCAGAATACACCGCACGACGATCGGGCGCGTTACCTGTCAAGAATAACTCCACATCGAATAAGGGCGCAGGCAAAGAAAGATGAAATCTTACTTTCGCTGGCCGATTTGACTGCGTTTAGCTTGTATCAATCTGTTTCAAAGCTTCACTCCAATTTTGGTTATCCAGAATTTCACTACATGAGAGAGCTTCGCCCAAAGTTCTGGAACAACCCAAAGGGCAAAAAGATTGCAAACTTTGGAGTGAAGTACATTCAGGGACCATTCAAGATGAACTTGGAAGGTGACGCACTGAAATTTGCGCTTTCTATGTACCAAGATAAGTGACTGCTTAACAAACACCTGTGACTGAATACGGGTCCTTCTCTTCCACCGGCCGCAGGCCGGGCAGCGCCCGACCCTCCCGTCAAACCGCAGGTTTGCCTCCGGCAAACGGGAGGGCGCTTCGCACCCACCCAGGCTCGGGCGCTGCCCACCGTGAAACGAGCAAAGGCCGGCTTTCCGCCTCGATGCGCCACTCTCCGCCCATCCGCCGCCTCCCAGCAACTCTCCGGATGAAAACGCGCGCATTCCGTGTTATCCTCCGCCTCGTTCACCTTGGGGAGGATGACATCATGAAATACCTGACTTGGGCCGCAGCCTTCAGCCTGCTGGCATCACCGGTTTTCGCCAGCCAGTGCCCAGCCGATATTGCTGCCATCGACGAGGCGATTGCCGCGGGCACCGAGCTGTCGGAGGCCGATCTGGCGCGGGTTCAGGAGCTGCGCGACGAAGGGCAGGAGCTGCATGACGCGGGCGAGCATGACGCCTCGGTCGAGACCCTGGCCGAAGCCAAGGAGATGCTCGGAATCGAATGAGCCGGCCGCGGCCGGCAGCAAACCGAACGCCCGGCGGCTGGCCGGGCGTTTTCTATGCATCAGCGTACCAGCCGGAAAACTCAGAAACTGTTCTGCACGTCCTGCGCCGCGCCGGTGATGGCCTGCCCGGCCTTGGAGATGTCGCGGCCTGCGCCCTTGGTGGTCTCGCAGGCGCCAAGGCCCAGGCAGGCCAATGCGATTAATAGTGTGCGAATCATGTCTCTGTCCTTTTTCGGCCGCCGGGGCGCGTGTGGATGTGAAGGATTTTCCGCATTGGTTGCGGTCCTCCCATATCCTGCGAGTTCATTGACGGAGGTCAATGTGCTACAGTCCCCCGGTGTTAGGGTGCGCGACAACCGAAGCGGAGGAGGCGAAGTATGGAATTATCCATGTCGAAGGAACTTCTTGAAGGTAAGCGCAAGACACTCCCGGGGACGCTGGGCGGCCCGGTGCAGCCCGGCCCTGCCGCGCCGCGCAGATCCAGCCGCGGCATTTCGGCCCGGCGGATCGTGGCGGCGCCGCTGGCGGAAACCGCGCCGGTCTGCGTTGAAGAGCTGCGCGCCATCGACGTGGCGCTCGCCCGCCTGCGGGAGGGCTCCTACGGCTACTGCCAGATCTGCGGCAGCGACATCTCCAGCGAGTGGCTGAGGGAAAGCCCCTCATCCCCGTTCTGCTACAGCTGCTCGCAATAAGGCAGATGCCGCGCCCGGCGGTGCCGGGACGGCTCGGGATCAGGGCGCCAAGACCTAAGATGCCAAGACCTGAAGTGAAGGCTGCGGCGTCCGGCATACTGTGCCGGGCGCCGTATTTTTGCCGCCTGCGGCCAATCCGCCGCAGCCTGCCGCGGGCAGGCCGCATTCCGGCACGGGCCCCGTTGCCGTGCCGCGGCGGATGTGCCACAACCTCAGATAACAGACTGAACAGACGAGTTTAGCAGATGCCCGATTTCGCCGAACGCCGCCGCATGATGGTCGACACCCAGGTGCGGCCCTCGGATGTCACCAAATATCCGGTCATCGAGGCGATGCTCTCGGTCCCGCGCGAACAGTTCGTCCCGGCGGGCCGGCGCGAGGCAGCCTATGCCGACCAGGATCTGGAGCTTGGCCGCAACCGCGTGCTGCTGGAGGCGCGCACCTTTGCCAAGATGCTGGATGCGCTCGATATTCAGGCGGATGAGCTGGTGCTCGATGTGGGTTGCGGGCTGGGCTATTCCAGCGCCGTCGCTGCCCGGGTGGCGCAGATGGTGATCGGCGTCGAGGAGGACGGGCAGATGGCGGGCGAAGCGCAGTCACTGCTGACGGGCAGCGCCGCCGACAACGCGATCGTGCACGAAGGGCCGCTGTCTGAGGGCGCCGAAGAGCACGGGCCTTACGACGTGATCCTGGTGCAGGGCGGCGTGGAGAAGCTGCCCGCGGCGCTGGAGCAGCAACTGAAGGACGGCGGCCGGATGGCGGTGCTGTTCATGTCCGGCGCCCTGGGCGAGGTGAAGATCGGCTACAAGAGCGCGGGCCGGATCTCCTGGCGTTTTGAGTTCAACGCCACCGCTCCGGTACTGCCGGGGTTTGAGGCAGACCGGGCCTTTGCGCTCTGAGCCCGGCGACGGCCGGTCCGGCGCAGAACCTTTCTCCGCCGCGGCCTGCGGCGGGCAACATCAGACACCCCGGCCGGGACCAGCGGCGGGCAATGGCAACAACCCGCGGCGGGCGGCGCGGCAAGGGATTGGGCAAGTGATGCAAAAGAGATTTCCGGCAAGCGTTCTGAAGGCTTTCGTTATTGCAGGCGGAGTTGCTGCCGCGGGGCTGGCACCGCTGAAGGCGGCGGCCGACAACCTCACCGATGCGATGATCGGCGCCTACCGCACCAGCGGCCTGCTGGAACAGAACCGCGCCCTGTTGCGGGTGACCGACGAGGATGCGGCGATTGCGCTGTCGGCCCTGCGGCCGCTGGTGCAATGGACCATCGACGCCAACCACAGCTATTCCCGCGGCCCGTCGCAGGGCGGCTTCTTTTCCGAATCGACGCGCAACACGCTCTCCACCCAGTTGCAGCTGAGCCAGCTGCTCTATGACGGCGGCGCCACCCGCCTGCGCCGCCAGGCCGCGCAAGAGCTGGTGCTCGCGACCCGGCAGCAGCTGGTCAGCGTCGAGCAGCAAGTGCTGTTCAGCGCCGTGCAAGCTTATGTCGGCGTTTTGCAGGCGCAGGAGATCGTCGCCCTGCGGCAGAACAACCGCCGCCTGCTGCAAGAGGAACTGAAGGCCGCGCAGGACCGTTTCGAGGTGGGCGAGGTGACCCGCACCGATGTTGCCCTGGCCGAAAGCCGCGTGGCCGCCGCCCGCGCCAGTGTGACCGATGCCCAAGGCGATCTGCTCACCGCGAAGGCGACCTATGCCCAAGTGGTCGGCCGCGCGCCCGGCCCGATTGCGGGCCAGCCGAGCCTGCCGCCGCAGGTCTCGCCGCTGAACAAGGCGCAGGCAATTGCCCTGCGCAACCAGCCCGATCTCCTGAGCCAGCAGCGCTCGGTCAAGGCGGCCGACATCCTGGTGCAGGCCTTCACCCGCGATCTCGGCCCCAGCGTCAGCCTGACCGCCCAGGCCGGTGTCAGCGAGGATCTGAACGACGGCGACGGCACCAGCAACACCACCGGCATCGGTATCCGGATGACGCAGGATCTCTATACCGGCGGCCGCAATGCGGCGCAGCGGCGCCAGGCCATTGCCCGTGCCGATGCCGAGCGCGGCAGCCTGGTCACCGTGCAGCGCCAGGTGCAGCAGGCGGTCAGTGCCGCTTATTTCGACGCCGAATCCGCGCGCGCCAGCCTGATCTCCTCGAATGAGCGTATCCGGGCCGCACAGGTCGCCTTTGACGGCATCCGCGAGGAGGCAACCCTGGGTGCGCGCACCACGCTCGACGTGCTGCAGGCCGAGCAGGAACTGCTCGACGCCCAGACCGAGCGGGTGCAGGCCCGGGCCAACCAGGCGACCGCAGCCTACCGGCTGCTGCAGGCACAGGGGCTGCTGACCGCCGCCCATCTTGGCCTGCCGGTGGAGATCTATGATCCGGCGCTCTACTACAACCTCGTGAAGGACGCGCCCGCGCACATCAGCAAGCGCGGCAAGGACCTGGACCGTGTTCTCAAGGCCTTGCGCCGCAACTGAGAATCCAGCTGATTGTTGTGCGGGAGCGGGAAGCCCGCTACACTCTTTCCCAAAAGGCAAGAGTGGTAATCCGAAACATGTCCGATCCCGTTACGCATGCCGAAATAGAAGACGTGCTGTCCTCGATCCGCCGCTTGGTGAGCGAGGACGGCCGCCCCCAGGAAGCGGCGCCGAAGCCTGCCGGGAGGCTGGTGCTGACCCCGGCGTTGCGGGTGCACGAGAAACCGGATCAGCCGGAGGGTGCCGCAGCAGGCGCCGCGCAGGAGCGGACTGGGCCTTCGGGACCGGGGCCGGCGCTGGACCATCTTGCCGGGATGGAGTGCCTGAAGCTCAACGGTGCGGACGCAGTTCCTGAGGCGGGCGCTGGCATCTGGGCGGAGCCGGAGGCGTCCGCGGGAGCAGATGCCGCCGCTGGCCCTTGCGCCAAGGACGAAATCCAGCGCGTCCCGGAAGAGCGGGATGCGCATGCCGAAGCGCCAGATGCCGAAGCCCCCTGGGCCGATCCGCGCGCCACGCTTTTTTCCGCTGCAACCGCTGCGCCCCGGATCAACGGCAACGCAAACACCGCAGGCGGCCGTGCGGCCTCGGTATTGCAGAAGATCGCCGAGCTGGAAGCCAAGGTCGCCCAATCGCCCGGCGAATGGGAACCCGACGGCGCCTCGCAGGACCCGTTCTCCGGCACCGCGACCGGCACCATCGTCTGGCAGGACGACCTGGAGACGGCGCAGACCGGGGCCGCTGCCGCCGGAGAGGGCGGCAACGCTCCGGACAGGGACATGGACGCGGACTTGGCGGAGACCGCCTTGACCGATACCGCACTGGCGAGCCTGCCGCCGGAGGCCGCCTACCACGACGAGGACAGTCTGCGCGAACTTGTGGCCTCCATCGTGCGCGAAGAGCTGCAGGGCGCCCTTGGCGAACGCATCACCCGCAACATCCGCAAGCTGGTGCGCCGGGAAATCCACCGGGTGCTGTCCACCCAGGATTTGCTCTAAGCGGGTCCCCCTGCGGCGAGGCTGGGCGGCATCGGACTCCCGCCCTCCGCAGCGGGGTAGCCTCTCAATTTTCGACCCGTTGAACGCGCCCACGCGACGGCCTCCGGAAAGAGCGGGGGCGGTCCCGCCCGTCTCGGTACTTTTTGGCAAAAGCCCCTCTCCAGTTGGGCCGGGCGGACCTGGCGCAGCCAGGGGCGGCTGGCAGGCGCGGGAGAACCCTCTGGCCGGGCAGAGGCGTCGGCTTAACCGTGGTTAGCGCCCCACGTTGTGGCGCCTATCCCTTGCTGCGAGATCTTGCACATCTCACAGAGGGGAGTGCGTTTCGCATTGTGCGCTGGAAATTCGTTTCTCAAATCATTGGGGGTCGAGATCTACGCGCCGGGTCACCGGCGTTGGCCGGATGAAGCCAAGGCCCGGGCGGTGGCGGACACGCTCGAGCCAGGCGCGACGGTGAATGGCGTGGCTGCGCGCTACGGAATCTTAGCGAACCAGCTGCCGGCCTGGCGTCGGCTGGCGAAGCAGGGGGGCTGGTATTGCCAGCGGCGGAGCTGGACGAACCGGCCTTCGCCCCGCTGGTGGTCTGCGATGTGCCGGAGGGGCAGCCGGAGCCGGACATTGCCGCATCAGCAGAAGTGATCCGGATCGTTTCGGGCGAAGTCAGGATCGAGCTGGCGCCCGGCACGCCCGCAATCCGGATCGCAGAACGATGGGACTCGAACTTTCTGTCAAACATTTGTTTTTGAAGATTTCTGGACCAACCGCATCCATCACCCCACATTACCTCCCACAAACTTTCAAGAGATTTCTGAACCAGCACAAGCTATTTGAGCTGTAAACCGAATGAGACTGGCGGGATAACTTTCCGCCGAAGTTGCCTTGGCCTTCACTGGTCCGCGTAATAAACTGGTATCAAACAACATCATTGTGCACGCAGCTTGGGATCACCATGGAAAGAGACGAAATGTGAACCGAAGCTGTCGATGGTCACGTCCGTCAAGCTGGTGCAATTTTCCAGATGGCCTGAGGTCATGATCAGGCGGCCTGGGTTGTTATGCTGAGAATGGGATCTGTCTCCTCATGGTCGATCTGGGCGAAGGCCTCGACCTGCATGTATCGGCTTGCGGTCTGCCATTCGTCGTTCTGTTCGAACAGCACGGCGCCGATCAGGCGGGTGATGGAGGCCTCATTCGGGAAGATGCCGACCACATCGGCGCGGCGCTTCACCTCCTTGTTCAGACGTTCAATCGGATTGGCGCTGTGCAGCTTGGTCCGATGCTGGCGGGGAAAGGCCATATAGGCCAGCACGTCGTGTTCGC
>NZ_JBMERR010000050.1:0-7749 GCF_048820915.1 Cribrihabitans pelagius | reverse complement strand
TCCGCAATCGCCTGCCGGGTGACAGTGCGTGGCGCTGCCGTGACGAACTTGTCCCATAGAGCTTCCTTCCATTCTCGTGAATGGATCGCACCATCAAACCCTGGGATCAAACACCTAGAGCGGATTTCCCGCAAGCGGAACCGTCTGCAGCGGGCTCTCAACGCGCAGAAAGGGGAAATCGCAAATCTGGCAGGGCGGCATCTGCAGCTGATCCGGCGCTGCAGTGAAGAACAGGTCTCGGCTTCTGAGGCAAGGGCTGCCCGGGCCGCCGAGGAAAAGCGGCAGGAAGAGGCTGAGGAAAAGGCCCGGCTGGCGGCTGCTGAAGCTGAAGTCATCACCGCCTCCATCGAGAGCGGATTGGAGCTGGTCGCCGATGGGGCGCTGTACTGGCAGGAGGCGGCTCCCGGTCAGCCGCCGCGTCTGGCCTGGGGGCATCGGCGCCCGAGACGAAGAGCGAGCGGAACGAAACGCTGAAAGCCGTAAGGCCCGCCCTGCCGATGGTGAAACGGCTTGCGCAATTGGTGACCCGCATTGCCAGACGCCTCCTGGCGAAAGAACGGCTCCAGCTGAAGGCGGATGCGGAAGAGTTCTGGCAGCTTGTTGACTACGTCGACGACATCGACATCCGAACCAAGCTGAAAGAGTGGGAAAGCTACTACAACTGCCACCGGCCGCATGCTGCCCTGAAAGGAAAAGCGCCCTTCGAAGTCCTACGTGAGCGCCTTCTCTCAGCGCCGGAGAAAGTCTAAACTTAGACGTCAGCCGAAGTTACGGATGCCACATTTCGGCCCTGGCGCGCGTAATTCAGGACCGGGGCAAGCCAGCGTTCCGCCTCCGCCACATCGAGGCCCTTGCGTGCGGCATAGTCCCGGACCTGGTCCCGCTCCACCTTGGCAACGCCGAAATAATGGCTCTCCGGATGGCCCAGGTACAGCCCGCAGACCGATGCGCCCGGCCACATCGCATAGCTTTCGGTGAGCGACACGCCAATGGCCGCCTCCGCGTCCAAGAGCTTGAACAGGGTCGCTTTCTCGGTGTGATCCGGCTGCGCCGGGTAGCCCGGCGCCGGGCGGATACCGCGGTAGGGCTCGCCGGTCAGCTCTTGCGGCGTGTATTTTTCCTGCGGCGCATACCCCCACAGCTCCTTGCGGACCTTTTCGTGCAGGCGCTCGGCAAAGGCCTCGGCAATCCGGTCCGCCAGCGCCTTCACCATGATCGACGAGAAATCGTCCTGCGCCTTCTCGAATGCTTGGGCGATGGCAATCTCCTCGATGCCCGCGGTCACGACGAAGCCGCCCAGGTAATCGGGCACGCTGCCTTCGGGCGCGACGAAATCCGAAAGCGCCACATTCGGCCGCCCTGCGCGTTTCGCGCTCTGCTGGCGCAGGGTGTGGAACGTTGCCAGCTCTTCGGTGCGGGTTTCGTCCGAAAACAGCTGGATGTCATCGCTCGCGGCATTGGCCGGCCAGAAGCCGATCGCGGCGCGCGGGGTGAACCATTTTCCGGTGACAATGCGGGCGAGCATGTCCTGCGCATCGGCAAACAGCTGCCGCGCCGCCGCGCCCTGCCGTTCATCGTTAAGGAGGCGCGGGTAGACACCCTTCATCTCCCAGGCCTGGAAGAACGGCGTCCAGTCAATATAGCGCGCAAGCTCGCCGAGGTCCCAATCGTTCCAGACGCGGGTGCCAAGGAAACCGGGCGCGGGCACCCGATAGCCGCTGAAGTCCAGTTTCAGCGCGTTGGCGCGGGCCTCTGTCAAGGGCAGCCGTTTCCTGGCCAGTTCGGCGCGGGCGTGCTTTCCGGCCACATCCGCATATTCCGAGCGTATGCCCGCCACGTAATCCGTCTTCTGGCTGCCGGAGAGCAGCGCCGAGACCACGCCCACGGCGCGGCTGGCATCATTCACATGCACCGCCTGCCCCCGGCTGTACTGCGGGTGGATCTTCACCGCGGTATGCACCCGCGAGGTGGTGGCCCCGCCGATCAGCAGGGGCAGCTGGAACCCCTGCCGCTCCATCTCGGCGGCCACATGCACCATTTCCTCCAGCGAGGGGGTGATGAGACCGGAGAGGCCGATCGCATCGGCCTGCTCCTCACGCGCGGTCTGCAGGATCTTCTCCGCAGGCACCATCACGCCCAAATCGACGATCTCGTAATTGTTGCAGGCCAGAACGACGCCGACGATGTTCTTGCCGATGTCATGCACATCGCCCTTCACGGTCGCCATCAGCACCTTGCCCGCACTTTTGCGGCCATTGCCGCCGTTACGGCGTTTTTCCGCCTCCATGTAGGGCAGCAGAACCGCAACTGCCTGTTTCATCACGCGGGCGGATTTCACCACCTGCGGCAGGAACATCTTTCCGGCACCAAACAGGTCCCCTACGACATTCATGCCGACCATCAGCGGCCCTTCGATCACATGCAAAGCGCACTCAGCTGCCTGGCGCGCTTCCTCCGTGTCCTCCTCGATGAACTCGGCGATGCCATTGACAAGTGCATGCTCCAGCCGTTTCCCGACCGGCAGCCCGCGCCAGGACATGTCCTTTTCCCGGCTCCTGGCTCCACCCTGACCCCGGTACCGTTCCGCAATCTCCAACAAGTTGTCGGTTGCCGGGCCGCCGTTTGCTGGCGTGCGGTTCAGCACCACGTCCTCGCAGGCCTCGCGCAGCTCCGCATCGATCTGATCGTAGACCACCAGTTGGCCTGCATTGACGATTCCCATGTCCAAGCCCTGCTGGATGGCATGATACAGGAACACCGCGTGCATCGCCTCGCGCACCGGCGCATTGCCACGGAACGAAAAGCTGAGGTTCGACACACCTCCAGAAATATGCACATGCGGGCAAGCCCCGGTGATCCGGCGCACCGCCTCGATGAAGCCGATCCCGTAGGCGTCATGCTGTTCGATCCCGGTCGCCACGGCAAAGATGTTGGGGTCGAAAATGATATCCTCGGGCGGAAATCCCGCTTCCGCGGTCAGCAGCCTGTAGGCCCGGGTGCAGATTGTCACTTTGCGATCGGCGGTATCGGCCTGACCTTCCTCGTCAAAAGCCATGACGACCACCGCGGCACCGTAGGCCCGGCACAGGCGGGCCTGTTCCAGGAAGCCGGCCTTGCCTTCCTTCATTGATATTGAGTTGACGATCGCCTTGCCCTGCACGCATTTCAGCCCGGCCTCGATCACTTCCCACTTGGAGCTGTCGATCATCACCGGCACGCGGGCAATATCTGGTTCCGCGGCAATCAGGTTCAGGAAACCGGTCATCGCCTGTTTGGAATCGATCAGCCCCTCGTCCATGTTCACATCGATCATCTGGGCGCCGTTCTCGACCTGCTGGCGCGCGACTTCAACCGCCTCGGTATAATTGCCGCTGGTGATCAGCTTGCGGAACCGGGCCGACCCGGTGACATTGGTGCGTTCGCCCACGTTGACAAAGGGGATCTCCCTGGTCAGGGTCAGGGGCTCCAGCCCCGAGAGCCGCGTCAGCAGCGGCTGCTCCGGAACCGGGCGCGGCGGACAGCCCTTTACCGCTTCGGAAATTGCACGGATATGGTCATATGTCGTGCCGCAGCAGCCGCCAACGGCATTGACCAGCCCATCGCGGGCGAACTCCGCGATCTGCGCCGCCATCGCCTCGGGGCTTTCATCGTACGCACCCATCTCGTTGGGAAGCCCCGCGTTCGGATAGGCGCAAATCAGAGTATCCGCCACCCGCGACAATTCGGCGATATGCGGGCGCATCGCCCCGGCGCCCAGGGCGCAGTTCAGGCCGATGGTGAGCGGGCGGGCATGGCGCAGGGAATGCCAGAAGGCGGCGGGGGTCTGGCCGGACAGGGTGCGGCCCGACAGGTCGGTGATGGTCCCCGAGATCATCACGGGCAACCGCTGTCCCCGCTGTGCGAAGATCTCTTCGCAGGCAAAGACCGCCGCCTTGGCATTGAGCGTGTCGAAAATGGTTTCGATCAGCAGGATATCGGCGCCGCCCTCGATCAGCGCGCGGGCCTGTTCGCCGTAGGCGGCGCGCAGTTCGTCGAAAGTCACCGCCCGGAAACCCGGATTGTTCACATCCGGGCTGATCGAGGCGGTGCGGTTGGTTGGCCCTAAAGCGCCTGCCACGAACCGGGCGCGCCCGTTCACGGCTTCGGCCCGGGCCATTGCCTTGCGGGCCAGCCGCGCCCCGTGCCAGTTCAGGTCCCAGACCGCCGCCTCCATTCCGTAATCCGCCTGCGCGATGGCGGTCGACGAGAAGGTATTTGTCTCGACGATATCCGCTCCTGCCATGGCATACTGGAAATGAATCTCCTCGATCACCTCCGGCCGGGTCAGGTTCAAGAGATCGTTGTTGCCGTGCTGCGGTGTGCCGTCACCGGGCCGGTGGCGGCCGGCGCAAGGGCCATGCGGGGCGCCGTGAAAGTCCGCCTCGGACAGCCCCAGCTGCTGGATCTGCGTGCCCATGGCGCCGTCCAGAATGAGAATGCGCTCGCGCGCGGCTTGCTGCAGGCGGGCGGTGACGGGAGACT
The DNA here is from genome assembly GCF_048820915.1 of Cribrihabitans pelagius. Classification (NCBI taxonomy): domain Bacteria; kingdom Pseudomonadati; phylum Pseudomonadota; class Alphaproteobacteria; order Rhodobacterales; family Paracoccaceae; genus Cribrihabitans; species Cribrihabitans pelagius. The sequence goes on along the minus strand of NZ_JBMERR010000050.1, from coordinate 3,228 downwards.
CGCTGAGGGGGCGGGATGGCATGGCTGACTGGTGTCCATAAGGGGATGCGCTGTAGTGGCGCTACTTAGACCCCGCCGTCTTCGCGGCCACTTCATAATCATCAAGGTTTTCATGAGGCCCGCTCATGGCAAACGGGGACGGGCCGGGCCGCCGCCCCGCCTTTTGCCCGCCTTCTGCCAGCCGGTCTGTGCGGCTCCCCGCGCCAGCCGCCGCCGGGTCCGGCCGGTGCCGCAAGGTCCCGACTTTACCGTTGTCAACCCGGGGCCGCGGTCATATTCTTTTACTGGACCTGTTGTGTCAGTGTTTTTTTGGTTACGGGGGAGTTGGTCTTGTGAAACAAATGGAAATGCGGTCGGGCGTTCTAAAAAGTATTCTGAGAAGTTTTGTTTCGGTCAACATCAAGGCGTCACGGGTGTATGATCGATTGTTCTCGGACCGGCTTTCAGCACAGCAGTCGGACACGTTTCCGGACATCATGCCTTATATCAGACCGGGAATGCGCATTGCCGACCTCGGCGGCGGCAAGCAGCCCTTTCTGAATGGCAGCTTCGTCAGGGAAAATGACATCACTTATGTCGGAATCGACATTGATCCCGAAGAATTGGCCAATGCCCCGCTTGGAGCGTATTCCTACACGCGGGTGCTGGATGTCACTTCTGGGTTCCCGCCGGATGAGGAACCCTTTGACATCATTATCTGCAAAAGCACGCTGGAACACGTGCGGGATACCCGGAAGGCTTTGGAAAACCTGCTTTCTGCCTTGAAGCCCGGGGGGCACGCCCTGATCAGGACACCGTGCAGGCACGCGGTGTTCGCGCATCTGAACAGATGGCTTCCCGAGGGCCTCAAGCGGCGGCTGCTGCACTCGATCTTTCCGCATAAGGAAACCGACGGGTTTCCTGCATTCTATAACCGCTGCTCGCCACCGGAATTCAAGGCAATCATATCGGAAAATGGAGGCCGGATCTTTCATCTGGAGAGATGCTACTGGTCAAGTTATTTCACTGCGTTCTTTCCGGTTTATGCGGCCTGGAGGTTTTTTTCATTGCTGCAGCTGGCATTTGTCAGCGGGTATTGCGAAAATTTTGCCATCATTGTCGGCAAGAATGCGGATGCCGGATCCGCTCCCTCCTGAAGCCGGGCGCCGTTTCCTCCGGGAGCGGCGGTCGGTGAGGGGGAGGCCCCCTCCTGACGGCACTTGCGGCACGGAGCTCCGGACAGGTTCGGGAGCACAGGACAAGCAGGGCCGGGCCATGCAGATGGCGTGGAGCCCGCAGCTGCCGCCGGGGCGGCGTTGCGTCCGGCCGGGCTGAAGCCGGGGGCACCAGCCCCGCGCTATGCTGCGGGCAGCCGGCCCGGATCGTTTGAACGTTGTCGGGCCGTTGCTTCATTGGATGCTGCGCCCGTTCGGGCCGCGCCGGGGAGTGCTGGCGGCCGCGCTCCGCTGCGCAGTCGCACCGCAATAGCCGCTCGATACGGCAGCGAGCGGTTCTCGAAACGGTTGCGCGTGCGGCAGATGGTGGAGCGATGCCTGCGTGTGAGCGATACCTGAACCGCGACTCCTATTGCCTCTGAGGGTAGGGGGATCGGCCCAGTTCTTCCATCATCTTCTCTCTGAATACCTCTGCGGGTGTTTTCCACCCGAGGCATTTGCGGGGCGTGTTATTAAGGCGGTCGCAAATTACTTTCATGTCGTGATCTGAGAACTGCCGAATATCGCGCTTCCGCGGGAGCCATCGCCGGGCCCGCCGGTTTGTGTTCTCAACCGTGCCCTTTTGCCAAGGCGAGGAGGGGTCGCAAAACCATGTCTGCGGACCGGTCTGTGCTTGCAGATGCGGCCAGGAGATGAATTCGGTGCCGCGGTCGAATGTGATGGATTTGCGTGCAGCAAGAGGCAAGTCGCTGATTGCCTTCATGATATTGCCCATGACCGGTTTGGTACGCTTGTTCGGGTTCTTTAAGAGAACCGTGAAGCGGCTGACGCGCTCAACCATTGAGGTCACGTTGGACTGTCCAAGGCTTTGTTTGAACAGCATAAGATCTGCCTCCCAGTGACCGAATTGACGTCTGTGCGCGACGTCGTCGGGCCGGATCAGGATACTGACATCACGATGGAATTTTGGCTTCTGGCGCTTGCGGGCCCGCCTCGGCCTGCGGGCCGTGCGGTGGGTTGGCAAGTACCACCAAAGCTCCTGCGCCATACCTTCCTTGGAATAGATGTGCCGGTAGATGGTTTCCTGGCAGACCCGCAGCCTGGCGCCTTCATGGATCATCCGGTTGCCGATCTGTTCTGACGTCCAGCCATGCTTCAGCCGCCCGACGACACGGCGGCACAACTCCGGATCGCGGATCAGCTTGCGTTGCCGCGCGTGTCGGCCGGCCGCCATCAGCTGCGCTGCGGCGTCATAATAGCCATCACATTTCGGCAGGCAGGGATCGGAGAAATGGTTCCGCTTCAACTCCCGGAATATCGTCGATCTGCAGCGTCCAAGGACGCGCGCCATCTCGTTCACAGGGACCTTCGCATGCCTCCAGCGTTCAATCTTGCGCCGTTCCGTGATACTCAGCTGGCTGTAAACAGCTCCCATTTCGTTTCCTCTCGTCAGACAACATACTGTTTTCTAACAAGAGTCGCAGTTGAGGGTAGCGCGCCCCCCCTGCACGGCTTTTTGTTGCAACCATCCAGAAATGTCACCGGCCGCGCAAAGCAGGAATGTCACCAAGGGCCCGGACGGGAGCGCAGCCTGGCAGGGAGTAGACCTCAAATATCAGAACCCTGGCTGGCTGCGCGGGTTGCCCTGGGCTTGCGGTCTGCCAGTGTATTCCCGCCGTCGTTGCGCCTTCCTGTCGGCTGATAACGTGTGCGCTGTTTTCCGACGCGGCGCTTCTTCGGAGGGGCCTTGTCCTGTTCGGCCTTGATGAATTCCAGCCCGGCGCCGAGGCGCTTGTTCTCCGTAAGGGCCGCCTGGGGGACGCGCTGATCCTTGCCGAAAGCCGGGGAGGGGAGCTGGATCCCCTTCCAGCGGAACTCCCGCCGCCCGTCCGCGAATTCGCAGCTGTCCGCATATTTGCTGGGCAGGCTGGCGGCCTGGCGGACTTGGCATTGCACCGTTCCATGAAACCGGAAAGGAACGCATTGGCCGCCTCCATGTCAGAGATGCCGGCCAGCCGCAGTTCGTTCACCAGCCGGTCCTGCAACGTGCGGGTGGCGCGTTCCACGCGGCCCT
>NZ_JBMERR010000049.1:0-9258 GCF_048820915.1 Cribrihabitans pelagius | reverse complement strand
CCGCCTAACGGCTCACGCCCCTCGAACCTACAGCGCTAAGCCAATCAGGCCGCAGTAGCAGCCCCCCAGGGCTGCTCATATTACCCCGCACATCAGAAAATCACGGTTTTCGGAGGTGTCCAGCTTCCGCAGATAGCTGTTACCGTGCTTGGAGATACCGATGAGACGCGCTTTTCCGCCAGTCGTGATCTGCCTCGGTGCCAGCCCGAGCCAGGCTGACAGGTCCCGCGCGCGCGTGAAACTGCTGCCATCGCCGATTGCCGCAACGAGCGCGGTAGCGGTCGCAGGACCGGCGCCGGGGATCACCATCAAACGCTGCATGTCCGCATTGTGGCGTGCATGGCCGCGGATTTCGGCATCGACAGCGGCAACACGCTCATTCATTTCGCTCAGTTCGGCCGCCATGGCGGACAGAATGCGGAGCATGGCGGACATCAGGGGCATGTCGTCACTCTCGAGCAGCCGTGTCAACTCACGCTGAAAGACATGTCGGCCGGTGCCGGTGCGGATGCCCCGCTCCATCAGGAAGCCACGGGCCTGGCTCACCAACCGGGTCCGGTTCTGGACAAGGCGTTCCCGTGCCCGGCGCAATGCTTGAAGGTCGAGTTGCCTGGGCGTTTTCAATGTCACAAAGCACATGGCCGGACGCGTCGCTGCTTCGGCAATCGCCTCGGCGTCCCGGTCGCCGGTCTTGCGGACCTTCACGCAGGGGCGGACATAGAGCGGCGACATCAGGCGCGGCTCATGGCCGTGCCCGGCGCAGAAATGACCAATGTAGCGAGCGCCGCCGCACGCCTCCATCGCCACGATGCACGGCGAAAGCCCGGACAGAAAGGCCAGCAGCCGATGACGTTGAACGCGCTTGCGCAGAACGACCTCGCCGCCACCATCGAGACCCGCGACACTGCAAGTCGTCTTCCCCGGATCAATGCCCAGAACGGCGATCTCCATCGGCATCCTCCTCTTTCTCCGCTGATCTCCACGACAAGAGCCGCGGTCTCGGCGGGAAGGCAGTTCATCCCATTAAAGCCGTTCGGTGAAACCCTGAATCGGGGAGCTCCGTTGGCCTTCTGTTTGTGTTTCATCCTTTTCAGGAGGATGGTTCATGTCAGCACCTTTGCCGTGGGCGCTTCGTGCGCGATTTCAGGAATACATCGAGGAAGGCTTGAGCGGACGGTCGGCGGCCTTGCGGCTGAAGCTTTCACCTGCCACGGGTGCGAGACGGGCGCGCGAGATCCGGACGCGCGGTCATGCTGATCCTGCCCCGCAAGGACGCCCCCGCGGAGGGGGCAAGCTGGCTCCTTACAGGGCATTTTTCGAGGAGCTTGTTGTTCAGGATCCGGATATCACGCTCTTTGAATTGCGCGATGCGCTGCTGGGGGCAGGAGGCGTCGAGGTACGCCATTCCTCGATTGCCGCCCTCCCGCCGCGCCTCGGCTTCACCTTAAAAAAATCGCTGGTGGCCACGGAGCGCCGCCGCGCAAGGGTAAAGAGCGCGCGGTGCGATTGGCTGGCACGCCGTATGCCCGCAATGCAATGGCAGCCAGAACGCCTTGTGTTCATTGACGAAACTTCGGTCAGAACCAACCTCACCCGGTTGCGGGGCCGCGCTCGGCGCGGACAGCGTCTCGGGATGGACGCACCCTTCGGAAGCTGGGGAACTCAGACATTCATTGCAGGCCTTACCTGCAACGCCCTGATCGCACCCTGGGTCATCAAGGGGGCAATGGACGGTCCAGCTTTCGCCGCGTATGTCCGCGAGGTGCTTGTGCCGGAACTGTCGCCCGGCACCGTCGTCATTCTCGACAATCTGGCCACGCACCGGAACGCCGAAGCGGCAGAGGCGCTCCGGCAAGCAGGATGCTGGTTTCTATACCTGCCGCCATACTCACCGGACCTCAATCCCATCGAGCAGGCTTTTTCCAAGCTCAAATCCCACCTGCGCAAGATCGGTACCCGGACCTTTACCGATCTTTTCCACGCGCTCGGCGATATTTTCCGGATGTTCACCCCGGATGAGTGCTGAAACTTCTTTCAGGCTGCAGCACATATCTCAGGCTGAAACCGAACGGCTTTAGTCGGAATCCCTGTCAGGATCGGTCGCTCCTACACTTTCGCGGACGGTCCGGGAGCGGCGCGTCGCGCCGCGTAGCCGCGCAGCAAAGACACACGCCGGGGGCGGAAGCTGCGACCGTTGAGGCAGGCGAGCTCGATCCCCGCGGCGTGGAAGACGCGCCAGTCCTGCCGCAGGCAGCACCAGACCAGCACCATCAGTGTGCCGTCCGAGTAGCTGATGCCGAGGGGCCAGACCTCGCGCTGTGTAACCCGGCCCTTGAGGTCACGATACTGCACATCGAGCGCCAGTTCCTCCCAGCAGGCCCGGCGCAGAAGCGCCATGTCCACCGTGAGGTCCACGCGGGCAGGCGGCGGACGGAAGCTGCGCAAGACGGTGTGCATGGCTTGTTGTGATTGCCCGTCGGCCAGCGTGGCGATGATCCGGGCAAGCGCCGAACGGCCTGCCTCTTCCAGTACTGCGTCGCCTGTCTGTCGCAATTCCCCCACGGCGAGGACGAGGGCTTCGATTTCCAGCCGGGAGAAGCTTTGCGGCGGCAGGGCGGGGTCCTCGGTCAGCCGGTAACCCACCCCGGCCTCGCCATCGATCAGGGCGCCGCCCGCGCGCAGCGTGGCGATGTCCCGGTAGAGCTGCCGCCTCGACACGCCCGTCTCCGCCGCCAGCCGCGCGGCCGTGACCGGCGCGGGCATGCGGCGCAGCGCATCCATCAGGCGCATGAGGCGGTCGGTCCGGGCCATGCTGACGGGATCTGTCAGCAGCCTGAGGTTAAGTCAAGGCATGACGCAATTCCAGGAGCTACCCATGCTGACACTCTACCACGCCGCGAACTCCCGCTCGACCTCCATCCTCGCCCTGATCGAGGAGATGGGCCTCGCCGACCGTATCGACGTGATCGGCGTCACGGTCGCCCGGCAGGATGGCAGTGGCGGTCCGGACCCGCGCAATCCGCATCCCGAGAAGAAGGTGCCCTACCTGACCGACGGAAATGACCATGTGCGCGAGCGCGGTGCCATCGCCGCCTTCCTGACGGACAAATTCCCCGAGGCGGGGCTCGGCCGTCCCGCCGGGCACCCGCAGCGCGGGGCATTCCTGAGCTGGCTGTTCTATTATCAGGGCGTGATGGAGCCCGTGCTGGTGCTCGACTGGGCGAAGATCGATCATCCCATCTTGCACGCGACGTTCCGCGATCTGGATGCCGTTTTCGCCCGCCTGTCCGAAGCGCTGGACGGCCAGCCCTATCTTCTCGGCGAGGACTATTCAGCGGCCGACTTGCTTCTGTCGAGCCCCTTCCATTGGCTTCCGGATGCCATGCCGGAACACCCCTCCGTCCAAGCCTGGATAAGGCGCTGTGCCGATCGACCGGCGTTGAAAGCCGCCATAGATCGGGAGAGATCATGACTGCGGAAATAGGTCGGGGGCGCGAACCAGGCCTTTCGGTCAGGCAAGGGGTTTCCGGACGCACAGGCATCCGGCTATCTCGGGCATCCGACAGCTTTGTCCCGAAGTGCCTGATTTCGCCCCGCGTGTGACTTTGCTATCGCAGCTTACGGCAGGAATGGCGGGCCGCGGCGCAGCATGGTAGCGGCCGCTTGCGCGGTTGACCGGCGGCCCGGGCGTGACGCTGCGAAGTGCATTCTCTGCGCATTGGCGCCGTACGAACCGGCCCGAACCCTGAAACGGAAGACGGCTCTGCGGGGCCTCGGGGCTTTGAATTTAATCGCGTGCTGCATGGGAGCTTGCGCCCACGTGCTATCCGGCTTGTATGAAGCGGTGTCCAATTCCTGCTCCCGCAACCACCGTTTCCAACCAAGCCCCTGTCAACGGCGGGGGCTTGGCTGATTCTGGCATGCCCAAGGCCATCTGAAGTGGCCCCAGAAAATTGGACAGCTGGCGAAGGTGTATCCCAAACCTTTGAAGGGATACGAAAATGGCGAAGCGCCGGCACTTCACAGATCAGTTTAAGGCCAAGCCGCCGGGCTGAAGGATGTCTGGGCGATGCCTTGCCCGGCAGACGATTGCGCAAGCGCAATCTGCCGGAAGGGACGTCGTTTGCGACCAGCTTGCCTTGGGCAACAGACTCCGCATCCTGACCATCGTCGACACGCATTCGCGGCTGTGCCCGGCTGCCGATCCCAGATTCTCCTGCCGGGGAGAAGATGTCGTGCAATCGCTCGAACGGGTCTGCGGGCGGATCGGCTGCCCGAAAACGATCAGACTCGACAACGGCAGTGGATTCATCTCGCGTGACCTCGATCTCTGGGCCTTTGCCAACGGTGTCACCCTCGACTTCTCACGGCCCGGAAAGCCCACTCACAACGGGTTCATCGAAGCTTTCAACAGCAAGCTGAGGGCGGAATGTTTGCTCGCACTCTTGTTCTTGAGCCTTGCGGATGCCCGCGAAAAGCTGGAGGATTGGCGTAGACACTACAACGAGGACAGACCTCACAGTGCGATCGGATACAACGTCCCGATTGCCATGCATTATGCCGATGGCGTCACCAGCCCGTCATCGTGAAAGAGCCGGGAAATTCAAGCTTCCGGTGGTCCAAGGTTCGGGGGCAGCGTACGAACCCGCAGACTCTCCTCATGAGCGAGGAACCAGCGGGGGGCATGTCACCCCGTAACGCATTCGGCCCAGGTGTGGGTGATCTCAGGTCTTCATGCGGCCAAGCAATAGGCGGATCAGCCTTTGTCCTGCGCTTCCATGCAATCAATCAGTACCTTCACGCCGTTCTTGTTCGGGTCGGCTATAAAGTCGAAGGCTGAATCCGCGGCGCTCAGCGGCAGCGTCCGCGTGATCAATTTTTCGAGATCATCGGCAAGGGCAGAAGCCAGTGGGATGCTGCGCCCGAATTGCTCCTTGGTATAGACACGTGACCCGATCAGGCGAAGCTCCTTGAACGCAATGTCCAGCAGGGCCACCGGGCAGGGGGCCTTGTGCAAGGACGCAAGGCATATCGTGCCGCCGGAGCGCAGGATGCGGGTCATATCCCTTGCGGCCGGTTCGGCCCCTGCGCACTCAAAGACCACGTCGACGGCGTCCCCGGCGGTTTCGGCCAAAACTTGCTCCTGCAGGCCCTGGTTGCGCAGATCGACGGGAACAAAGCCGAAAGACGCTGCCAACGACAGGCGGAAGGGATCGATGTCGGAGGCAATCACCTTGGCCGCTCCGGCCTGACGGGCCGCCAAGGCAACCAGCAAGCCGATTGGCCCGGCTCCCAAGGCCGCGGCACGGTCCGACAGCGCCAGGCCCGATTGTTCCACGGCGCGCTGCGCCACAGCCATTGGCTCCACCAGCGCTGCGACCCGGTCGCTCATTTCACCGGGAACTGCGAACAGCATATCTTCGGGCACGGCGAGATATTCCGCCATTCCGCCTTCCCTATCGATGCCGAGCAGATGCAGGCTGCCGCAGACATGCGGTTGCCCCGTCCGGCAGGCATAACATGTTCCGCAAGAGATCAGCGGATAGGCCACCACCCGATGACCGGCCGCAAAGCGCTTTGAGCCCTCGATGTCCTCTCCGACAAATTCATGGCCCAGCGTTAGCGGAGCTGTGGCCCGGGGATGGGTGCCGCCGTAGATGCCGATATCGGTGCCGCAGACCCCGCAATAGCGGATCTTCAGCAGGACTTCTCCTCCCTTTGCCTGCGGCTTGGCGATATCGCGCACCTCTATGGTGCGCGGTCCGGTATAGACCAGCGCTTTCATGTTTCGACCTTTCTGTGTTTACGCGATCGCGTAGCCGCCATCCACGGGCACCACCGTGCCTGTCATGAACCCCGCCAATGGCGTTGTCAGGAACAGCGCGGGACCGGCGAGATCTTCGGGTTCGCCCCAGCGGTTCATCGGCGTGCGCGACAGGATCGGTTGCGCGCGGCTTTCATCCTGCTGCAGGGCCGAGGTGAGCGGTGTCCTGATCCAGCCCGGTGCAATGGCGTTCACGCGAATGCCCTCGGGCGCCCATGCGATGGCCAGGGATTTTGTCAGCTGGGCCACGCCGCCCTTGGAGGCGGGATATCCCGGCACCAGACCACCGCCAAAGAAGGACAGCATGGATGCGGTCATCACGATGGAACCGCCGGTTTTTGCCAGCGCCGGTTTCGCGGCGTGGGCACAGCGCATCCCGCCGTTCAGGTTCACGTCGACGACCTTGGCGAAAATATCCGGCGACAGCGCGTCACCGCGCCGGATCACGCCAGCGCAGCAGACCAGTGCGAACAGATCGTCGATGCCTCCGACCTCGCGGGTGACGGCCTCGCCGTTGCAGACGTCCAGCGTCCTGAAGGAGAGGCAAGATGAAAGTTCCTTGGTCTCAGCCCATTGCGTTGCGGCGTCGACCTCAGCTTCGGTCACGGCAGTGGCGACCACCTGCGCGCCAGATAGGGCAAAGGCCTCCGCTATGGCGCGGCCGATACCGGAGGAGCCGCCTGTGATCATGACCCGTCGGCCGTCAAGAAACGGCGCAGCCCAAGCGCTTGATTGTGCAGACCCGGACATCAGCGGATGAACTGGTCTACGAAACCGGCGCCAAGACCGACTTCTTCGTAATGGTTGCGGCACATCTCGATTTTGCTGAAGACGTCCTCGTAGCCCATGGTTTTGCCGTAGGGGTCAACATAGAGCATTACGCCGTTGACCTGAAAAAATGTGATCATTTCGGTCACGTCATCGGGCACGACCAGCGTGTGCGTTTCACCTGGAGGCTCGTAGCCATAGCCGCCTTCGCGGGCTTCCCAGTCATGCTCCAGATAGTGCCAGCGCCCCTTCAGAACAAAGCCATGCACCGGTTGCGGGTGACGGTGGCGCGACAGAACACCGGACTTGCGCACGCGCAGCAGGTTCATCCAGTACCCTTGCGACGCGTTGAGGCAGAGCGGGCGAAAGGACACGCTTTCCGACTGCGGCACCCAGACCCGTTCATCGGTTGCGATGGCTTCGGGGATGACGATTTCTTCGGCAGCGTCCTTGGGGAACGGCAATTGATAGGGTGTCAATGCGTCGTTGCGGTCTTCGACCTTGTCGGCTTCGACAGGCATCGGAAGTCTCCTTTGGTTGGATTACGAAAGTTCAGAGCGGACGGCGCGGCGGCCGCGCCGTGAGAAAAACAGGGGGACAAGCCACACAAGGATCGTGATGACTCCCAGCGTTCCGGCGATGGGCCGTTTGAAAAAGCCCAGCAGATTGCCGTCGGCCTTGATCATGCTGGACATGAAGCTTTCCTCGACAATCTTGCCCAGCACCAGACCCAGCACCATTGGCGCGGCAGGATAGTCGTTGGCTTCCATGATCCAGACCAGCACGCCGATGGCGGCCAGGGTCCACAGATCGAACAGCGCATTGTTGGTGGCAAAGGTGCCCAGCACGCACATCAGCAGGATCGCAGGGTACAGCAGGCCCGGGCGCAACCCCAGAACGTGACGCCCGCCCATCACCGCTGCCAGACCCAGAGGAATGATCAGCAGGTTGGCAAGGATGAAAACGATGTAGATCGCATTCACCAGGTCGGGCGAGGTCAGCAGCACCATCGGGCCAGGCTGGATGCCCTTGAGGACCAGAACCCCCACGACGAACGCGGTGATCGAGTCGCCGGGAATTCCGAACACCAGCGCGGGCAAGTAGCTGCCGGAGAGGGCTGCGTTGTTGGCCGAGGCCGAGCCTGCGATGGCTTCCGGCTCCCCTTTGCCGTAGTTTTGCTTGACCTTGGAAAACCGCTGGCTGATCGCAAAGGCGATCCATGCGGCGATGTCCGCGCCGGCGCCGGGCAGGGCGCCGATCACCGTGCCCAGCAGGCTGCCGCGCAGCACCGGCACCTTGAAGCGCCACAGGTTTCCGAACTGGCCTTTGAGGATCGACAGACCTGCCGCCGCCGGTTTTTGCGGATTGGTGATCTCTGCAGAGGCCGTGCGCAGAATTTCTGCCAGAGCTAATGCCCCGATCATGACCGCAATCAGCGAGACGCCAGCCTGCAGGTCGATGACGCCAAAGGTATAGCGCGGCAGGCCGGTGGTTACATCCAGCCCAACCATGGTCAGCGCCAGACCCAGCATCAGCGACACCATGCCCTTCAGCCGGTCGCGGCCGGCCACCATCGTCGCGCAGGACAGGCCAAGAACGGCCAGCCAGAAATATTCGAAACTCGAGAATTTCAGCGCCACGCGGGCCAATTGCGGCGCGGCCAGCGCCAGCACCAGAGTTCCGATCAGCCCGCCCGTGACCGAAACGCACATCGGCAGGCCCAGCGAAAGGTCCAGGCGGCCTTTCCGGGTCAGCGCGTCCAGTTCCCGCATATAAGCGGCAGAGGCGGGCGTGCCCGGGATGCGCAGCAGCGCGCCCGGAATATCACCGGCAAAAATCGACATTGCCGAACACGCCACGATGGCGCCGATAGCTGCGACCGGCGACAGGAAAAAGGTCACCGGAACCAGCAGGGCAACCGCCATTGTCGCGCTGAGACCGGGGGTGGCGCCGACGAGCAATCCGAAGACAGCCCCGAGCAGGATGACACCAAGGACCTGAAACGTCAGGACCATTTCTAGTGAGGACAGAAAGACATCCATGATGGGACCTCAGAACCAGGGGCCGGGCAAAGGCCCGGCTGGCAGCGGCACGCGCATCACCTTTGTGAAGAACAGCGTGACGGCGACGCAAATGGCAGCGGATGTAATCAGGGCTGGCCAAGGCTTCTCCTGCCAGGCCAAGGCGTTGATGAAGATCAGGGGCACCGCCACAAGCACTGTGCCGAAGACGGGGGAGAGAAGGCCGAAAAGCACAACGGTTGCAGGGATCAGAAACACGCGCAGCATGTGCAGCGGCTTGCGCATCCAGTCGTCGGCCTGCGGCCGGAACGCGCGGCCGGCCTGGCCCGGCGACGCGTATATACTGCGCGCCGCAATCGCCAGACCGAGCCCCGCAAAGGCACTGCCGATGATATAAGGAAAAAGCCTCGGGGAGGCGGCTCCCGCCGGCTCCGGGAAGCCTGTGACCCGCAGCACGACAAAGCCGCCAAGACAGGCAAAGGCCAATCCGGTCCAGGTATCAGGGAGCCGCATCGCCTTAGGGTCAGGACTCATAGCCAGTAAATGACGAGTGCGGCGAGGGCGATGGCTGAGGGGAAGACCTTCGGGCATCTGTCGTATCGGGTCGCCACACGCCGCCAATCCTTCAGCCTGCCGAACATGATC
>NZ_JBMERR010000048.1:0-9994 GCF_048820915.1 Cribrihabitans pelagius | reverse complement strand
GTGTTCGCGTCCGGCACTGTGCCGGCGATCCCGAGACCGCAGAACCGCATCCAGCTGAGCCGGTCCCGAACCATACGCTCGGTTCCCTCGAGCGACAGTCCATGCAGGCTCTGCAGCACCAGCATTCCGAACTTCAGCACAATGTCCAAAGCCGGTCGACCGCCCTTGGAACTGCGCGGCCTGCCAGCCGCGCACTCAAGAATTGGCCGAAAGCGCTCGAAATCCACCGTGGCATTCAATGTCTCCAGCGGATCGCCACCCGCCGAGATCTCCGCCAGCCGGTCATCAACGCTCCAGAAGCCTGCTTGCCTCGACATGGCCGCCTCCCCGTTGCGCGGGAAGTGAATCACGTTATCCGCCGATCAACCAGAGGTTTCCGGAGGTGTCCAACTGTACCCAAGTGCAGTCCTGGGTATCTTCAGAGGCGGAAGACTGGCGTGCGGCGCCTCTGGCCTGCGCCAGTTCGCCCGGACGGGGTGGTTGTCGGGTTAGGCTAACTGAGCGCAAGATTGTGCAGTCGGCCAGGGAAGGCATGAAATGCCTTTTATGGCTACGGGCACGCCACTCCACCGGTTCGCGAAACCCCGCCCACGGGCGGTCCGGTCAGCGGTGCCGGGCTATATCCAGACCAGCTCGGCGCCGCTAAGGCAGACCGGCAGAGTGTCGGGCGGCATTTGGCCCAGACCCTCGAACAGCTTGATGTAGTTCAGGCTGGAGTGGATCGCACTGATGCGGCCGTCCGCGACCTTGAAGATCATCTGGCCGTCGAAATCGAACGGCGGGCGGCGCGGGTGGTTCAGGACCTTCACGGTGAAACAGGTGATCACCCAGTCGCCGGCTTCCTCGAACACCGAAAACTCGAACTCCGGCGCGCCGCCCAGCAGGGCCTTCATCGTGGTCACGAAATCCGAGGCGATGAACTGCGTGCCCATCAGGCTGGAGACCGGGCCGGTGGCGGAGGTGTCTTGCGAAAACATCTCGCCCAGCACCTCATTGTTGTCACGGTACCAGACTTCTTCGAACCAAAAGCGGACCAGCTCTGCATTGCGTGCCACGTCGAATTCCCGTTTCTCGTCATTTCTGCGCAAAAGATAAGTGCAGAAGTTCTCTTTCGCGGAGGTTAATGTGCGCCGGATTTGCACGATCCCGCGGCGTCAGGCGCGTGCCCGGCGTTTGGCGGCCCGGAAAATCCGAATTTTCCGGGCAAGAATTTTGGAAAATTCTTGCCCCCGTGGCAGGCTTCGGCGCGCCGCCGCGGCCGTCAGTAGTGCGGCGGGCGCTCGTCGCCGAAGACCGCACCGCCGCTGCCCTCTTGCTGCCGGTCGGCCTCGCGCTGCATCAGCATGGCGACCCGGCGGGTGAGGACCTCGATCTCCTGCTGCTGGCGGGCGATCACCTCGCTCATCTCGTCGACGCTGCGGGTCAGATGGGCGATTTGCTCTTCCAGATGCTGCATCCTTGCTCTCCTGCGCTGCGCCGTGACGTCATAGGCGCAAGGGGCTTGCCCGTCCAGCCCGGGGTGTATCAGGCTTGCCGCCGGAGGAGGGCCGGCCATGACGATCCGCAGCGAGACCCGCGAAGGCATCACCACCGTCACCCTGTGCAGGCCCGAGGCCCGCAACGCGGTGGACCCGGGGACCGCGCAGGCGCTCTACGACGCATTCCTGGGGTTCGAGGCCAACCCGGAAGCGCAAGTAGCCGTGCTGACCGGGGAGGGCGGCTGTTTCTGCGCCGGCTTCGATCTGAAGTCGGCAGGATCCGGCGCGGCGGAAAGCTGGATCGCGGGGCTGGACATCCCCGGGGGCTGGGACGATCCGGTTGGCGCGCCCTTGCCGGGGCCAATGGGACCCTCGCGGCTGATGCTGCCGAAGCCGGTGATTGCCGCCATCGAAGGCCCGGCAGTGGCGGGCGGGATGGAGCTTGCCGCTTGGTGCGATCTGCGGGTGATGGCGGAGGGGGCCGTCACCGGGGTGTTCTGCCGCCGCTGGGGCGTGCCGCTGATTGACGGCGGCACCGTTCGGCTGCCGCAGATACTGGGTCAGGGGCGGGCCAACGACCTGATCCTCACAGGGCGCGCGGCGGGGGCTGAGGAGGCACTGCAGCTCGGCTTTGCCAATCGCACGTGCGCGCGCGGCGCGGCGCTGGAGACGGCGCTGGAGCTGGCCCGCGATCTCACCCGCTTCCCGCAGCTCTGCCTGCGCGCCGATCACCTGTCCGCGCGGATGCAGCCTGCGGAGCTGGCGGCGGCGCTGCGGCGCGAGTGGCGCTCGGCCGCAGTCTTTGCCGCCGAGGGGCAGGCAGGCGCTGCGCGCTTTGCCGCAGGCCGCGGGCGCGGCGGGGATTTTGCGGAGATCTGAGGCCGGGCCATGGTCCAGCGATGCGCCTTTGCTGCACAAAGACGCGGTGCTTCCGGCGGGAGTATTTTTGCAAGGTGAATATGCGGGATGCGGCCTTGGGCGCGGGCCTCGTGCCTTGCCGCGGGGCGGCGCTTGGGCTAGACCCCGCGGCGAGCAATTGACCCAACCACCCGCGAGGAGGCCGAGATGGCCAAAGTGAAGAAACAGCCCCGCCCCAAGGCGCAGACGCCGAAGGGGTTCCGTGACTATTTCGGTGCGGAGGTGACCCAGCGCAGCGAGATGCTGCGGGCCATCGCGGGTGTGTATCATCATTACGGGTTCGAGGCGCTGGAAAGCTCGGCGGTGGAGACCGTCGAGGCACTGGGCAAGTTCCTGCCCGATGTGGACCGCCCGAACGAGGGGGTCTTTGCCTGGCAGGAGTTCGACGAGAACGATAAGGGCGACTGGATGGCGCTGCGCTATGACCTGACGGCGCCCTTGGCGCGGGTCTACGCCCAGCACCGCAACGATCTGCCGACGCCCTACCGGCGCTATGCGATGGGGCCGGTCTGGCGCAACGAGAAGCCGGGGCCGGGGCGGTTCCGCCAGTTTTATCAATGTGATGCGGATACTGTCGGCAGCGCCTCGATGGCGGCCGATGCGGAGATCTGCGCGATGCTCAGCGACACGCTGGAGACCGTCGGCATTTCGCGCGGCGACTATTTGGTGCGGGTCAACAACCGCAAGGTCCTGAACGGCGTCCTGGAGGCGATGGGGCTGGAAGACACGGACGGCAAGCGCGAGGACGTGCTGCGCACCATCGACAAGTTCGACAAGGTGGGCGAAGCGGGCGTGCGCGAGCTGCTGACCAAGGGGCGGCTCGACGGGTCCGGCGCCTTCATCGACGGGGTTGGCCTGAGCGAGGATCAGGCCGCGCCGGTGCTGGCGTTCCTCACCTCCAAGGCGGCGGATGCTACTGGCACGATCGCCAACCTGCGCGCTGCGGTGGGCGACAGCAAGGCGGGCCAGGAGGGCATTGCCGAGCTGGAGCAGATCGGCGAGCTGCTGGCCGCGGGCGGCTACGGCCCTGACCGGATCGAGATCGACCCCTCCGTGGTGCGCGGGCTTGGCTATTACACCGGCCCGGTGTTCGAAGCGGAACTGACCTTCGAGATCCTCGACGAGAAAGGCCGCAAGCGGCAGTTCGGCTCGGTTGCGGGCGGCGGGCGCTATGACGATCTGGTGAAGCGCTTCACCGGCCAGGAAGTGCCCGCAACCGGTGTCTCTATCGGGGTCGACCGGCTGCTCGCCGCGCTGCGCGAGAAGGGCCGCATCCAGGCGCAGGCGACGGGCCCGGTGGTGGTCACCGTGATGGACCGCGCCCGGATGGCGGATTACCAGGCGATGGTAGCCGAACTGCGCGCCGCGGGCATCCGCGCCGAGGTCTACCTGGGCAACCCCAAGAACTTCGGCAATCAGCTGAAATACGCGGACAAGCGCAACTCGCCGGTTGCCGTGATCGAAGGCGGCGACGAGAAGGCAAAGGGCATCGTGCAGATCAAGGACCTGATCCTGGGCGCGAAGATCGCCGAAAGCGCCACCCTGGAAGAGTGGAAGGAGCGCCCGAGCCAGTTCGAAGTGCCGCGCGCGGAACTGGTTGCGAAAGTGCGTGAAATCCTCGACGGGCAGGGCGGCGCATGACGGTCCGTTCGCAAGCCCAGGCCTCCGTGCAGGCCCGGGCCGCGATGCTTCGGCTGCGGTTCGAGGCCGCGGGCGCGCAGGTGGTGGACACACCGCTGCTGCAGCCCGCAGGCACGCTGCTTGATCTCTATGGCGAGGATATCCGCGGCCGCGCCTATGTCACCTCGGATGCCTTGCGCGGCGAGCAGATGCTGCGTCCCGATTTCACCGTGCCGGTGGTGGAGGCGCATATGCGCGACGGCGCTGAACCCGCCCGATATACTTACTCAGGCGAGGTGTTCCGCCGCCAGGAGATCGATCCGGACCGGCCCAACGAATATCTGCAGGTCGGCTATGAGGTCTTCGAACGCGACGATGCGGCGGCGGCTGATGCCGAGGTGTTCGCGCTGTTTGCCCTGCAGGTGCGCGGGCTGCCGCTGCGCGCGGCGACCGGCGATATCGGCATCCTGATGGCCGCGGTCGAGGGGCTGGAGACCACGGAGAAGCGCAAGGCGGCGCTGATGCGCCACATCTGGCGGCCGCGCCGCTTCCGCGCGCTCTTGGACCGTTATGCCGGGCGCACGCCGGTGCCGGCGGGCCGCAAGAAGCTCCTGACCTCCGAGGGCGTTTTGACGGGCTCGACGGTGGAAATCGGCAAGCGCCGTGCCTCCGAGATCCAGGAGCGGATCGAGGCCTTGCGCGCCGATGCCGCCGCTGCGCCTATCCCCGAGCATGAGCTGCTGGCGCTAGAGGCGCTGATGGCGGTGCGCGAAACCGTGCCTTTCGCGCTGGAGCGGATGCGCGACATTGCGGTCGATCTGCCCGCGATCACCCCGGCGCTGGACCGGCTGGAGGCGCGCACCGCAGCGATGAAGGCACGCGGGGTCGATGTCGACACGCTCGACTTCGAAGCCTCCTACGGGCGCACCTCGATGGAGTATTACGACGGCTTCGTCTTCGGCTTCTACCCCGCCACGCGCCCCGATCTGCCGCCGGTCGCCAGCGGCGGGCGTTATGACGCGCTGACCCGCAGGCTGGGTGAGGGTGAGGAGATCCCGGCCGTGGGCGGGGTGCTGCGGCCGGATCTGATGCTGCAACTGGAGGCGGGCAAGCCATGACGCTGAAGCTTGGGGTGCCGTCCAAAGGGCGGCTGATGGAGAAGACCTTCGACTGGTTTGCCAAACGCGGTGTGACACTGGAGCGCACCGGGGCGGAGCGCGAATATGCCGGCCGCGTCGATGGCGTCGACGGGGTGGAGCTGGTGCTTCTGTCTGCGGGCGAGATCCCGCGCGAGCTGGCGGCGGGCCGCATCCATCTGGGTGTCACCGGCACCGATCTGGTGCATGAAAAACTGCCGCGCTGGGAGCAGCAGCTGGAAGAGGTGGAGCCTCTCGGTTTCGGCCACGCCGACCTGATCCTCGCGGTGCCCTTGTGCTGGATCGACGTTGACACGCTCGACGATCTCGATGCGGTGGCCGCGGCCTTCCGCGCGCGGCACGGGCACCGGCTGCGGATCGCCACCAAGTACCACCGGCTTGTACGCGAGTTCCTGACCGACGCGGGCATTGCCGACTACCAGCTGGTCGACAGCCAGGGCGCCACCGAAGGCACGGTGAAGAACGAGACTGCCGAGATGGTGGCTGACATCACCTCCACCGGGGAGACGCTGCGGGCGAACCACCTGAAACTGCTTTCGGACGGGCTGGTGCTGAAATCCCAGGCGACGCTCTGGCGCAGCCGGGTGGCCAAATGCACCGGCGCCGAAAAGGCGGCGCTGAACGCGCTGCTTGCCAAGCTCGACGGCTGAGCCGCCGAGCCGCGGGCCTGCGGGTTCGGGCGGGTGAGATGGACTTTCTGTAATCCCGGGCGCCGGCCTTTTTTTGGGGCGCCCGGGTTATAATCCTGCAAACCGGGCATAGTTGGGGTGGGGTACACTCCAACTGAAAGGACAGGATATGAAGATTCTGATGGTTTTGACTTCGCACGATCAGCTGGGGAACACCGGGGAAAAGACCGGCTTCTGGCTGGAGGAATTTGCCGCGCCCTACTACGTGCTGCGCGACGCCGGTGCCGAGATCACGCTGGCCTCGCCCAAGGGCGGCCAGCCGCCGCTGGACCCGAAATCCGATTCCGAGGACGCCCAGACCGACGCCACCCGGCGCTTCAAGCAGGATGAGGCGGCGCAGGAGGCGCTGGCCAGTACCGTGACGCTCGCCTCCGTCGAGGCGGATCAGTTCGACGCGGTCTTCTATCCCGGCGGCCACGGCCCGCTGTGGGACTTGGCCGAGGATGCCGATAGCCGCAAGATCCTGCAAAGCTTCGCCGCATCCGACCGCCCCGTCGGCGCCGTCTGCCATGCGCCGGGCGTGTTCCGCCACGTGACCGACAGCAATGGCGAGCCGCTGGTCAAGGGCCGCCGCGTCGCGGGCTTCACCAACAGCGAGGAAGAGGCCGTGGGCCTCACCGATGTGGTGCCCTTCCTGGTCGAGGACATGCTGAAGGAAAAGGGCGGCAACTACGAGAAGGGCGAGGATTGGGCGCCGTATGTTGCCGTCGACGGCAAGCTGGTCACCGGCCAGAACCCGGCCTCCTCGGAAGCGGCGGCCAAGGAACTGCTGGCGCTGCTGAAGTAATCTGGCAGCGAAGTAATCTTCCAGCGGGCGTAGGGCAGGCGGCGGCTAACCGCCTGTCCGTGCCGGCCGGGTGGCGGAGCGGCGCCCGTCAGTTCCGGTCAGATCACGCCGATTTCGGCCAGCGCCTGCGACAGTTCCGGCGGCAGCGGCTCTTCCTGGCTGCGGCCCTGCGGCAGGTCAGCGGGGCTTTCCCCGGGCTTGAGGTAGCGCCAGCCCTGAAACGGCCGCTTGATCGCGGTCTGGGTGCGGTGCATTGCCGGATCGAGCACGATGGCGCAGCGCCGGGTGCCGTCGCTTCCGGTCACTTCTTCGAGGCTCACAATGCGCTGACGGCATTGGATAAGCCCCTTGATGACCCAGAAGATCGAGCCGCCGTTGAGCAGCTCGCCCTCGCGCTTCGGCCACATCCGGGTGACATGGCGCGGGTGCCCGCAGGGCGCGCGCGCGCTTTGCGATTTCTGCCAGGCGATCAGGCTGTCAACGCTTTCAGTCCCCACTGAAAGCTTTACCAGATTGATGAAGTTATCCACAGATTCCCCACAGAGTATTCCCGAAAGGTGCCTTTATATAGTAGGTCGCGGTTTGGTTCCAGCAAGGTGTTGTGGTATGCTGAGTAAGAAAATCGTAATGGAATGCGTTTTCCGCGTTGAGCCTCCCGCCGCCCCTGGTGTATCCAGACCGCCATTCCTTACCGCCTTCACGACTCAAAGGACCGACACATGAGCCGCTTTGCCGCCCCCATCGCCGAGCAGATCTGGGATATGAAATACCGTTTCAAACAGGCAGACGGCACCCCGATCGATGTCACTGTCGAGGACAGCTGGCGGCGCATCGCGCGCGACCTGGCGCGGGCGGAAAAAAAGCCCGAGGTCTGGGAGGAAAAGTTCTTCACCGCCCTGGAAGACTTCAAATACCTGCCCGCGGGCCGGATCACCGCAGGCGCGGGCACCGCGCGCCAGGTGACCCTGTTCAACTGCTTCGTGATGGGCACCGTGCCGGACAGCATGTCGGGGATCTTCGACATGCTGAAGGAAGCCGCGCTGACCATGCAGCAGGGCGGCGGCATCGGCTATGACTTCTCCACCATCCGTCCGCGCGGCGCCGACGTGAAGGGCGTGGCGGCGGATGCCTCGGGGCCGCTGTCCTTCATGGACGTGTGGGACGCGATGTGCCGCACCATCATGTCGGCAGGCTCGCGCCGCGGCGCGATGATGGCGACGATGCGCTGCGATCACCCGGATATCGAACATTTCATCACCGCAAAATCCGATCCGGCCCGCCTGCGGATGTTCAACATGTCGGTGCTGGTGACCGACGATTTCATGGAAGCGGTGAAGGCCGACGGCTCTTGGGACCTGGTGTTTGACGGCAAGGTCTACCACACCGTGCAGGCGCGCGATCTGTGGAACAAGATCATGCAGGCGACCTATGATTATGCCGAGCCGGGCGTGATCTTCATCGACCGCATCAACAAGGCCAACAACCTGTCCTACTGCGAGGACATCTCGGCCACCAACCCCTGCGGCGAGCAGCCTCTGCCGCCTTATGGCGCTTGCCTGCTGGGTTCGATCAACATGGCCCGCCTGGTGGCAAACCCTTTCGAGGGCGACGCGCATCTGGACCAGGACGCGATGCAGGAACTGGTCGCCACCGCGGTGCGGATGATGGACAACGTCGTCGACGTGTCAAAATTCCCGCTGGAGGCGCAGGCGCAGGAAGCGAAGAACAAGCGCCGGATCGGCCTGGGCGTCACTGGCCTGGCCGATGCGCTGCTGATGCTGGGTCTGGAATACGGCACCGACGAAGCGGCGCGTCAGACCGACGAATGGCTGCACGCGATTGCCCGCGCCGCCTATCTGGCGTCGGTGGACCTGGCCAAAGAAAAGGGCGCCTTCCCGCTGTTTGATGCCGAGGCCTATCTGGCGTCCGGCAATATGATGAACATGGACGACGACGTGCGCGACGCGATCCGCGAGCATGGCATCCGCAATGCTCTGCTGACGTCCATCGCGCCGACCGGCACCATTTCGCTTTATGCCGGCAATGTCTCCTCGGGGATCGAACCGGTGTTCGCCTATGCTTACACCCGCAAGGTGCTGCAGAAGGACGGCTCCCGCACCGAGGAGGAAGTGGTCGACTACGCGGTGCAGATGTACCGCGAGAAGTTCGGCGCCGACGCCAAGCTGCCGGAGTATTTCGTTAACGCTCAGACGCTGAGCCCCGCAGCCCACGTCAAGATGCAGGCAGCGGCGCAGAAGTGGATCGACTCGTCGATCTCCAAGACCATCAACTGCCCCGAGGACATCTCCTTCGACGCCTTCAAGGACGTCTACATGCAGGCCTGGGACCAAGGCTGCAAGGGCTGCACCACTTACCGCCCGAACGACGTGACCGGCTCGGTCCTGTCGGTGAGCGAAAGCGCCGACACCGCCCCGGGCGAGACCGCCAAGGCGCCGCATGAGAGCGACGTGGACGAGAACGGGGCCGAAGTCGTCTACATGTCCGAGCCGCTGGACCGCCCGCAGAGCCTGGAGGGTCATACCTACAAGCTCAAGTGGCCGGATTCGGAGCACGCGATCTACCTCACCATCAACGACATCATCATCAACGGCCACCGCCGCCCGTTCGAGGTCTTCATCAACTCCAAGAACATGGAGCACTACGCCTGGACCCTGGCACTGACCCGGATGATCTCGGCCGTGTTCCGCCGCGGCGGCGACGTGTCCTTCGTGGTGGAAGAGCTGAAGGCGGTCTTCGACCCGCGCGGCGGCGCCTGGGTCCAGGGCAAGTACATCCCCTCGATCCTGGCCGCGATCGGGGGCGTGATCGAGACGCATCTGGTCAAGACCGGCTTCCTGGAAGGCGAGGGCATGGGCCTGAAGTCCGACCCGCAGGCACAGGTCGTCAACCTGAACCAGCCTCGCGGCAAGGCCTGCCCGAGCTGCGGCCAATACGACATGCAGATGGTCGAAGGCTGCATGACCTGCCGCAGCTGCGGCCATTCCAAGTGCGGCTGAAGGCTGGTGTCCGGCAAGTCAGTGTGAAAGTCAGCATCAGTCTGCAATTTGACCAGTTCAGACTGCAATTCTGACCACCAAAAGTTTGCCACCGCTGCGGAAACAGCGGTGGCAAACTTTTAGGAATGCCAAGAGTACCGTTCCGTGAACACTGTATGACTGCTCCGTATCTGACTGCTATTGCTGGATTTCAGTCCGGAGTAGGGTCAGGACCCATTGATTTTCGGCTATCGGTATGATTCACGGCTCGAAAACGAGCGGTGACCATGTCTGATCTTTTCTGGCTAACTGACGCGCAGATGGCGCGCCTTGAGCCTTTCTTCCCCAA
>NZ_JBMERR010000047.1:0-10238 GCF_048820915.1 Cribrihabitans pelagius | reverse complement strand
GGGCCGCGTCGGTGACGGTCTGTCGGCGGATAATCCCATTCTGGCGACCAATGGAGATATGGCTCTTATAGCCGAACATCGGGATCGCGAGGTCGACCGGCTTACTGCCGTCCGCACGCGGCTTTGCTTGCCTCGACATGGCCGCCTCCCCGTTACGCGGGAAGTGAATCACGTTATCCGCCGATCAGCCAGAGGTTTCCGGAGGTGTCCAGATGATCAGTCAGGAAGGACCCGCTGTAATTCCGAATACTGAATATGGAAAGGCCGGCGCTTGTGCCAGAGAGCGCCGGCCTCCGTGATATCGAACAAGTAAAGTCTCAGTGGTTGTGTTCAGGAAGATTCTTCAACTGATCCTTCGTCATCGACGTTGTCGCATGCACTGCGCCGTTTTCGTCACGCATGAAGTTCAGGCTTGTCACCGGCAATGCGACGGGCTTCGCGCCGAGACCGAGAAAGCCTCCGACATCGACAACCGCTTCCGCAGTTTGCCCGGTGCCGTGGAAATGCGAGACACTGCCGATATTGTTATCATCCGGCCCGTAAACGTCGGCACCTTCCACTGTCGATGCATTCAGCTCATCGGGGCGAAGGGGGGTATGATTGGAATGATCCATATCGTTCTCCTGTGTTTTAGTGTGCTTAAGGGTTGATTTGAGCCGGGGCCCCGTTTCAAGGAGCCCCGTGCATTAGCTTTATGCTTTGCCGCCGGCGATGGTTCTGATTTCTTCACCTTCGCGCACAACCCGAAGATTGTTCTGCACGTGCTCAACCCCGGAGACATCATCGGCGCAATCTTCCGCACGCCGCTTTTCCGCCTTAGACGAGACAGTGCCGGAAAGGTGCACTTCCCGATCCGAGACTGAAACTTCGATCTCGGATGCATCCAGCCGGCTGTCATCCGTGAGCCGGTCGTTGACGTCCTCCTCGATACGCGCGTCCGACCGCTGATAGTTTTTCGGACCGCGCCCGCGATGGTCTCTCTCCCGGCGCCGCTCGGCGTCGTCATCGCCGAACCAGGATCGCACCTCGTCAGCGGCGCGATCACCCCATCCGCGGCGGTCGTCCCCGCGGCCATGGCGGTCCCGGTCGCTCCAGCGGTCGTCATAGCCTTCTGAAGAACGAAAGCTGTCGCCGGCGTATCCACGCCGGTAGCCTTGGGAGGCGCTGTAGCGATCATTCTGGTCATGATCATCCCAGTCGCGGCTGCGGCGTTGGCCGCCCCGCAGCGCATCGTGGCCGCGACCTCGATACTCGCGATCGGAACGGGCACCGTAGTCTGATTCGTATTCCGGAAGAGATCTGCCACGGCGCGCGTAGTTTTCCCGCATATAGCGGTCTCCGGCGCCGCCGCGTCGGCCCGTATTGTGATCCCAATCATCGTCATCGCGATATCGAGGACGGCCGTGATCTCTCTCGTGGCGATCTCTGTCGTAGTCGTCGTCACGTCGTGGCATGTGTTTTCCTCCTGATATTCTGATTGGAGCGAATGCTTATTCGCCTGAAAATTTAACCCTCAGGAGTTTTGGAGGTTCCGGTCATGGACCTTCCCGGCGGCGAATGGCCCAACAGGGCAGCATGCTTAGGCGGAATTAGGCCGTCCGCAAAATAGTTGAAGATCGCTTTAAACCAGTTGGATGCGCTCGAAGGCTCCGCCTTTCATGGGGCTTTGGCCAACAGTGCGATTCTTTGGCTGCTCTTCTGAGGGTCCGGCTGTCTCTGCGTAGTTGCCGAAGCAGTTAACGTAGATCGGGACCTCATCTCCCGCGATGATCCAGACAAGCGCGCGGCAACAGCTACTGGTAATTACCATCATCATTCCGCGTCGTCCCGCGAGCGGCATATCTTTACCGGACCGCCAGTCCGAAGAAAGTCACCGGTGTTTAAAAGCAGCAGGTGGCTCCTGCCGAAATCAGACCCGCGGCCGCGAACGAAGTTATGACGCGAAACGCAATGCCATCCCGCATAGGAACGTGCGGGATGGCTCTGGTTGTGAGTCCAAGCTAATTCTCAAGACCGCTTTACATTCCGCGTTTGGGATCGCGTAGGTTCTGTGTCTTGGAATGGCCCCGGGACAGAAACATTCGGCGTCCGGTCGTCTGCGGGGGTCAGCCCGCAGCGTCCAGGTTTCGGGACCGTTCGGCCAATTCCGACATGAAGTCGTCGGACTCGTAGATGTTGTCCAAGGCCTGGTCGAGCTTCCGGACGGCCTCATCCTCGTTGAGCGCCTCGGCGAAGGCCTTGGTCGTGCCAAACCCCGCTATCCCGTAGTGGCAAAGCCGCTGGTATTGCGCGATGATCGCGACATCGAGCGTGGCACCGCTTATGTCGCTGTCGAGTGCATGTTTACGAGCTTCCTCAACCAGCCCCTCCATGCCCTTGCAATGCTCTTTCTCAACCTTCGCATCACTCTCTTCAAGAAGAGATTTCAAAAGGCGGGTGTGCCGGTCGATACCATCCTTGGCGGAACTCAGCCGGTCGGCCAGCTTCTTGTCGGAGGCCTTGTCAGCCATCGCCGAGACCACCTTGGACATCTGTTCGTTCGCTGACCACAGGTCCTGCAGTTCCTCGATATATAGATCTTTCAGGGTTGTCATCTCATGCTCCCTTTCTTGCCGGGATTTCCGGCATTTCGATTTGGGGGCTGCCGGCCGCGCCCGCTTTGCAGAGAGGGCTGGCCGGCGGGGTGGAGCCATCGGGGACAGCCGCTGACCCCTTGTCCGGCCGCACCGCGCCAAGGCGGGAACGAGGCAGGGAACCGGCCGAAGTGATCGGGACCGCCAGGAACGGCCCCGAATTCTGGAATTTCTTCAATATTTCGATGTTTGCCGGCAGATCTCCGACGCGCAGGCGGCGGCTGTCGGGCACAAGAGGCGGCCAAGGGCCAAGCGCCCCGTGGTTGGCCTGTTTCACGATCCAGCCGGCGGGCGGCAGGCAATCGTCCACCAGGTAGTTGCCGCCCGTGATCCGGACGCTCAACGCATCCGACATGCCCCCCGCCGCCCGGCCTGTCAGTCGGCACGAAGCCTGGACTGTCACGTCGTCCGCGTGTACGACCCGGAAACCGGCGCTGCGGAATGCCCGGACAATCCGGCGGTCTTCTCCGCATGTGACGGGCGCGAAACCTCCCACCGCAAGGTAGGCTGACTTCGTGAAACTCAGGCTTGCCCCGGCGGCCTCGCCATGGGTGCCTCGGATATCGGCGCAGCCGGGCGCGTGACGGGCGTAGACGTCCTGTACCAGCCAGCGATACGTGCCTTCGTCGGTGGCGAGTCGGCGATCCATCTTGTTGAGAATTCCGGCTTCTTCGGCGATCAGATCCACCTTGCCGCAGACGGCACCCACCGTTTGGAGATGTGCGAGGTTCCGGGCGACCCAATCAGGCGCCACAATGGAATCGGCATCCGTGGTCATGAAATAGCGCAGGTCCGGCATCGTGCACACCGCGTGCGCGCACCCGATACGACGTGCGGTGCCGGCCCCCTGGCCGGGACCAATATCCCGAACGAGCACCCTGAGATCGAGGCCCGACAGCTCCCCCGCTTTGCGCGCGATCGCGGCCGTCGTATCTGTGGTATTGTTCACGACCAGGATTACGCGGACACGCTGCGGATGCTGACCGGCGAGAGCTTTCAGGCACGCGGCAATTCGGTTCGCCTCGTTTCGCGCGGGGATGATGATCGCGACAGTTTTCGGGATAGAGAGGGTCATGCGCAGTCCTTTGGGAGCCCGCGGTCGATGCGGTAGTCCTTCGTCCGTATCCTTCGGGTGAATGAGTGGGTCGCCAAAGCGTTCATGAATATTTGAAGAGCGTCTTCGCCTTCCAGCGCGTTGCCGGTCGGGCCTCGCCACGTGACGCAGATGATCTCGGTCTCTGGCCAGCTGTCGGCAATCCCGCGGGCCAGGCCGCGCAGGCTGGCTCGATCCAGAAAATAGAGGATCTCGGACAGGATCAGCAGGTCGAAGTTTTCATTGGGCAGGGGGCAGGGGTAGAAGTCCTGGATGAAGGTTGCTGTCGGCACCGCCCGCCGTGCGGCCTCTACCGCGATGGCGACAGCATCCATTCCGGTGTAGCGGTCGCACAGACCGGCCAGATGCCGCGCCAGCTGCCCGTTTCCGCATCCAAGCTCAAAGGCGTGACGATAACGATTCCGGGACAGCGCCTGCAGCGTTGCCGCGAATTTGGCTTGTTCGTAATCGCTATGCCTGAAATTCCAGGGATCATCGGTTTCGGCATAGAGGGCGCACAGATGCTTCTTGCCGACAGCCATCATGGCATCCTCCAGAAGATCTCGTCCTCGCGGACGAACTTCTCGACGAAGGCCGGGGACAGAACGAATCCGGAGGGATCATCTGGCACGATCTGGCCCAGCTGGGTCCGATGCGCGCTGATGGCCGCGCGTTTGGCGTCACGCAGGTTGCCGGGCGGCAGGAACACGGGGTCATGGCACGAGATATTTTCCGCGAACCGCGGATCGTCCCACCGGCTCCAGACCGGGTAGCTGTAGAACCACCACTCCGGCCGCCGCCGGCGCAACTCGCGAGCCATCCGGGCCACCGCCTGGTGATCCTCATGGTGATCCTCAACGGCGGGGCTGAACACATGTGCCACCCCAAGATCAACAATGATGGCATCCAAGTCCGCCGCCACTGAAGCTGCGTCGGCTTCGTGGAGCCTGCTGTCAGGCAGACCCAGCCAGGTGAGGTCATTCGCTGTCCCGCCAAGGCATTCGATGGCTTCGATCATTTCCGCGCGGCGCCGTTCGGCGAGGCGCTCCGAGGGCCATTTCAGGGATTGCGGATGGCTTGCGCTGCCATCGGTGATGCAGATCACATGGCCGCCAGCGCCCGCGAAGGTGTGCGCCAGTAACACCCCGCAGGCAAGGGCCTCATCGTCCGGGTGGGGCGCGAGGACAACGAGTTTTTCCCGGCCTTCAAAAACGTCTGCAAGGGGCTGGCGGCGGGCGACATTCATCCGAACACCCCCCAGACCCGGCGGTCATGGCCGAGCGCGTGCTCGGCGGCACGCTGCAGGAATGCATCTCGCGCCGCTTGCCGGAGATAGACTGACAGGTCGCGGGCCATGCGGCCCGTTTCGCAGCCTTCCGCAAAGTGACCAAGGCCAAGGCTCTGCTCGACCGCTCGGATTGCGTCCAGGGCGGCCTCTTCGGTGAAGAGCCTTGCCGAGGTCGAGGTGCAGACGACACGTTCCGCGTCCAGATCGCCGCGGGCAGCCGCTTGTGCCGCGCGTTCGGTCATCGCCATTCCGGCCCAGAGTTTCGCCAGAGCTGTCATCAGCCGGCTCTTTTGGGCTTCCGCTTGCATCCGTCCCAGGCTGCGAAGCTGCGCCGAGGCTGCATCAACCAGTCCCACGGCCCCGCCCGTCTGCAAGGCTGCGATCCGCCAGACACCACCTGCGAAATGCGGTTCCTTCAGGTAGTCCCCCGGCGCGCCGATCCACCCGATGCTGTCCACCGCGAGGCCGGTGAAATCGTAGCTGCCGGAGGCGGTGGCCTTCATTCCCTGCATGTCCCAATCGAAAGGATCTGCGCGGTCCAGGTCCCCGACGCCGATCAGAGCCAGCCGCACTTCCGGGCCTGAGTTGACAGTCACGACAGCGTGCGAGACCGTTCCAAGACCGGAGGCAAAGCGCTTTCGCCCTGACAGTTTGGAGCCGGTCGGGCCGACGGTCACCGGGTCGGCACCGTCGGCCCCCCAGACGCCTAGGAATGCGCCATTCGCGATCTCGCCATGCACCGCAGACCGCTGATCGGGATCGCCATATAGACGGATCAGATGCAGCGCGTTGACATGCCCCTCCCACAGACGGCCAACCGACAGGTTGGCGGCTCCGATCCGCATGAGCGCGCGCGCTGTTCGGGCAGGGTCGGCCGTGCCATCGTCGGTCAGCAATCCGGCCTCCCGCAGCAGCGCAATGGAGCGGCTGATCGGGCGGGCTCCCTGTTCTTCGGCGGCGGCACCTTCCAGAAGTCCGGCAAGCACATGGCCGGGAACACCATGTCTGCCAAATGGCAAAGCGTCAGCGGTATTTTCAGCGTCAGGACGCATGTCTATACCTCACCTTCCTTTGCGCTTGTCCGCCCTTCGATTACTTGGGACAAGAGTTGCGCCCAGTTTTCCGCTACGCTTTCCGAACGGAAGTCGGGATTGGCCGTGACGCGGGGCGGCAAGCGCCGCCATTCGGTGATGCGCCCGAGAATTGCGTCGTGGTCGTGCCCGTCCACGCGCTGAGCCGGGTCCGCCACGATCTCCGCGTTCGCTCCTAAGCCATCATGCACGAGTGCGGGAGTGCCCACCGCGTTGGCTTCTGCCAGGACGAGACCGAATGTTTCGGCGAAAACCGTCTGCGGATAAAACAGGCAAAGCGACCGGCGCATCTGCCGGATCAGGGCCGGATGCGAGAGCGAGCCGAGGAACACGACGCCTTCGGGAACCGGGCCGGTATCCCACGCCAGATAGCCGGGGTCAGCCACTGCCAGCCTCAGTGCCGGGATGTTTCGCCGCAGAAACGCGAATTGCCGGAAGACCTCGCCCAGTCCCTTGTGCGGCGAACTGGCGAAGAGAAGCCTGTTTATGTCGCGCGGAGCGCCGGTCGGGCAGAGCCCATCTGCGATGGGGTTGTAGATCACCCGAATGTCTGGCTTGCTCGCCTGCCCGAGAAATTCCGCGACCTTCCCGGCATGCGTATGCGAGACGCAAATCACCGCGATATTGGCAGCTTTCAAGGCCGCGCCCATTTTGCGGTTGTGGCGTCCCGGATAGACGTGCAGCCACAGGAAGATTGGCAGGTGCGGATAACGTTTGCGCAGCTTTAGGGCGACCTTCCAGCGGTTGATGACAATCCCTGCATCCGGCCCTGCATCCGGCCCTGCATCCGGCCCTGCATCCGGCACGCCGGACCTGAATGCGTCTGCCAATGGACGAAGCTCCCCCGCCTGCGACCGATGGCGCGCGTTGCGTCCCGCCTGATAGATTCCGATCTCGAATTCCGGGCTCAAAGCACTGGTGACGCGGAGGATTGTCGCTTCGGTGCCGCCCAAGCCCCCTGTCTCAAGGTCGTGCAGATCGTATCCCGCGGCGCTGCATGGATCGATGATTGCGATCTGCGGCCTGCGATGTCTTCTGCGAACCACATTCATTGCGCGATCATCCGACTGCCGGCCGAGTCAAGAAGTATTTCCTCTACCAGCGCAGCCGTGCGCGGTGTCAGCGGTATTTCGCGGCGCCGCAAGAGGCCCGGAGCGCTGATGAAATCGATGTCCAGTTGGGAAATATCCACCGGCACCGGATCCACTTCTCCGTCATTTCGCCATTTTTCGACCTTCCGCCAAACCATCTGCCGGGCCGCGCGCCGCGTAATGCTGTTGTAGTCCGATGCCGCCGATTGGGTCAGGCTGCCGGATGTCTCGATCTTGGTCAGCAATAGCTCAGGCACGATCCAGATGACTTCGCCGTTCAGGATCAGACGATTGCGGAATTCACGATCCTCCTCGATACAATCCTCGAACCCGCCGAGGCGTCGAAATACATCCGCGCGGAACAGGCCGGAATTGATATGTGTCCAGTCACCCGGCACTTGGCTTCCCATCTGGAGGTTGGGGAACACGTCATCCAGCAGGGACAGATCGCGTCGGATCTCGACACGGCGTCCGTCCGGCAGGATCAACTCGTGATGGGTGAGCGCAGCGCTGACCTCGAGCGTCTGACCAGCGGTCTTGCCGGACATGGCCCAGTTCAGGCACTCGTCCGCTCCGATATGAGGCGCCGTCAGAACCCGCACCTGATGGAGGATCTTGTCGCGATGAGGGAGGTCGTCGGAATCGTGAAAGGTTACGGCATCGCCATTCGTCAATAATAGGCCAGCGTTCTTCGCTTGCGCGGTTCCGAGATTGTTCTTCAGGCGAACGTAGTTGAACTTCGGATTGGAAAAATACGGGCGCAAGGCTTCGCGCGTCGCATCAGTGCTGGCATCGTCGATGACGGTGACGCGCGTGTTCCACCAGCTTCCTTCAAGCGCCGCGCGGACGGCTCCGTTAATCAGATGGGCGCGATTGTAGGTCGGAATGATGATGTCGGCCAACGGATTGCGGGGATCGGAACTCATCTGGTGACCTCCTTCGGTGCCGCGACTATTGCCTGATAATAGCTGCGCAGGCTTCTGTCGGTGATCCACGCGGCCGGCAGCGGCAGCATCAGGCTCAACAACCCGGCGACGATCAGGAAATTTACGGGCTGCGAGGTGAATAGGACGGCAAACGCGATTGCGAACAGCAGCGAATGGCATAAATACAGCCCTCCGACGGCGCCCCCGCGCGCGCCGGACTTGGCGCCGGACTTGTCGGTCACGATGAAGTTCAGCCGGCCGCCACAGAGCGCGTCGAACGTCGCCCTGGCTGATTGCGGGGCCAGCGCGATACGGCAGGCGAGCGCATGCAGGGTCACCCGGGGAGCCAGCCTGTCGCGCAAAGCACGTCCGGTGACACGCACGACCACGTCGCAGAGGCTGAGCACGATGCCACCAGCGGCCAGCATCGCCGCGACCGAATTCGCCTGCCCAGTGACAAGCCAGATCAGCAACAGCGCGCAGGGCAAAAGCGCCAGATTTAACCAAGCTGTGAGCTGCGACAGGATCACGACCCGCTTGGCCAGGGTCAAAGAGCCATTCGGCGTGAGGATCGTCCCGAAGTGGTGCAGCAAGGTCTGAAAGTTGCCGCTGCACCAGCGGTATCTTTGCTTTTCGAGATCCTTGAGGCAGAACGGCAGCAGCCCCTGACCAACGATTTGGTGGATGAAACGGCCCGCATATCCGCTGTTGCAAAGCCGCACACCCAACTCCGCATCCTCCGTCGTCGTCCGGCCAGACCAGCCGCCAGCGGCATTCAGGGCTGTCTTGGAGATAACGCAAAGGGTGCCTGTCAGAAGGACTGCCTCGGCTTCGCCGGCGACAACCGCATTCGTGCGAAAATACTCCTCAAGTTCGGCGTCCACGCCGGAAGCAATGCTGGCAGCACCGAGGTAAGACTGCGGAAACTGGACATAATCGGCGCCGGTCCTGTTCAGCGCCCCGGCAGCTAACATCAGAAAATCGGGGCGCACCACGTAGTCGGCATCAACGGTGACGATATGAGTGGCTGCGGGACCAGTGTGTGCCAGCGCGATGTTGAGGGCGCCCGCCTTGGCTCCTTCCACGTTGTTTCGGTGCAGGAACTTAACGCGATCGGAGTGCGCCGCGCAGAAGGTTTCTACCGGCTTCCATAACGCTTCATCTGCCGTGTTGTTGTCCATCACGATGATCTCATAGCCATTCGCCGGCCAATCCTGAGCAAGCAGGGCCTTCAGGGTTCGGATCACTAGGGCAGGGGGTTCTGCGTGAGTTGCTACATGGACCGAGAACTGTGGACGCTCCTGCGCAGGGCGGCTGGCGCCGGTCTGGCCCGGCAGATGCGCCGCGATCGGCCGAATGACGATCAGAACCAGCTGGAGCGCGATGATCAGGCCGCACAACGCGCCCCCCACGAGAGGGACCGCCGCCGCGAGCA
Organism: Cribrihabitans pelagius; assembly: GCF_048820915.1. Taxonomy (NCBI): domain Bacteria; kingdom Pseudomonadati; phylum Pseudomonadota; class Alphaproteobacteria; order Rhodobacterales; family Paracoccaceae; genus Cribrihabitans; species Cribrihabitans pelagius. The sequence continues at coordinate 681 of NZ_JBMERR010000047.1, read as the reverse complement.
GCACCAATCCAGAGACTGTCAGCAGCCGTAGTTCCATTATCCGCCCCCAGGCGTTATCGTGCAGCAATATTATTCAAAGTCAGTAGCTTGTCGGCTTACGGGCGCTACCGATAGTCCAACGTGCTGCGTTGCGAATAGGTTCCCGAAATTTCGGGCGAGAGGCAGAATTACCCATCTCTTTCGAGCATGCCGGTTCTTAGTCCCCGGCGCTTCCAACTGGATTGAGGGAAGCTACCCCTGCGGAAACCAGGACGTGTCCACGTAACGGTCGTCAAAATCGGTCAATTCAATCAGTTCGTCTTCTTTCAGGATTTGCAAGTAGCCATCCTCGCGGCGGATATAGCCTTCCTTTTCCATCCGGATGAATGTCTTGCTGATGTAGACATTCGTGAGCCCAAGATAATCGGCAATTTGGCTCTGGGTCATGGGAAGGGCGTTGTTGCAGAACTCTTACTGCTAAGGATTCACATCACGAATCCATGCGGTTAGACGGGGCCGATGAGTAAGCCCGCACCTGCCCGCTACCGCACGACGAATTGGTCCAGCTACAACTGTGCGCTCAGGAAGCGCGGTTCGCTTCTGATCTGGCTGGATAAAGAGATGACCTGGCTCGCGCCGCATGAAGGACGGCCAGGGCGCCCACCGGTCTTCTCGAACGCGGCGATCCAGTTCTGCCTGTCG
>NZ_JBMERR010000046.1:0-10310 GCF_048820915.1 Cribrihabitans pelagius | reverse complement strand
CCTGCATCCCAGGTCGAAAGCAACGAAAGACGACAGTTCGATACGACAAGCGCCGTTACAAACGACGTAACCGCATTGAGATCATGTTCGGAAGACTGAAGGATTGGCGGCGCGTGGCAACCCGCTAGGGTCAGGTGCCCCAAGGTCTTTCTGTCGGCAATCGCGTTGGCAGCCCTCGTCATATACTGGCTATGAGTCCTGAGCCTAGGCGTCCTGCAAGGCGTCCTCCGCTTCGCTTCTGTTCTTCAAAACACGAAGGCAGTTCCCGAAAAGTTTCGCGGAGGTTGCATCATAGAGTCTGGAAAAGGCCTCGCGGTCGCCCAGGCTGGTCCGGGCGATTAACTCCTCTATATCGCTTCGCGTGATCATGAAAGCGCGCGTCCCCGGCCAAAGCAATCCTGTGACTGATCCGGCTCAGCGGCGCACCTCACGGCAAGGTAGTTCGTGACACGGCGCCGTACAAGCCTGCCGCGATGACTGCGGCCGGTGCGGCGGCGGCCAGCTCCGAGATCCGAGCCCGTGATGTCCCTTTCTCATTCATGGCTTGATTTCTCCGGCGCAATGGAACTTGGATAAAAACTATGGTTCAGCAGTGCCTTGTCTTTTTCGTCAATTGCCTGCACACGGCTTTGATGCTGTAATCGCCCCCCCCGACGGCATCGACGTGCCAAGGTGGGAAGATGACAGCGTTGCAGCCGGAGCTTCCGGGGCAGGAATTGCCCTCCCCGAATTCCTGCAGGTTTCGAGCATTTCGATATGGCGGGGCAGGTCCCGCACCTTGAACCGCAGGCGGCCAGACACTTGTGCCGGCCAGGGTCCGAGCGTGCCGCTTCCCGCGCGCCGGATCAGCCAATCGGCCGGGGGCAGGCAATCGTCGATCAGATAATCCGCCCCGCCGATACGCGCCTTCAGCGCATCCGACATGCCCCCGGTCGCGCGCCCGGTCAGCCGGCAGGAGGCCTGCACCGTCACGTCATCCGCGTGGCGCACCTTGCAGCCCCGATCACGCATCATGCGAACGATCTGGCGGTCTTCGCCGCATCTGGCGGACACAAAACCTCCGACTGCCAGATAAGCCATTTTGGTGAATGCGAGGCTCGCCCCGGCTGCTTCGCCATGCGTTCCGGCAAGATCGGCGCAACGGGGTGCGTGGCGCATGTAGAAGTTCTGCACAAGCGTCCGATAACGGCCTTCCAGCGCTGCAAGCTGGGGATTCATCCCGTTCAGGATGTCGGCCTCGGCCACTATCGGCTCGACCTTCCCGCAGACTGCGTCTACCTCGGTCAGATGTGCGATATTGCGGGGCAGCCAATGCGGCCCGACGATGCAATCCGCATCGGTGGTCAGCAAGTATCGCAGGTCCGGCATAGTGCGCAGGGCATGATCGCAGCCGATCCGCCGGGCAGTGCCGACGCCCTCGTGGGGGGGCGAGGCTGCGTTCCAGCACGGTGAGATCGAGGCCGAGCCGCGCGGCGGTCTCGCGAGCTACCGCATCCGTGCGGTCAGTGGTGTTGTTGATCACCAGGATTACCCTGACGCGCGAGCCGCCCTGGTTTGCGAAGGCGGTGAGGCATGGATCGATCCGAGCCTCCTCGTTCCGGGCCGGGATGATGACGGCAGTATCCGGGGCAGGAGAATAGCTTATGATCCGTCCTCCGGCATTCCGCGGTCGATGCGATAGCGGTCGGTCCGCGTGACGGGCATGGACCGATGGCTGGCGAGTGCGCCGGTGAAGGTTTCCAAGGCTTCGTCCCCCTGCATTTCGTGACCTGTCTCGCCCAGCCAGGTCACGCACAGAACCTCGGCCCTCGGCCAGGATGCGGTGATGTCCTTGGCCAGGCTCCGCAGGCTGTCGGGATCGAGGAAGTAGAGGATCTCCGAAAGGATCAGCAAATCGAAGTCATCCTCAGGCAGCGGACAGGGATAGAAATCTTGGATGAACCGGCCGTCCGGAACCGCCTGTTGCGCCGCTTGCACGGCGATGGCAACCGCGTCCATGCCGGTATATCGGCCGCAGAACGGGGCCAGTTGCCGCGCAAGCTGGCCATTTCCGCAACCCAGCTCGAAAGCCGCGGCATAGTGCGGACGGGTGAGCGCGGCCCGTGTCGCGGCGAATTTGGCCTGCTCGTAATCGCTGTGCTCGAAATCCCACGGGTCCGAGGTATCGGCATAAAGCGCACGCAGATGATCGCGGCTCACGCCCATCACGGCATCCTCCAGAAAATTTCTTCTTCGGTCGTGAATCTTTCCACGAGACCCGGCGGGAGGATGAAACCCGTTGGATCATCGGGGACGATCTGTCCTGCTTGGGAGCGGTGCGCAGCGATGGCAGCGCGCTTGGCGACACGCCATTCGCCAAGTGACACTTCGAACGGTGCATGGTGGGCGGTGCTCTGGCGGAACTCCGGGTCATCCCAACGTGACCAAACGGGGTAAGTGTAGGATGACCATTCGGGGCGGCGCGCACGAAGCTCATTTGCGAAACGCGCAGTGGCTTTGTGATCCTCGTGGTGGTCCTCGGCGGCAGGTGCAAAGACATGGCGCGCCCGCGGTATCAATGACCTGTTCCAACCTTGTCGCCACGGCAGAGGCATTGGCGCGGTAGAGTTCGGCGTCGGCAAGGCCCAGCCATGTGAGGTCGCCGGTGGTGCCGCCGAGGCATTCGATGGCCCGAGCCATCTCCTGCTGGCGCAGGGCGGCCAGGCGTTCGGGCGGCCAAAGACGCGAACGGGGATGGCTCGCGCAGCCGTCCGTGAGGCAGATCACATGCGCTCCGGCCCCCGCAAAGGCGCGCGCCAGAAGCGCCCCGCAGCCCAGGGATTCGTCATCCGGATGGGGGGCCAGCACCACCAGTCTTTCCCGGCCCAGGAATACGGACCTGTCAGGGTGTGCCGCGACATTCATCCCAGCACCCCCCAAGCCTGACCTTCCTGCCCAAGCGTGTGACGCGCCGCCCGTTGCAGGAAGGCATCGCGCGCGGCCTGGCGCAGATAGACTGCCAGATCGCGGGCCATGCGCCCGGTTCCGGTGCCGGTCTCGAAGTGGCACAGGCCGATGCTCTGCTCGACGGCGCGGATTGCATCGAGCCCGGTCTCTTCGGTCGTCAGGCGGGCCGCAATGGAGGCGGCCACGATGTCCTCTGCCGGGGTATGCGGATCACTCGATGCTTGCGCGGCGCGCTCTGTGAGCGCCGCGCCCGCCCAGGCCCGCATAAGAACGGTCATCAGTCGAGTCTGTTGCGGCTCGGCCTGCATCCGGCCCATGGCGCGAAGCTCCCCGCCGCCTCATCCAGCAGTCCGATGGCGGCCCCCGCTTGCAGCGCCGCGATGCGCCAGACACCGCCGACGAAATGCGGCTCCTGCAGATAGACGCCCGGTCCGCCGACCCATCGGATATCCTGAACCCGCAAACCGCAAAAATCATAACCGCCAGAGGCGGTCGCCCGCATCCCTTGCATGTCCCAGCCAGAGGGGTCGGCGCGGCCCTGATCGGTCACATCAACCAGCGCCAGGCGCACCTCCGATGCGCTCCCCACGGTCACGAGCGCATGGCTCACCGTTCCAAGCCCGGAGGCAAAGCGCTTGCACCCGTCCAGATGCGCTCCGGAGGCGTCCAGCGTGACCGGCACCCGGCCATCGGCACCCCAGACCCCCAGCAAGGCCCCGCCGGCGATCCAGCGGTCCACGTCACGTTGCAGCGCGGCAGAGCCATGAAGGCGGATCAGCCGCAGCGCATTGACGTGCCCCTCCCACAGCCGCCCGATACTCAGGTTCGCCGCGCCGACCTGCATCAGCCCTCGTGCGATGCGGACGGGATCCGTCCCACCGTCATCCGCCAGCAGACCCGCTTCGCTCAGCAATGCGATGGAGCCGCCAACCGGGCGCTCGCCGCGTTCCTCGAGATTGGCGGCCGCGCGCAAACGTGCGGTCAATTCCGCGGGTAGGGGAACACCGGCCTCCGGCACCGCGGCGGACAGGCGGGTGGCTTTCATTGCTGCACCTCCCTTACCTTTCCCCAGACAGCCGCGACAGTCTGAACCGGGACGGGCTGAAGAAGCCGCTCCCATTGCCGCGCAACCGGGCCGAGGCGAAAGGCTGGATTGGCTTCGACCCGCGGCGGCGCAAGGCGCCATTCCGTGATGCGTGCGAGGATCTGCGCCGGGTCATTGCCGTCTACCTGTTGCCGCGGGTCCGCCACGATCTCGGAATCGGCACCCAGGTTTCGATGCACCAGAACAGGCGTGCCGACGGCGTTCGCCTCGGCCAGGACGAGTCCGAAGGTTTCCGCGAATGTGGTCTGCGGATAGAAAAGGCACAGCGCACGGCGCATCTGGCGGATCAGTGCCGGGTGGGACAGCGACCCCAAGAAGAACACGCCATCGGGCACCGGGCCGGTGTCCCACCGCAGATAGCCGGGATCGGCTACGGCAAGGGTCAAGTCGGGCATCTGCCGGCGCAGGGCCGCGAACTGGCCAAATACTTCGGCCAGTCCCTTGTGCGGCGAGCTGGCGAAGAGCAGCCGGCCGGGGCGTCGCGGCGTAGCGTCGGGACGCAAATCGTCATCCAGCGGATTGTAGATAACATGAAGAACCGGCGTTTCATCTTTGCCGAGGAAGTCGCGAAGCCGTGCGGCATGGGTGTCCGAGACGCAGACGACCGAGATGCCGGCCGCTTTCAACGCTGTGCCCATCTTTCGGTTGCGGCGGCCCGGGTAGACATGCAGCCAGAGGAATATCGGCATTTCGGGGTGCCGCTTGCGCATTTTCAGCGCCACCTTCCAGCGGTTTATCACGATCGCGGCGTCAAAACCGCCTGCATGGCCCAGATCGGTCAGCGGATAAAGCCTCCCGGCTTACGAAAGGCGCCGGTCGGTGCGGCCGTTCTGGAAATGGGCGGTATCAAACCGGGCATGTAGGGCGCTCGCAATGCGTAGCACCGTTGCCTCGGTGCCGCCCAGCCCGCCAACCTGCAGATCGGGCAGATCGTATCCCGCCGCACTGCACGGGTCGACGATGGCGATGGACGTGCGCGCCGTCTCGTTCCGCACTACCGTCATAGCGCGGCCATCCGGACTGCGAAATCGCGGCCAGGATTTTCCCGACTGCCGCTGCCGTCTCCTCCGTGACCGGAATGTCGCGCCTTTGCAACCACTCAGGGCGGCTGACGTGAGCCAGCTCTAGGTGCGGGATATCCACCGGCACCGGGTCGATCTTGCCGGTCTGACGCCAGTGCTTCACCTTTTGCCAGACCTTCTGGCGGTCGGCCCGGCGGCGGGTGCTGTCGTAATCAGACGCCGACGATTGCGTCAGGCTGCCGGGCGTCTCGATCTTGGTCAGCAGCAGTTCCGGCACGTTCCAGATGACCTCGCCGTTCAGAATCAGCCGGTTGCGGAACTCGCGGTCCTCCTCGACGCAATCCTCGAAGCCGCCGAGGCGGCGGAACAAATCCGCGCGGAAGAGGCCCGAGTTGATATGCGTCCATTCGCCGGGCACCTGCGTGCCCATTTGCAGATTCGGGAACACGTCATCCAGCAGTGACAGATCGCGCCGGATCTTGACCCGCCGCCCATCCGGCAGGATCAGCTCGTGATAGGTGAGCGCGGCGCTGACCTCCAGCCGCTGCCCCGCCTGCTTGCCTGCAAGAGGCCAGTTCAGGCATTCATCGGCGCCGATGCCCTGCGCCGTCAGCACGCGTACCTGATGCAGCACCCTGTCCCAGTGCGGAATGTTATCGGAATCGTGGAAGGTGACAGCATCGCCCCCGGTCAGCAGCAGGCCCGCGTTTTTGGCGTTGGCCGTGCCCAGGTTCTGCGACAACCGAACATAGTTGAACTTGGGATGCGAGAGGAACGGCTGCATCGCCTGCGGCGTGGCATCGGTGCTGGCATCGTCGATGACGGTGACGCGGATGTTCCACCAGCTCTGATGTAACGCTGCGCGGATAGCCGCGTCGATCAGGTGCGCGCGATTATAGGTCGGAATGACGATATCGACCGGCGGGGCCAGCGGATCAGAGGTCATGCCACCGCCCTCCCTGGGGGCAGCATCACCGCATCACGATAGACGCGCAGGCTGCGGATTGTCAGTATCGCCGCAGGCAGCGGCAGCATCAGCGCCCCCAGCGCCCCCAGCGCCGCCAGGATCACCGGATCCGTTGGCCGGACCGTGACAAGCAAGAACAACGCGAGGATGCAAAGCACGAGGGCGCATTGAGGTGCATCGGTGCCCGAACGGGCACTGCCGCCGGTCTTGTCGGTCACGATGAAGGTGAGGGGGGTGCCGGTCACCGCATCGAAGGTGGCCTTCGCCGATGGCGGTGCCAGTGCGATGCGGCAGGCGAGCGCGCGCAGGACGATCCCTAGAGGCAACCCATCGCGCCAGCCGCGCGCCAAGACGCGCATGACGATGTCGCAAAGGCTGAGAACGATTGCGCAGCCTGCAAGCAACGCCGCGATGGTGTGACCTTGTCCCGTCAGCAGCCACGCAGTCAGGAGCACAAAGGGCACGAGCGCCAGATTGAACCAAGCGGTCAGTTGGGACAGGATCACCAGCCGCTTGGCAAGGGTGAGGGAACCGGCGGCGGTGAAGATCATCCGGGCATGCCTGCACAGTGTCTGGGCATTGCCGCTGCACCAGCGATAGCGCTGCTTTTCGAGATCCCGCAGCAACAACGGCAGCAGGCCCTTACCAACGATCTGGTTGATGAAACGTCCCGAATACCCGCCATTGCAGAGCCGAACGCCGAGTTCCGCGTCCTCGGTCGTGGTGACACCCGACCATCTGCCCGCCGCGACCAGCGCCGCGCGGGAGATGACGCACAGCGTGCCGGTCAACAGCACCGCTTCGGCCTCGCCGGCCTTGGCGGCATTGGTGCGGAAGTATTCCTCCAGTTCGGCATCGATCCCCGGCGCGGCGATGGCCGTGCCGGTGTAGGATTGCGGAAACTGAACGTAATCCGCGCCGGTCTTATGCAAGGCCGCGGCTGCGCGATGCAGGAAATCGCGCGCGACGACGTAATCCGCATCCACGGTAACGATATGGGTGGCGCGCAGGTCGGCATGATCCAGCGCGATGTTGAGCGCGCCGGCCTTGGCCCCTTTTACGCCAGTGCGGTGAAGGAACCTGATCCGGCCGGGATGGGCCGCGCGGAACCGCTCGACCGGCTTCCACAGCGCGGGCTCCGCGGTATTGTTGTCCATCACGATGATCTCATAACTATCAGCAGGCCAATCCTGATCGAGCAGGGCGCGCAGCGTGGCGGTCACCAGCAAGTGCGGTTCGCAATGGGTTGCAACATGCACCGAGAACCACGGAGGGGCGGAATTCCGCGCAGCAGAGGGAGGACGCGCGGGCAGGCAGGCGATAAGCGGCCGAAGAGCCATTGGCGCGATCTGAATCACAACGATCGTACCGCAGACCAGCGCGCCGAAAGGCGGCAGGGTTACTGCGAAAATCAGCAATCCGACCGTTGCAAAAAGCCGTTGTTCCATCGTTCGCCCCGCAAGCGTTAAAAAGCGGCAGCCGATTTAAAAGATCAGCAGCTTAAGGTTTCCCCGGCTGCCGATGCGACAACGCTTCCTGTGGCTGTTCAGTGCCCGAGCGCAGGCGCACATGTGTCCGACCAGCAAAACAATATTGACCGAGGCCGCGAAGCCCCGCGTTCAACTGGATTGAATTGCGGCTTGCGCTCAGTCCTGCGGAAACCAGGACGTATCCATCTCCGCATAGCGGTCATGGAAATCGGTGAGTTCGATCATGTCGTTTTCCCTGAGAAGCCGGATACGAGCCTGATCGCGGTGGATGAAGCCTTCACGCTCCAGGCGGATGAATGTCTTGCTGATATAGACATTCGTCAGCCCGAGATAATCTGCAATCTGGTTCTGGGTCATCGGCAACCGGATGGTATCGGTCATTTGGAGGTTAGTGATGCGCAGGCGCGCAATCAGATCGAGCAGCATGTAACTGACCCGCTCCTGCGCGCTCATGCGTCCCATCGCGCGCAGCACGTCGATCAGCACGACATGGTCTCGCAATGCGAGGGAAATCAGCAGAGCGGAAAGCTTCGGAGATTCACTCAGGATCTTGTCGAGCGCCGATTTCGGAAAGGGGCACAGGCAGACGTTTTCGACGGTGCGCAGCGTCGTCGTGGCATGTTTGAGCGCGACATCGGGAAACCCGATGATGTCGCCCGGATGATGGATCTTGACAATCTGGCGGCGGCCGTCGGGCAGGTCGGTATAACTAAACGCCCAACCGTGTTTGACCACATAGAGATCCTTGTTTTCGTCTCCGCCCTGATAGACCTCACGCGCGGCCTCGAAGACCCGCTCGGTCTTTTCCAGGTGTCCCAGCATTTCCTTGTCCACGTCTGACAAAGACATGTAATGCGACAGCTTGGTGACGAGACAACTTTCTTTATCGGACATCCGGCTACTCCTCGGCATTGCCTCGAATATGCAGCCAATCGAAAATATTGAGAACCACGAAGATCAACATCGAGATGAATGCCGCTTCCTTCAGGAAGCCCAGGCCGCAGGCAATGCCGATTGACCCCACGGCCCGGATTGCGGCGCCGCTGCGGATCCCCTTGAGGCGTCCGTCATCGCTTGGCGACATGATCGCGCCGGCGCCCAGGAAACCGATGCCGCCGACGATCCCCTGGATCAGCCGCGTGGGGTCGATGCTCATGGCATCGTCGTCGGCGGCGCCGCTGAGGGCGAAGTTCAGCGTGACGGTCATCAGCGCGGCGGAACCGATCGCGACCAGCACGTAGGTGCCGGCCCCTAGCGGCTTGCCCTTGATCTCGCGGTCGAGACCGACGACCAGCCCGCAGCCGCCCGCGGACAGGACACGCAGGATGAACTCGCCAAAATTGATCATCTACCAGAGCTCACTAAGCGGAAAATCGTAATCATTCAGACCTTGTAGCATGTTTCCATCAGCTCGGGTTCAACCTGAGTTAATACAGGGAGAAGGCTATCGCCTATGATGGGCGGACATGCTGAACCTGGGGACGGCCGGAACCACCTTCTTCGATGCGCCTTTGATTGATGCGGTAGCCACAGGCGCCGTGCTAAGTGCTATCGGTATTTGCTGGTTCATCCTGCTGTTGCGCATCGTCGGGCTGCGGTCCATTTCAAAGATGACGAATTTCGATTTCGTCATGACGATCGCCATGGGCTCGCTGCTGGCCGGGGCGTCGCAATCGCAGCAATGGACCGGGTTCGTCCAGACGCTGACGGCGATGGCCAGCCTCTTTACAGTGCAATACGGCGTATCGAGGCTGCGGCGCCACTTGAGTGGTCCAAATTGAAAGTTAGTGCATGGTGGGCCTGTGGTCCATCGGCACGATGGCTTCCGGAGCCGGTGGGCGGTAGCCCAAAGCACTGTGGGGTCGTTTGGTATTGTAGTGTTTTCTCCAGCTTTCGATGATGATTTGGGCTTCCCGTAGTGAGTAGAAGATTTCGCCGTTAAGCAGTTCGTCCCGCATTCGAGCGTTGAAACTCTCGCAGCACCCGTTCTCCCAAGGCGAGCCTGGTTCGATGTAAGCGGTCTTGGCGCCAACGGCGCTGATCCAGTCCCTGACGGCTTCGGCGATGAACTCAGGGCCATTGTCCGACCGAATGTAAGAAGGCACGCCGCGTAGAATGAACAGGTCCGTCAGCGTGTCGATGCGGGAGCAACCCCGGCCCCGCTGGCCCGGTACGGCTGCGCTGTGCGGTGGCTGCACCGCATCGGGCCAGCTTGCCGTGTGCGCAGCAGCGGGGTCATTGTTAGCCGCCGATCGTGGGTCAAGATTGCGTGCCGATTAACATCCAGGTTGCGCATGAAGCCGCTGCCGGTGAGATTGGCCGCGCCCACCATGAGACGGGCCTTCTTCTCCCCCGGCCTGCAGGACGATCTTGGGATGGAAGCGCCCTGTTACCGGGCCCTTGGCAAGACTATAGCGAAACGGAAAGGAGTTCTCCGGTCAGGAATATGCCAAACTTACATTGGCCCGAAGGAAGCAAGGCAGGTGCTCGCCGATATGGAAGTCGATCTGAATGATTGTCAGATGAAACGGGCCGCAGATAAGGACGCTTCAGGTGGGCGCAAGTTGCCGTATTTTGTCGACCCGATTGACGGCATGCTGCGAATAGGCATTGTTGCAGAACTCGCTCTTGAGGCCTGACTACCCCTTTCCCCTCTGAGCTTAGGCGACACGGACGATCTCGGCGGCGCCGAGTGCATTGAAGCGGTTGATGAGGGCGATACGGATGTGGATTTCGGCGGTTTGGCGGTCAGGGTCTCTTGCAGCGATGCGCTCGCCGAA
>NZ_JBMERR010000045.1:0-11327 GCF_048820915.1 Cribrihabitans pelagius | reverse complement strand
TTTGACGGACACGTCCAGACCAACATAATGCAACATGGTCGTTCTCCTTCACGGCTGGTTTTGCTGAGGCCGATCTTATCGGACCTCGTTCGCCCTGGGAGAGCGGCCGCCGCAAACACACCATGTCGTTCGGCGCCACTCAATCTGAAGTTGCGGTGAACGGCGGCAAAGTCCCGCACTGTGCAAGTTGATGGTCCATAATTTTCTGCACGCTGTCTGAATGGCCGAGTTGCCCTCTGCCGTGCGGCGGGAGTTTTTCGGCGGTGCAGCGGGGCGGGGCGCTGCGAGCGCACGCAACGAGTTTTTGACAGGTCCGCTGTGGGCTCAATCCGATCTTCTTCTGCGACTAGGCTGTAGGTCTGTTTCCAATTGGCGAACGGCAGGAGCCGCCCGCCAAAGTGGTTCAGATATCGATCCGTTACGCTATGCTCAGCGCATCTTCCAACTCGACGCGGCTTTGTTGCGCAAATACGGTGATGGGGAGGCCTCCCCTTTCCCCGGACGGACTTACCCCACGGCCTCTGTGACAGGGATGCCAAGAGCTGTGTGCCGGTTCAGGACGGCGGCGCGGACTTGGATTTCCGCGGCCTGCCGGTCGAAGTCTCCGGCCATCGGGGATTGGCCAAGGAGCTTGATACAGTTCATCTTGCTCTCGACACGGCTCCGGCGATGGTCTCCGCTGCATCGCCGCCAGACGGCGCGGCCGAAGTGTCGCGAGGCATTAACCGCCCCGTTCCGGGCGATGGCTCCGGCACTTGCGGGTTTCCAGGACTTGGCGTTCTTGCGCGGCGGCACCCGGATCATCTCCGGGTCAAACCAGATCGGCAGCGATCCGCGCTGTTTCAGCGCGTCATGGTAAGACGGCCAGTTCGTGGTCTTGTGCTTCGCAGGGGCCCAACTGCACATGGCTTCCAGCTATCAGGCAGGATTCACACAGTGAATCCCAAGCCGGATTTATTCAGCAAAGCCGGTTGAAGCGCAGGGGCGGGATGCGGTAAAAGTATTCAATCTTAAGTTGATTTTCATTTTGTTTGAGACAAATGGCCGGCAGGGCTGTTGTTCCTGGACATATGGATTTGGAGAAACCCTTTGGCAAAAGTGATTGACCGACGTGAATGATATGGTGCCCGAATCCCGCCTGAACGCGGATGACGCCGTTGTGCAGGAGGCGGCTGGCGATCGCCTGGCGCAAACCCTCAGCAATCTGGAACTCGCGGTGCAACGGGCCCGCGAAGGGCTGGTGCGCTGGCAGGCGGACTGCATGGCGGGGGCGGCTGCGCTGCCGGCCGCCGGCCCGGAGGTCACGCTGCTGATGCTGCTGGCGGGGCGGGGTGAGCAGGGCTGTTCGGTCAAGGAAATGGCCCGGCAGACCAATCGGGCTGACATTCCCAATATCCAGTATTCCCTGCGCAAGCTGGCGGGCGCCGGTCTGGTGGACAAGCGCGGAGCGGGGCGGACGGGCGTCACCTATCATCTTTCCGACCAGGGGGCGGAGCTGGCGGCGGCCCTCTCCGGCCTGCGCGCCCAGGTGCTGCTGCCGATGCTGGAGGCGCGCTCCGGCCTGGCCGGGGGGCTGACCGCCGCGGCCGAAGTGCTGGACGGTCTGACTGCGCTTTATGGCGCGGCGGGCCGCGCCGCTGCCGCGCGGCAGACCGGCTGACACCTCAGCGCCGTTGCGCCCGGGCCCGGCGGCGGCCTATGCTCGGGCATGATCGAACTCAGGGATTTGCAGCTGCTGACCGCGCTGGCGCGGCACCAGCATTTCGCCAAGGCGGCGCAGGACTGCGGCATGTCGCAGCCCGCATTCTCCATGCGCATCCGCAATCTGGAGGAGCGGCTGGAGGTCTCCATCGTGCGCCGCGCCAACCGCTTTCAGGGGCTGACCGAGGAGGGTATGATGATCGTGCGCCGGGCGCGGTCGATCCTGGACGATGCCAAGGCGCTGGAGCAGGAGATTGCTGCCGCGCGGGGCGAAGTCACCGGCACGCTGGTGCTGGGGGTGGTGCCCACCGCCACCGCCTGGGCCGCGCGGCTTGCGGACCGGCTGCACCAGGCGCATCCGCGTATCTTGGCGCGGATCGAGGTAACCACCTCTATGGCGATCCAGCAGCGGCTTTATGACGGCACCATCGACGCGGGCATCACCTATGGCGACAGCATGGGCCGCGAGCTGGTGACGGTGCAGCCGCTGTATGAGGAAAGCTACGTGCTGATGGCGCCGGAGGCGATGGTGGCAGGCCGCGGCGCCAGCATCAGCTGGGCGGAGGCCGCTGAACTGCCGCTCAGCCTCCTGGACCAGCAGATGCAGAACCGGCGCATTCTGGACCGGATCTTTGCCGACTTGGGGCTGAAGCCGCGGATCGTCTCGGAATCCAGCGGTTTCATGGCGTCGATCGTGCTGGCGCGGGAGGGCACCTCGGCCACGATTCTGCCCCGCGCGCTGCCCGAAGCACTGGGCACATTGGGCGGAACCCGCGTTCTGGCACTGGAAGCACCCGAGCAGGCGCGGCCGATCTGCATCGCGACGCTGGACCGGACCCCGGAACTGACCACGCTCAGGGCGCTGAAAGAGGTGGTTGCGACGTTTGCGGACGATCAAGTGCCGCAAATGGCGTGATAAGCTATCCTTATCGTGCCTTCCAAATTTCATATTTGACGATATTCTTTCTTGATGACATTTCCGAAGCGGACGACGTGCTGACGGGAGGACACCATGGCACCATTGGATGATAGCAAGGGCGTCTGGAAGTCCGGCAAGGGCAAGGGGCGCCGCACGCCCAAGGGCCGCCAGCTGGATGACGGCGCGCTAAGCGAGGTTCAGGCGCTGCTGGGGAGCCGCCCGCGCAACCGCGATCTGCTGATCGAGTTCCTGCATCTGATCCAGGATGAATACGGCCACCTGAGCGCCGCCCATATCCGCGCCTTGGCAGAGGAAATGCGGGTGGGCCAGGCCGAAGTCTATGAAGTGGCAAGCTTCTACGCGCATTTTGACGTGGTGAAGGAGGGCGAGACCCCGCCGCCCGCGCTGACCATCCGGGTCTGCGACTCGCTGTCCTGCGAGCTGGCGGGGGCACAGCAGCTGAAACAGGCGCTGGAAGACGGTCTCGATGCCTCGCAGGTCCGCGTTCTGCGCGCGCCCTGCATGGGCCGCTGCGACACTGCTCCGGTGCTGGAAATCGGCCACAACCACATCGACCGCGCCACCCCCGAAAAGGTGCAGGCGGCGATTGCCGCGGATGACACCCACGCGCACATTCCGGACTACGAGACGTATGCAGCCTATGAGGCCGAAGGCGGCTATGCCGCGCTGAAGGACTTGCGCGCGAAGGGCAATTGGGAAGATGTGCAGGCCAAGGTGAAAGAGGCTGGCCTTCGGGGCCTCGGCGGCGCGGGCTTCCCCTCGGGCACCAAATGGGGCTTCGTGCGTGCCAACGAAGGCCCGCGCTACCTCGCTGTCAACGGCGACGAGGGCGAGCCCGGCACCTTCAAGGACCGCTACTACCTGGAGCGCACTCCGCATGTCTTCCTCGAAGGCATGCTGATCGCCGCCTGGGCAGTCGAGGCGGAGAAGGCCTTCATCTACATGCGCGACGAATATCCGGCGGTGCTGGAAATTCTCGCAACCGAGATCAAGGCGCTGGAAGACGCGGGGCTGGTCGCGGAGGGCTACATCGACCTGCGCCGCGGGGCAGGGGCCTATATCTGCGGCGAAGAGTCGGCCATGATTGAATCGATCGAAGGCAAGCGCGGCGAGCCGCGCCACCGCCCGCCGTTTGTGGCGCAGGTCGGCGTATTCGGCCGCCCGACCCTGGTTCATAATGTCGAGACGCTCTACTGGGTCGCCAGGATCTGCCGTGAAGGTCCGGAATGCCTGAATGCGGTGGAGAAGAACGGCCGCAGGGGCCTGCGCAGCTACTCTGTGTCGGGCCGGGTGAAGAACCCGGGCGTGCACCTGCTGCCCGCCGGTTCCACCATCACCGACATCATCGAGGCCTGCGGCGGTATGCTGGAGGGGCACGCCTTCAAGGCCTACCAGCCGGGCGGCCCGTCCTCCGGACTGCTGCCTGCGTCGATGGACGACGTGCCCCTGGATTTCGACACGCTGCAGCCGCATGGCACCTTCATCGGCTCGGCCGCCGTGGTGGTGCTGTCCGATCAGGATTCCGCCCGCGATGCGGCGCTGAACATGCTGCGCTTCTTCGAGGATGAAAGCTGCGGCCAATGCACCCCCTGCCGGGTCGGCTGCGAGAAAGCGGTGAAGCTGATGCAGGCGCCGAAATGGGATCAGGGCCTGTTGGAGGAGCTGAGCACCGCGATGGTCGATGCCTCGATCTGCGGGTTGGGCCAAGCGGCGCCGAACCCGATCCGCCTGACCATGAAACACTTCCCGGATGAGGTCTGAGCCATGACCAAGCAAATCACCTTCACCCTTGACGGCGAGCAGGTCACGGCTGACGCGGGCCTGACCATCTGGGAAGTCGCCAACGGCCGCGGCCTCAAGATCCCGCACCTCTGCCACAAGCCGCAGCCCGGCTACCGCCCGGACGGCAACTGCCGCGCCTGCATGGTGGAAATCGAGGGCGAACGGACGCTGGCGGCCTCCTGCATCCGCGAGCCTGCCGAAGGCATGGTCGTCACCACCAACAACGCCCGCGCCGAGGGCGCGCGCAAGATGGTGATGGAACTCCTGCTCGCCGACCACCCCGAGCGGGAGGTGGCGCACGACAAGTCCTCCCATATGTGGGACATGGCGGATCTGAACGGAGTGACGGAATCCCGCTTCCCCAAGATGGAAGAGGGCCGCATCCCGCTGCTGGACGACTCTCACGTCGCCATGAAAGTGAATCTGGATGCCTGCATCTCCTGCGGGCTCTGCGTGCGGGCCTGCCGCGAAGTGCAGGTCAATGATGTGATTGGCATGGCGGGCCGCGGCCACGAGGCCTTTCCGGTCTTCGACATCGACGATCCGATGGGCGCCTCCACCTGCGTGGCCTGCGGCGAATGCGTGCAGGCCTGCCCGACCGGCGCGCTGATGCCCGCCACTGTGTTGGACGACGCCCAGGTGGGCGACAGCAAGGACTACGACAGCGAGACCGAAAGCGTCTGCCCGTTCTGCGGCGTGGGCTGCAAGGTTTCGCTCAAGGTGAAGGACGGCAAGGTCAAATACGTCGAGGGCATCAACGGCCCCGCCAACGAAGGCCGGCTTTGCGTCAAGGGCCGCTTCGGTTTTGACTACATCCACCACCCGCACCGTCTGACCAAGCCGCTGATCCGGCGCGAGGACGCGCCTGCGAAGGGGCTGAACGTCGATCCCGGCAATCTGGCGACCCATTTCCGCGAAGCGACCTGGGAAGAAGCGCTGGACCTGGCCGCCAAGGGGCTGATGCGCTTGCGCGATGAAGACCCGAAAGCGGTGGCGGGTTTCGGCTCGGCGAAATGCACCAACGAAGAGGCTTATCTCTTCCAGAAGTTCATCCGCCAGGGCTTCAAGCACAACAATGTCGACCACTGCACCCGTCTGTGCCACGCGTCCTCCGTCGCGGCGCTGATCGAGAATGTGGGCTCAGGCGCCGTGACCGCGACCTTCAACGAGATCGAGAACTCCGATGTGGCGATCATCATCGGCGCCAACCCGATCGAGAACCACCCCGTCGCGGCGACTTATTTCAAGCAGTTCACCAAGCGCGGCGGCAAGCTGATCGTGATGGATCCGCGCGGCGTCGGCATGCGCCGCTACGCGACCGAGATGCTGCAGTTCCGCCCCGGCGCCGATGTGTCGATGCTGAACGCGATCATGAATGTGATCGTGGAAGAGGAGCTCTACGACAGCCAGTACATCCACCGCTGGACCGAGAACTGGGAAGCCGAGAAGGAACACCTGCGCCAGTTCACGCCCGAGAAGATGTCGGAGATCTGCGGCATCGAGCCGGAGCAGCTGCGCCGGGTTGCGCGGATGTTTGCAGGGGCAAATGCGGGCCTCATCTTCTGGGGCATGGGGGTTTCCCAGCATATTCATGGCACGGATAATTCCCGCTGCCTGATCTCGCTGGCCCTTATGACCGGCAATGTCGGCAAGCCGGGTGCGGGCCTGCATCCCTTGCGCGGCCAGAACAACGTGCAGGGCGCATCCGATGCGGGCCTCATCCCGATGTTCCTGCCGGATTACCAGACCGTCACCTCGGATGACGTGCGCCGCAGTTTCACCGATGTCTGGGGCGGCGGCGACTTCTCGAACGAGAAGGGTCTCACGGTGACCGAGATCGTCGACGAGGTCTATGCCGGCAACATCCGGGGCATGTACATCCAGGGCGAAAACCCGGCGATGTCGGACCCGGATGTGGACCACGCCCGCGACGCTTTCGCCAAGCTGGAACTGCTGATCGTGCAGGACATCTTCCTGACCGAGACGGCGAACTTCGCGGACATCATCCTGCCCGCTTCGGCGCTTTACGAGAAGAACGGCACCGTCTCCAACACCAACCGCCAGGTGCAGCGGGTGCGCCCCGCGGTGGCGCCTCCGGGTGAAGCGCGGGAGGACTGGCAGATCACCGTCGACCTGGCGCAGCGCATCGGGCTGCCGTGGCAGTACGGGGACGTGTCGGAAGTCTTTGCCGAGATGAAGCTCAATATGAAGTCGCTCGACAACATCACCTGGGAGCGGCTGGAGACGGAGACCATTACCTACCCCTCTCTGCATGAGACCGATCCGGGCCAGGCGATTGTGTTCGGCGACGGCTTCCCGCGCCCAGAGGGCCGCGCGCGGTTCACCCCGGCCTCGGTGATCCCGCCGGATGAGGCGCCGGATGCGGAGTATCCGATGATCATGACCACCGGGCGGCAGCTGGAGCATTGGCACACCGGGTCGATGACGCGGCGCTCCAAGGTGCTGGACGCGGTGGAGCCGGAAGCGAACTGTTCGCTTAACCCGCGCACGCTCAAGCTGATGGGGATCGCGCCGGGCGAGATGATCCGCCTCACGACCCGCCGCGGCTCGATCGAGATTATGGCGCGGGCCGACCGGGCTATTGCCGAGGACATGGTGTTCGTGCCGTTTGCCTATGTGGAGGCGGCGGCCAATATCCTCACCAACCCGGCGATCGACCCCTATGGCAAGATCCCGGAGTTCAAGTTCTCCGCGGTGCGGGTCGAGAAGATCGAAGGCCAGCTCGCGGCGGAATAACGCCTGGCCGGAGGCTGATGGAACAGGCGGGCGCGGAGCCAATGGCTCCGCGCCCGCGCATTTTCGGGGGCGCCGCGCTGACGCGCGGCGCGGCGGCGGCAGACGCGGGCTCCCGGGCAGGGCGCAGGCCGGGGAGAGCTGCCTCACTGCGGGCTTTGCCCGAAGCGACCCGCGCCGCGCCTGAAGGGCGCGCCGCGCGGCCCAACGGCGGTACGGGCCGCTTTGCGGCCCGCGGCTGTGGGCGGGAGGGTCTGCCTGTGCTTGCCTCTGCGCGCGGCAGGCTGGGCGGCGAGGTCCGGCGTCAGGGCGCGTTGGCCGCGCCGGGCTTTTCCGTTGATGCGGTGTGGCGGGCGTGGAAGCGGTTCAGATCGCGCTGCGACGGCGGCTTGCCGGAAAACACAGTGACCCAGCCCGGCATCAGGGAAATCCGCTTGTCCCGGCGCTCATGCACCTGCATCGCGATATAGCCGGTTTGGGTGTAAAGCATGGTGCGGGCGCGCAGCAGCGCCTCCTCCGGTGCGTAGCCGAAGCGGGCAAACATCGCGGTCAGCGCCGCTTCGCGCCGCGCGTCGGCACGGTCGAGCCGCAGCTGCAACCCGGCATCATTGCGCGCCCAGTTGCGGATCGCGAGGTCCAGCCGGGAATCGAACAGCGCCGTGTCGATCCAGCAGTCGAAGAGGTTGAACAGCGCCTCGGCGATGGTCTCGGCGTAGGCCGCGCTGCGGGCCACCAGATTGCCGGTATTCTTCTCCTCCCAGCGCCGGATCATCGCCTCCAGCAGCGCCTCGCGGTCCGGGAAATGCCAGTAGAAGCTGGTGCGCGAGACGCCGAGCTGCCTGGCCAGCGGCATCACCTTCACCGCCTCCACACCACTGTCGCACAGGACCGCGTGGGCGGCACTGAGCCAGTCGTCTTCGCTCAGCCGCGGGCGGAGGGTGTCTGTCGTGCGCATGGGGCAGCCTTAGCAGCCGCTCCGGCTCCCGGCAAGTTTTCCCGACAGGCATGAATGTTTAATTGACACATGTGTCAAGTTCCTGTCCCATCCCAGACAGCCCAGACCCCCGTTCCAGGAGACCCATGCCAATGTCCAAGGACCCGCTGCTGCAGCCCTATCAGCTCAAGCACCTGACGCTGAGAAACCGGATCATGACCACCAGCCACGAACCGGCCTACCCGGAGGACGGCATGCCCAAGGAGCGCTACGCCGCCTATCACGCCGAGCGGGCCAAGGCGGGCGTGGCGCTCACGATGACCGCCGGCTCCGCCGCGGTCAGCCGCGACAGCCCGCCGGTCTTCAACAATATCCTCGCCTGGAAAGACGAGGTCGTGCCCTGGATCCGCAACCTCACTGACCAGGTGCACGAGCATGGCGCCGCGGTGATGATCCAGCTCACCCACTTGGGCCGCCGCACCGGCTGGAACAAAGGCGACTGGCTGCCCTCCATCAGCTCCTCCCGCCACCGCGAGCCTGCACATAGGGCGTTCCCCAAGCTGGCAGAGGACTGGGATATTGCCCGCGTGATCTCCGACTTCGCCGATGCGGCGGAGCGGATGAAGGAGGGCGGCATGGACGGGATCGAGCTGCAGGTCTACGGTCACCTGCTCGACCAGTTCTGGTCGCCGCTCACCAACGATCTCGACGGGCCCTATGGCGGTCAGTCGCTGGAGAGCCGGATGCAGCTGCCGATGGACGTGCTGCGCGCGGTGCGGGCCCGGGTCGGGGAGGAGTTCATCGTCGGGCTGCGCTACACCGCGGACGAGACGCAGGCGGGCGGCATCTCGCCGGAGGAGGGGCTGGAGATCTCCAAGCGGCTTGCCGCCACCGGCATGGTGGACTTCCTCAATGTGATCCGCGGCCGCATCCACACCGACCCGGCAATGACCGATGTGATACCGGTGCAGGGCATGAAGTCGGCGCCGCATCTCGATTTCGCGGGCGAGGTGAAGAAGGCCACCGGCATGCCCACCTTCCATGCCGCGCGCATCCCAGATGTCGCCACCGCTCGCCATGCGGTGGCGGAGGGGCTCTTGGACATGGTGGGCATGACCCGCGCCCATATGGCCGACCCGCATATCGTGAAGAAGATTATCGAGGGGCGCGAGGACGACATCCGCCCCTGCGTCGGCGCCACCTATTGCCTCGACCGGATCTACCAGGCGGGCGATGCGCTCTGCATTCACAATGCGGCCACCGGGCGCGAGCTGACGATGCCGCATGTGATTGCGCCCGCCGCGGAGCGCAAGCGGGTAGTAATCGTCGGAGCCGGTCCCGGCGGTCTGGAGGCCGCGCGGGTTGCGGCCGAGCGCGGCCATGGTGTCACTGTGCTGGAAGCCGCCGCCGCGCCTGGCGGCCAGCTGCGGCTTACTGCGCGGAACCCGCGCCGCCGCGAGATGATGGGCATCATCGACTGGCGCATGGCGCAGTGCGCCGCCCGCGATGTGGCCTTCCGATTCAATACCTGGGCCGAGGCGGAAGACGTTCTGGCGCTGAAGCCGGATGTGGCGATCATCGCAACCGGCGGGCTGCCAGATACCGGCCTGTTTGAAACCAAGGGAGAGACACCGGGGGCGGTCACTGCCTGGGATCTGATTTCGGGCGATGTGAAGCCGGGCGGGCAGGTGCTGATTTACGATGAAAGCGGCGACCACCCCGGGCTGATGGCCGCCGAAGTGGCGGCTGCCGCCGGGGCAAGCGTCGAGGTGATGACCCCGGACCGCGGCATCTCGCCCGGAATCATGGGGATGAACCTTGTCCCCTACATGCGCGCGCTGCAGGACAAGGATGTCCGCTTCACCGTCGCCCGCCGCCTTCTGGCGGTGGAGCCCGCTGGCAACCGGCTGAGTGCGGTGATCGGCACCGACTACAGCGCCCACAGCACCCGCGCGGAGTATGACCAGGTGGTGGTGAACTACGGCACCCGGCCGCTCGACGACCTCTACTTCGCGCTGAAAGAGCTGTCTTCAAACCGGGGCGAGGTGGACCACGAGGCGCTGGCCGCGGGCCGTCCCCAGGACCTCACTCCCAACCCGAAGGGCTGCTTCCAGCTGTTCCGCATCGGCGATGCGGTCTCGGCCCGCAATACCCACGCCGCGATTTACGACGCACTGCGGCTGATGAAGGAGACCTGACATGCGGCTGGGATTTATCGGATGCGGCACCATCTCCTCGGCAGTGGTGCGCGGGCTGGGCGGCAAGGGGCACGAGATCCTGGTGTCGGAACGCGGCCGCGTGCATTCCGCCGCCCTGGCGGCGGAATGCCCGGAAGTCACCGTGGCAGGCAACCAACCGGTGGCAGACGGCAGCGACGTGGTCTTCCTAGGCTTGATGGCCGGGCAGGCGGCTGAGGTTCTCGGCGGGCTGACGTTCCGGGAAGGGCAACAGGTGATCTCCTTCATGGCTGGGCTCGCTCTTGATGAGGTGGCACAGCTGGTGGCGCCCGCGAGAGCTGCGGCCATCGTGCTGCCCTTTCCCGCCATCGCGCGGGGCGGCTCGCCGGTCCTGGTTCTGGGCGACGCGGTGCTGGCGGAAGGCATCTTTGCACCGGACAATACCGTTTTCGCGCTCAAGGACGCAGGAGAGCTGGACGCCTACCTCTGCGCTCAAGCCGTGCTGTCGCCTGTGGCCGGCCTGCTTGCGCAGGCGGGGCATTGGCTGGGCACCCGGGTAGAGGATGCCGCCAAGGGGGAGACGTTCCTGCGGATGCTGGCCGCCACCAGCCTGGCGGACAGTACGGCTGAAGACCTGATCGCGGCCCTCAACACTCCCGGCGGCTATAACCAGCTGCTGCGGGTTCATATGGAAGCGGCGGGGCTTGGGGCGGAACTCGCATCCGGGCTGGACAGGCTTTCCGGGCGGGGTTGAGACATTGGCTGCCTTCTTGGTGGCTTTGCCCCCGGCCCTTTGGGCCTTCCCCGGGGTATTTGGGGTCAGAAAGGCGGGCGGGCGGAATCGGGTTTGGCGGTTCACGGGCGGTTCACGGGCGGGTCCGGGGCGGGTCCGGGGTGAGTTTGTCGGTGAGTCTGGCGGCGGGGCTGTGGGTAAGCGGCGCGAGTCTGTGGATAAGGCGGCGCGGCGGGGGAGGGGGGCTGGATTTTGGGGCTGCGGGCCGCAAAACCGGGTCAGGGGGGCTGACTTTTTTGCAGTGTA
>NZ_JBMERR010000044.1:0-11615 GCF_048820915.1 Cribrihabitans pelagius | reverse complement strand
TTCCCGCACCGCAGCAACCGCAGAAAGCCCGATAAAAAAGGCGCTCACGCTCTTTTCCGGCGCCCTTATTCTGCGCCCGCGAACGGGTGTTTTTCCACGGAATCGTATTGAAGCGGACCTTGGCTGCACCTGCGAGTGCGCCCGGCGCATATGGCGGTTTCCGGCATTCAGACCGATCCGGGGCGGTCGATGCGACGTTCCCAGCGGGCTGCGCGGGCAATTGCCGGCCGCCGTGCGCGTATCAGTTCCAATCTCCGCAGCGATGCGTATTCTGCTACGGAAAGACTGACCTCACGGTTTGAGAGGTTTCTCGTCCGGTCCGAAGCGGTGGAGATGCGCTGCCATCGGCCGAAGCGCAACATTGCGGCCAATCCCGCCCTGCAGCTTGCCGGGCTGACGGACCAGCACCGGTTCCTGGGCGCCGATATCGACAAACAGGAAATGGTCGGACCCGAGGTCTTCCGCATGAACGATCTCGCCCTGCCAGGTGCCCTCCGCCTCGGGCACGATTTCCATGTGCTCGGCGCGGATGCCGAGCGTCGTGCAGCCAAAGGCCGCGGCGCGCTCGCCGTTGAGGAAGTTCATCTTGGGCGAGCCGATGAAGCCGGCCACAAAGACGGAATTGGGGCTGTCGTAAAGCTCCGCGGGGGTGCCCACCTGTTCCACCGCCCCGTCGCGCAGCACGCAGATCCGGTCCGCGAGCGTCATCGCCTCGACCTGGTCGTGGGTAACGTAGACCATCGTCACGTCCTGCATGTCGTGGTGCAGCTTGGCGATCTCCAGTCGGGTCGCCACCCGCAGCGCCGCGTCCAGGTTCGAGAGCGGCTCGTCGAACAGGAACACCCGCGGGTCGCGCACGATGGCGCGGCCGATGGCGACGCGCTGGCGCTGGCCGCCGGAAAGCTGGCGCGGCAGGCGGTCGAGCAGGTGCTCGATCTGCAGAAGCTCGGCCGCCTTGCGCACCCGCGTGTCCATCTCCGCCTTCGTGGATTTCGACAGCTTCATGCCGAAGGCCATGTTGTCATAGACATTCATGTGCGGGTAAAGCGCGTAGCTCTGGAACACCATAGCGATGCCGCGTTTCGACGGCACGATGTTGTTGACCCGCGCGCCGTCGAAGTTCAGGTCCCCGCTGCTGATCTGCTCCAGCCCCGAGATCAGCCGCAGCAGCGTGGACTTGCCGCAGCCCGAAGGGCCGACGAAGACCATGAATTCGCCTTTCCGGATCTCCAGGTCGATGCCCTTGATCACCTCGACCGCGCCATAAGACTTGCGGACGGCTTTCAGTTCGATATGTGCCATGAGATTTCTCCGATCAGCCTTTGACGCCGCCTGCGGTAAGGCCCGCGACGATCTTGCGTTGGAAGATGAGCACCAGCACGATCAGCGGCACCGTCACGATGACGCTGGCCGCCATGATCGGCCCCCAGGGGATTTCCTGGACGCTGGCGCCCGACAGCAGCGCGATAGCCACGGGCACGGTGCGCTGGGTTTCCGAGATGGTGAAGGTCAGCGCAAAGAGGAACTCGTTCCACGCGCCGATGAAGGCCAGGAGCCCGGTGGTGACAAGCGCCGGCCACAGGAGCGGCATGAAGACCTTGGTGATGATGACCCAGGGGGTTGCACCATCGACGATGGCGGCCTCTTCGATCTCCACCGGCAGATCCCGCATGAAGGTGGTCAGCACCCAGACCGTGAAGGGCAGCGTGAAGATCGTGTAGCTCAGGACCAGCGCCCAGGGCCGGTTGTAAAGCCCCAGCAGATTGACCAGTTCATACAGCCCCGACAGCACCGCAATCTGCGGGAACATAGAGACCCCAAGGATGGTCATCAGCAAGAGGCCCCGGCCCCGGAAGCGAACCCGCGCCAGCGCATAAGAGGCAGTGACCGCCAAGAGCAGCGCGAACCCCACCGTGACCGAGGCGATGAACACCGAGTTAAGCACCGAGCGCAGGAAGCTCGACTGGCCCAGAACATATTCGTAATTCGCCAGCGAGAAGGCCTCGGGCAGGATGTTGGGCGAGAAGATCGCGGTGCCGGTCTCGAAGCTCGACATCACGGCGTAGTAGAACGGGAAGACCGCGATCAGGACGATCAGCGCCACGCCGATGTAGAACATGACATTCCAGAAAGGGGAGCGTTCCATCAGTGTTTCTCCCCTGACAGGTCGACGCGGCCGAGCTTGATATAGAGCAGGACGAAAAGCGTGATGATGACGAACAGCAGCGTCGACATGGCCGAGCCTTCGCCATAGTCGCCGAATTGCTGGAGTTCGCGGTAGCTGAGCACCGACATGGTGACGGTGGCGTCGGACTGCGGGGTCAGCAGGTAGATCAGGTCGAAGATCCTGAGCGCATCGAGGGCCCGGAAGATCACCGCCACCATGACCGCGGGCTTCAGCAGCGGCAGGGTCACGCGGAAGAACACGCGGACCGGGTGGATGCCGTCGATCTTCGCCGCCTCATACATGTCACGCGGGATCATCTGAAGCCCGGCCAGGATCAGCAGCGCCATGAACGGCGTCGTCTTCCAGACGTCGACGATCAGCACCGCTATCATCGCGGTATCGGCGGAGGCGGTCCAGGCAATGGGCCGGTCGATCAGCCCGAGGCTCAGCAGGATCGAGTTGATGATGCCGAACTGGTCGTTCAGCATCCAGCCCCACATCCGCGCCGAGACGACAGTGGGAATGGCCCAGGGGATCAGGATGGCGGCGCGCACCAGCCCGCGGCCCTTGAAGCTGGCGTTCAGCACCAGTGCGACCAACAGGCCAAAGAAGGTTTCCAGGGTGACCGAGACCACAGAAAAACGCACCGTGTTCCAGACCGCGTTCCACCAATCCCCGTCCGCCAGCACGCCGCGCCAGCGCACTTCGCCATTGGAGCGCACCCGGCGTTCCAGGTAGTTCTCGAAACCCACCCATTCGGACTGGCCGTTAAAGATGGTGTTTGCGGTGGCGTCGGTGAAGGAGAACGCGATGGAGCGGAACAGCGGCCAGGCGGCAACCACGGCCAGCATGACCAGCATCGGCACGAGGAACATATAGGCCGCCCGGACCCGCTGCTGCTGGAGATTCAGCTCTCTGGGCGGAGGTGCGGCCTGCCTGGCGGCTTCGGCGGGAGGATTGAGGGGGGGCTCTGGATGCGGCATGCCGTGCCTCCTTGGAACGGGGCAGAGGAAGGCCCCCGCCCGGCCGTATTGGAATGTGCCGGGCAGGGATTTGCCCGGCACTGCGGGCAGGGTTTACTTGTCGAGGACGTCTTCGAGGTCGAGCTCAAGCTCTTCCAGAGCGTCCGCCGCGCTTTCCTCGCCCGACAGCACCGAATGCACGGCGGAGAAGAACAGAGTCGAGACCTCGTTGTAGTCGCCACGTGCCGGCGCCGAGGGGCGCGGCACGGCCTGAAGGAACACATCCTTCCACTGCGGGACGATCGGCTGTTCGCGGGCGATGTCTTCGTCCTCGTAGAGACTGATGATCGTCGGCAGGCTCGAGGCAATCAGGGCGCGGGTCTTTTGCGCCTCGGCCCCGGCGAGGTAGACTGCAAGGCTGATCGCCGCTTCCTGGTTGCCGGAATATTTCGACACCGCCACGTTCCATCCGCCCAAGGTGGCCGCCGAGGTGTCATGCCCCTGGCCGGTGGGCAGCGTGGTCACGTCGAAGAGGCCCTTCACCGCGGAATCCTCGCTGTTGCCGAGCGTATAGGCATAAGGCCAGTTGCGCATGAACACGGCGTTGCCGGTCTGCCAGACGCCGCGCGATTCCTCTTCCTGGTAGGCCAGCACGCCCTCGGGCGAAATCGTGCCCGGCCAGGAGGCGGCCAGTTCCAGCGCCGCCGCGGCCTTTTCGTTGTTGACCGAAATGGTGCCGTCAGGCTCGATGATCTGGCCGCCGCCGGAGGACTTGATCCATTCCAGCGCGTCGCAGGTCAGGCCCTCGTAGGCGTTGCCCTGCCAGACGAACCCCCAGAGGTCATCATTGCCCTCGGCGCGTTCGGCGTCTTGGATCATCTGCGCGGTTTCGGTCAGTTCTTCCCAGGTCTCCGGTACCGGCGCGCCGTGTTTTTCCAGCAGATCCTTGCGGTAATAAAGCGCGGGTGCGTCGGTAAAGATCGGCAGCGCGACAAGGCGGCCATCGACGGTCTGGGATTCGATGATCGACGGGAAATGCTCGTTGATCAGGCCGCCCGCGGCATCGCTCAGGTCGACGAAGTGATCAGCCAGCTGAGGCGCCCAGATCACGTCGGTCTGGTAAAGGTCGATATCGCCATTGCTGGCGGCCAGCCACAGCCGGTACTGGCCGAACTGGTCGGTGGTCGAGGCCGGCATCGGCACCAGGGTCACGGTGTGGCCGGTGGCCTCTTCCCAAGGTTTCACGATCTCCTTGAAATCCTCGACGGCATTGCCAACGGCGCCGGAGACATAGGTGACTTCGGCGGCATAGGCGCCAGTGGCGGCCGCCAGCGCCGCGGCGGCAGTGCCCAGCAATGCGGTCCTGAGTGTCTTGGTCATGTCTTGCGATCCTCCCTAATGTCGCGCCACGCCCGCAACCGGGCGCAGAACTTCAACGCTTCCGCCGCACGCCGCGCAGACCGAAACGTTTCGGATAGGTTAGCGATAACGACGGATTTGCGTCAACGACTTTCTGAGCGGCGCCCGGCGGAGCAGCCAGGCCATTGAAAACGGACTTAAACGTCCGCCACCGATTGGCCCTCGAATAGACTGTGAGGGCCAATTTTCTGCGCTTTCCGGGGCGACTCACCCTTGATCACCGTATCCAGGCTGGCCGCCAGCTCGCCCCAGGCTTCATGCAGCGGCGCCACCGTCGAGGTGAGTGCAATTGGAAAGTCTTCGGCGCCCACAAGCGGCAGGCAATCATCATGCACAACCAGCGACAGATCCTGCGGCACCCGAAGCCCCAGAAGCTGCGCGGCCTCCATGACGCCCTTTGCGATCAACATGTTACTGGCAATAATCGCGGTTGGATTCGGGCCATCGGACTGAAACATGCGAATGGTTTCCAGTATCCCCAGTTCCTGAGTCATGCGCCCGCCAACATGAAATTCCGGCCTCGGCGCGATACCTTCTTTGCGCAGCGCCTGCACATGGCCTTCATACCTGCGCTGTACAAAAGAGGCGTCCAACTGCCCGTTGATAAAGGCGATTTCGCGATGGCCGTGCCGGGTGAGACAGGCGGTCAGATCAAAGCCCACCGCATGGTTGTCGATATCGTAATAGGCATAATCGGGGTCCTCCATGGTCTGGCCATGCAGCACGAAAGGCACCTTTCGCTTGCGCAGGTAATCGACCCGCGGGTCCGTGGCTTGCGGCAAGATCAGCACAAACCCGTCAATCGACCGGCTTGTGATCAAACGATCGTAAACCTCCAGTGCCGCGGCCTCGTTGTCCGCCATGCTGAGCATGAACTGCAGGCCGAGCCGGTTGAATTCCGCCGAAAGCCCGCTCACGAACTGGGTGAAGACCCAGCTTTCCGACGGCTCCGGCAGGCCCTGCCAGATCAGCCCGACACTCCCCGAGCGCCCGGTCTTCAGCCTGCGCGCCATAACATTCGGCTGATAATTCAGCGTCTTGGCTGCCTCGCGCACGCGTTCCTTGGTATCGGCGCTGACATCGTCATGGTCGTTCAGGGCCCGGCTGACCTGGGTCACGGACAAGCCAAGATGCCGGCTCAGGTCTTTCAATGTTGCCATGGGGTGCGCGGAGTCCTGCGGTTTTGAGAAACCATATTGCCAACCCGAAACGTTTCGGGCAAGCGTAAAGGGAACCGAAACGTTTCGGGGCGGGAATCACCCCGCCGAGACTTCCCCAAAGGAGATCATCATGGCACAGGCTCAGGACTGGTGGCGCGGCGCCGTCATTTATCAGATCTACCCGCGGTCCTTCATGGATGGCAATGGCGACGGGATTGGCGATATTCCCGGCATCACCGACCGGCTCGACCAGATCGCCGAACTTGGCGTCGACGCCATCTGGCTCAGCCCGATCTTCACATCCCCCATGGCCGACATGGGATATGACGTTGAAAACTATACCGATATCGACCCGGTCTTCGGCACGCTCGCCGACTTTGACGCCATGGTCGCAAAGGCCCATGCGCTTGGCCTGAAAGTGATGATCGACCAGGTGATCTCGCATTCTTCAGACCGCCACCCGTTCTTCCAGCAGTCAAAGCAATGCCGCGGCAACGGCAAGGCCGACTGGTTTGTTTGGGCCGATCCCAAGCCCGACGGCTCCGCCCCCAACAACTGGCAGGGCGTGTTCGGCGGCATTGCCTGGGAATGGGAAGCGCGGCGCGGACAATACTACCTGCACAACTTCCTTAAGGAACAGCCGGACTGGAATTTTCACAACCCCGAGGTGCAGGAGTATCTGCTTGGCACGATGCGCTTCTGGCTGGAGCGCGGCGTCGACGGCTTCCGCCTCGACACCGCCAATTTCTATTTCCACGACAAGCTCCTGCGCGACGATGCCGCGAGCCCGCGCCCCGAAGACCAGAACGAACCGGTGCCCTACCGCCGCCAGTATCACCTGTTCTCCAAGAACCAGCCGGAGAACCTGGCGTTCCTGCAGAAGATGCGCGCGCTGCTCGATGAATTCGAAGGCCGCACCCTGGTGGGCGAAATCGGCGAGAGCCACCACCCGATCGAGATCATGGGCCAGTACACCAGCGGTAACCGCCTGCACATGGCCTATTCCTTCGAGATGCTGGACAAGAAATTCACAGCCAGGCATTTCCGCCAGCAGATCGAAGGCTTCTTCGGCGGCGCGCCCGAGGGCTGGCCATGCTGGGCGTTCTCCAACCACGACGTCATCCGCCACGTGACCCGCTGGCGGGAGCACGGCGCGGATCAGGATGCGCTGGCCAAGCTGTCCGCCGCCATGCTGCTGTCCCTGGAAGGGTCTATCTGCCTCTATCAGGGTGAGGAACTGGGCCAGACCGAGACCGAGCTGGACTACAGCGAGCTGACCGATCCCCAAGGGCTGCGGTTCTGGCCCCAGGACAAGGGCCGCGATGGCTGCCGCACACCGATGGTGTGGGACGCGGAGGCGCCCCATGGCGGCTTCTCCACCGCTGGCAGCACTTGGTTGCCGGTCAAGGAGCCGCAATTGATCCGCGCCAGCAACGGACAGGACGTGCGGGCGTTCTACAAGAAGATGCTCGCTTTGCGCCGCAGTGAACCCGCTCTGCGGGAGGGCAAGACAGAGTTCCTCGACACACCGGAGCCGCTGCTGGCCTTCCGCCGCGGCGAAAACCTGCTTTGCGTTTTCAACCTCTCGCCTGCCGATGCGGAACTGGATCTTCCATCCCGCGTGGAAGCGCTGCTGTCCGACCGCGCCGCAGTAAACGGCACCCGGCTGCAGTTGCAGGGCAATGGCGTCCTCATCGGCAATCTGGCCGGCTGATGACAATCCTGGCGCGCGGCCTCTTCCGGCCGCACGCCGGAATTGACGCGGCCACTGCGGTTAAGCCGGCTCCTCCATGGGAAATTGCGTTTGCGGCGAGGATCCTGTTTGGCGGACTTCACAGCGGCGAAGGGGCACGCTCCGCAATGCCGCCCCGGGCCCCCCTGGCATAGACCTGCCGTTTCCAAACGATGGCAATTCAGCACGCCCGCGAAGATATCGCCTGCCCTTTCGCCCGTCACCTTCCTCTGCCGACGGCAGGCCCGGTGGAGCCGCGGGGTTGCAGGACGGTTTCGACATATTCGTCCTGCCGCGGCAGGGGCGCTCCGGACAGCAGGCAGCGCACGGCCCGGCGCGCCATCTCATCGGTGCGCTGGGACACGCTGGTCAGCCGCGGGACAACCAGCTTGGCCAGCGTAATGTCATCATACCCGGCGATGGACAGGTCGTCCGGCACGCCGATCCCGAGATCCCGCGCCGCGCGCAAGGCTCCGATAGCCTGCTGATCGCTTGCCGAGGCGATGGCGGTTGGCCGGCTGCTGGTTTCCCCGTCCAGCAGTCCGCGCGCGATTTCCTCGCCCGAGGCATAATCGAACTGCCCCTCGCGGGTCTGAAGCTGGAGATCGCCGCTGGCCGCCGCCAGCTCTTCAAGCTTTTTGCAGAACCCTTTTTTTCTCAGCCGCCCAACTTCGGTCGCCTGCGGTCCTGAAATATAGGCGATCCGCCGATGCCCCAGCTGGCACAGGTATTCGGCAACCAGGGCTGATCCCGCCTCGTGATCGGCGGAAATGAGCTTGCAATCGCCATACCGCCGGTCAACCGACACAATCGGTATTTTCAACTGGATCGCGGCGACAGACTGGTCCGAGGACCCGATCACGATCAAGCCTTTCAGGGATTGATCCAGCAGCGTTCCGATCTGCCGTGCTTCAACTTCCGGGTCGTCATCCGAATTGGCCAGCATGACCGCGTGGGACTGTTTGGCGGCTTCGGCTTCGATATCCTTGGCCAGCTGGGCAAAGAACGGGTTGGAGATATCGGGCACCACCAGCCCGAGGATATTCAGGCTTCTGGTCCTGAGCGCCCGGGCGGCGAGATTGGGTTTGCACCCAAGCTCTGCAACCGCTGCCATCACGCGTTCGCGCAGCGCAGGTTTGACCGTCGGGTTCTTGGAAAGCACTTTGGAAACGGTGCCGACAGACACACCCGCCCTGATCGCGACATCTTTGACTGTAGCCATATGGGTACCTGTCTTGTCTTCCGAACGAGTAACCCAATCACGCGCTTGGTGCTTCTGGTTTCCGGCGCAATTTTATTTCACGCCATGGCAGATTGCAACTCGTCGAGGTCCGGAAGCGACGCGGCTGCCCCCTTGCGCGTCGTGGCCAGGGCCGCCGCCGCCACTGCGGTTTCGACGGCGGCGGCGATGGGTTTTCCCGCAGCATATGCCGCGGCAAATGCCCCGTTGAAACAGTCTCCGGCGGCGACGGTGTCGATGGACGCGACCTTCGGGGCCTCCCTTTGCCCCGCCTGGCCATCAACGACCCAGGCCACCCCCAGATGCCCCATGGTCACGATACAGCCCGTGGCACCATGGGTGTGCAATTTGCGCGCCGCCTCCTGCGCTTCACTCAAACTGCGCGGCAAATGGCCGGTTATCATTTCCGCCTCATGGGCGTTCGGAGTCAGGATATCGAAGGCCGGCAGAACCTCTGCCGGCCAGAATGGGGCGGGCGCCGGGGCGGGATCCATGATAACCACGGCTCCCGCCGCCCGGGCCAGCTGCGCCGCCTTCAGAGAGGCCTCCAGCGGGATTTCGTTCTGCAGCAGCACGACCCGGCTGCCGGAAAGGACGCGGGAATGCCTGCCGACCATTTGAGGCGTGAGCTGCGCGTTCGCACCCGCGCTGATCCGGATCAGGTTCTGCCCGTCCGGCCCGACGTCGATGAACGCCATGCCGGTCGGGCCATCATCGCCCGCGGCGAGGTGCAGGTTCACTCCATGACCGCGCAATTCCCGCATCGCATCCGCGCCAAAGCCGTCCTGCCCAACGGCGCCGATGATCGAGGTTCCGGCCCCCAGTCTGGACGCCGCCACAGCCTGATTTGCCCCCTTGCCGCCCAGCGAGATCACGGTCTCCCGGGTGGCAATGGTCTCGCCCGCCTGCGGCCAGCGGTCGAGGTAAGACGTGAGGTCCATGTTGACGCTGCCAACGACGGTGACTTCGCTCAAAACCAGACCTCGCTCACCAGGCTGAGATTGCAATAAGGGGTGCTTTCGTCGGTGCGGACAACCGCCCGGGCCCCGGCCGCGCGCGTCTTGAATTCCGCGTGGGCGACCGGTTTCAGCACCGCAGTCTTCCGGTGATCCCTGCCCCACTCCGCCACGTACTGCGTCATCCTTTCGCGCAGCTTCACAGGTGTCTCACCGGCACAGAAAGCCGCTTCGATCACCAGCTCCGTGCGCAGCGCGTCCAGCACCTGCCAGAACCCCGGAATACCGCGGCTGACGGCCAGATCGATGACCTCGACCCCGCGGGGCACCGGCAGCCCCGCATCGGCAACGATGATTTCGTCCATATGCCCGAGCGACGCGATCAATCCGCTCAGGTGCCGGTTCAGCAATCCGTCCCGTTTCATGAAGCGGAGAGTTTCGCGCGGTAGTGGTCCAGAATGACCGCAATGATGATCACCACGCCGGTTATCATCTGGCGCATGAAGTCGCTGAGGCCGATCAGGATGAGGCCGTTTGCCAGGATGCCGATGATGAAGGCGCCCAGCAGCGTCCCGATCACCGATCCGCGGCCGCCCGCCAGGCTGGTGCCGCCGATGATCACCGCGGCAATTGCGTTCAGCTCGAAACCGATCCCGGCAATCGGGCTGGAAATGCTTAGCCGCGCCATATAGACGATCGCGGCAATCCCGGCCGTTGCGCCGCAAATGGTGAAGGCCGCGACCTTGTACCAGAAAACCGGATGCCCGGCGAGGCGGACGGCCTCCTCGTTGTTGCCAATGCCGTAAATCAGCCGACCGAAAACCGTGCGTTTCAGGACAAACCACGCGATCCCCACAAGCGAAAGTGCCAGAAGGAGCACCACCGGCACGCCGAAGATCAGCTTGGAGCCAAATTCCTCGAAGACATAGGGAAAGGAATAGATCGTCTGCGCGCCGGAGACTTGCAGTGCCGCCCCGCGGGCGATGTTCAGCATTCCGAGCGTAATGATGAAGGATGGCAGCCCCCAATAGGCGCTGAGCACCCCGTTCAGGATCCCGCAGACCAGCCCGGCCAGAACGCCCGCCAGGATTGCCAGCAGGATAAGCTCGGTTGCGCCCAACCCGGGCAGGGTGATGACCTTTCCGGCGATGACGGCGGCAAAGGCCATGACCGATCCGACGGAAAGATCGATTCCACCGATCAGGATGACAAAGGTCATTCCGACCGCCAGGATCAGGTTGATCGTGATCTGGGTCAGAATATTGGTGATGTTGTTCGGCGACAGGAAATGCTCGGACGCTACCGAGAAGAACAGGATCAGCAGCAGCAGCGCCAGACCTATGCCTGCGTTGTTCACAACCGATCTGAACGTGAAAACAGTGGGTTTCGAGGCTTCCATGTGATTGTCAGCGGTACTCAATGGTCTTGTCCTTTTGGCGTCTCTAGCTGGCCATAGGCCATCTTGAGGATGGTCTCTTGCTGGAAGTCTTCGGGCATCAGGCTTCCTTGGATCTTATGGTCGGACATGACCAGCATGCGGTCCGACAGGGTGATCAGTTCCGGCAGTTCGGAGGACACGACGATCATCGACATGCCTTGCGCGGCGAGATCTTTCAGAATGGCGTAGATCTCGGCCTTCGCCCCGACGTCGACACCGCGCGTCGGCTCGTCCAGCAGCAGAATCTCCGGCTGCGACGCCAGCCATTTTGCCAGAACCACTTTTTGCTGGTTGCCCCCGGAAAGGCTGGCGGCCGGATCCGAGACCTTCCCGTATTTCAGCCTGAGCCGGGCGCCGCCCTGCACCGCCAGCAACCGCTCTTTGGCGAAGCTCAGCAATCCCTTGGCGGAGACGTCCCTAGGGTCAGGACCCATTGATTTTCGGCTATCGGCATGATTCACGGCTCGAAAACGAGCGGTGACCATGTCTGATCTTTTCTGGCTAACTGACGCGCAGATGGCGCGCCTTGAGCCTTTCTTCC
>NZ_JBMERR010000043.1:0-11616 GCF_048820915.1 Cribrihabitans pelagius | reverse complement strand
TTCCCGCACCGCAGCAACCGCAGAAAGCCCGATAAAAAAGGCGCTCACGCTCTTTTCCGGCGCCCTTATTCTGCGCCCGCGAACGGGTGTTTTTCCACGGAATCGTATTGAAGCGGACCTTGGCTGCGTCGCAGAAGACTGGAAAACCAGGGCTCGAAGCTGACTAACGGTTCATTGGAACAATGAAGAAGAAAGGCGCGCCATTTCTGGCGCGTCTTTTCGTTTCTCATCTCGGGACGGTTACTTGTCCTTGCCGTCGCCGGAGTCGAGCGGGTCCATCATCGGATCGTCGGGATGCATATCCATCTCGTCGTCCTCGTCGTCATAGTAGCCGTCAGCCCGCAGCTGCGCTTCGCGCTTCTTCTCGACCCGGCGCACCAGGAAGATCGAGATCTCGTAGAGGCCGTAAACCACCACGAACAGGATGGCCTGAGTAATCACATCCGGCGGCGTGACCAGCGCGGCCAGCACCAGGATCGCCACGACCGCGTATTTGCGGACCGAGCCGAGCCCCTCGGCGCTCACCAGCCCCGCCTTGCCCATCAGGGTCAGCAGCACCGGCAGCTGGAAGCACATGCCAAAGGCGATGATGAACTTGATGGTGAGGTTCAGGTACTCCTGCGCCGAGCCCTGGAACACCACGCTCAAGCCCTGGCTCACCTCTTCGCCGACTACCGCCTCGCCGTCCGTGCCAAACTGCTGGAAGCCCAGGAAGAAGTCATAAGCCAGCGGCGTCACAACGTAAAAGGCAAAGCTCGCGCCCAGAAGGAACATGAAGGGCGAGGCGACCAGGAAGGGCAGGAACGCCCCCTTCTCGTTCTTGTAGAGCCCCGGCGCCACAAAGCGCCACATCTGCATGCCGATATAGGGAAAGGCCAGGATGAAGCCGCCCAGGAGCGAGATCTTGATCGCCACGAAGAAGCCTTCCTGCGGCGAGATGAAGATCAGGTCGCAGTTCTGGCCGCGCTCGGCCAGGACCTGGCACAGGGGCGCGGTGAGGAAGTTGAACACCGGCGTCGCCACGGTAAAGCAGATCACCATGCCGGCCACGAAGGCCACCACGGAATGGATGAGCCGCGTACGCAGCTCGGCCAGATGCTCGATCAGCGGCGCGGCGGTGTCGTCGATCTCATCCGGGGTGCTCATGTCTTGGCCTCATCGCCGGGTTTGGCGCCTGGTTCTGTTGAGGGCGCCCCGGCGGCGCCGGCTTCCGCCTCTTGCGCCTCGCTTTCGCCGGCCTGCCGCTCGCTGGCCGCCTTTGCGGTGGCGGCGCGGATCTTCTCTGCCTCGGCGGCACGTTCTGCCGCCAGCTTGCCGGTCTCGCTGCCGGGGTCGAACTTGGTGGGGTCGATCGACTTGGCCATGTCCTGGGCTGCCTGTTTCACCCCGTCCATCGCCGTGCCAACCGGGTTGGACGCGGCCTTCAGACCCTTCGCCATCTCGCTCACCCCGGCTTCATCCGCGGCATCATGCATAGCGCGGCTGAACTCACGCGCCATGCCGCGGGCCTTGCCCACGAACCGCCCGACATTGCGGAACAGCACCGGCAGGTCCTTGGGGCCGACGACGATCAGCGCAACGATGCCGATCACCAGCAGCTCGGTCCACCCGAGATCGAACATGGGGGATTACACCTTGTCTTTTTCGGTTTCCGGGGTCACGTCGCGGGCCTCTTCGGCGCTGTCGTCCTCCAGCTCCTTGCTGCCTTCGCTGATGCCTTTCTTGAACGAGGTGATGCCCTTGCCGACCTCGCCCATCAGCGAGGAAATCTTGCCGCGGCCGAACAGGACCAGAACCACAACGGCGATGAGCAGCAGGCCGGGCAGGCCGATGTTGTTGAGCATGACAGTGTCTCCTTCATTGGTCCGGCGCGGGTTGGCGGCGCCGGCAGTGCCATTTGCAAACGGTGTAGCGCGGGCGCCCCCGGTTGCGGAAGCGGCTTGGGTGCCGTGAACGGGCCGCAAACGGGATTTTCCGCCTTTTCCAGCGCGACCGCGCAGGCAACTGACAGGTATATGTCAGTTGAGGGGCGGTAAATCCAGCCCATCACAGGAAACAAGGAGAAACGTGATGAGCAAACATGTGGCCGAAATCGTGACCTTCAAACTGGCAGACGGCGTGAGCGCCGCGGAATTCACCTCCCTGATGCAGCGCACCGAGACCTTCGTGCGCGCCCAGGACGGCTTCCTTCACCGCCAGCTCAGCCAAGGCGCGGATGGCTGCTGGACCGACTACGTGGTCTGGAAGGACCGGGCCACCGCCGAACGGGTGGCGCAGGCGTTCATGCAGCAGGACTTCACACCCGAGGTGATGGCCGCGATTGCGCCGGACAGCGCCAGGATGCGCCATGAAGAGGTGCTCTGGGACATGGTTTCCTAAACCTCATGGGCAGCGCCCGTCCGCGGATGGACGCTGCCCGCCCGAGGCCGGCCGGGACCCTTGACCTCCCCTC
This sequence comes from Cribrihabitans pelagius, assembly GCF_048820915.1. Classification (NCBI taxonomy): domain Bacteria; kingdom Pseudomonadati; phylum Pseudomonadota; class Alphaproteobacteria; order Rhodobacterales; family Paracoccaceae; genus Cribrihabitans; species Cribrihabitans pelagius. Next base: position 9,164 of record NZ_JBMERR010000043.1, on the reverse strand, counting down.
TGCCCCGGGCGAAGGCTAAGCGATGCGCCGCACCGACCGCCTCTTCGAAATCATCCAGATCATGCGCGACGGCAAACTGCACCGGGCGCAGGACATTGCCGAGCGGCTCGAAGTCTCGACCCGCACCATCTACCGCGACATGGACACGCTGGTGGCCTCCGGCGTGCCGGTGGAGGGCGAGCGCGGCGTCGGCTACATGGTGCGCGAGCAGATCAGCCTGCCGCCCCTGACCCTGACGCCCGAGGAGCTGGAGGCGCTGAACCTCGGCATGGCGATCGTCGCCGAGGCCGCCGACCCGGACCTCAAGGCCGCGGCCCGGTCGCTGGCGGCCAAGGTGGACGCGGTATTGCCGGAGCAGACCATCGCCGAGGCGGATGCCTGGAAGTTCGCGGTCTTCCCCTTTGCCGATGCGGCGCGCGGCTTTGCCCAGATGCCTGCTCTGCGCGCCGCCATCAAGGCCCGCCAGAAGCTGCACCTCCGCTACCGCCGCATCGACGGCACCCTGACCGAGCGAAATATCAGGCCCCTTCACATGGAATACTGGGGCCGGGTCTGGACGCTCACCGCCTGGTGCGAGGCCCGCGAGGCCTTCCGCGTCTTCCGCGTCGACCTGATCGAGGAGGCCACCGCTCTGCCCGAGCTGTTCGTGGATGAGCCCGGCAAACGCCTGCAGGACTACGACCCTTACGGAAGCTGACCCCCCCTTTCCTCTTGCCGGAAATATCCCGGGGGAGCCGCCAGGGGCGGCGGGGGCAGAGCCCCCAACTGCAGAGGGGTTTTCTCGAACGAGGGCCGTGCCGTATTTTGCTGCGAGGCACGCGGAACGCCGCGCATCGCCCGGGCGTTGTTCTCCTGACAGCCCGAGGAGCCTGCGCCCATGTCCGACACCCCGCTTCCACCCGCCCTGCACAGCGCCCCCGCGCTGGTCAGCATCCTTGCCGGCTATGCCGTCCTCGGCTGCCTCTTGCTGGCCGGTGCCGTGGTTATTGCGGATGTCGTGGTGCCGGACCACGACTGGGTCTCTGACACGATCAGCGACCTCGGCGCGGGGCGCTATGAGTTCATCGCCGATGCCGGGCTCTACGCTTTCTCTACCGCGCTGGTCTGCATCGCCATCCTCGCCGCCCATGTGCACCTTGGCGGTCGGGGCTGGAGTTTCGGGATCGTCGCTTTCGCCCTCATGGGGCTGATTGTCTTCCTCGTCGGCGCGCGCAACGAATATGGCGACAGCGACAACGAGGGCGTGGTGATCCACATCTACCTGGTCTATGCGCTGGGGGTGCTGATGGCGCTTGCGCCCTGGGCGATGGCGCAGTCTGCGGGGCAGATGGGCCGGGGCTATACCCGGTTGCTCAGGGCCATCGCGGTGCTCTGGGTCCTGACCGCGCCGGTGTTCTTCTTCCTGCCAACCGGAATCGACGGCCTCTACGAGCGCGGACTGGGCCTGCTGGCAATCATCGCCGTCTGCACGCTGGCGCATCTGTTCCTGCGCTACGGCCGCGCGCTGCGCTAGCCCGCCGCCCGGTTGCCAGCTTGAACCACGAAGGGAATAGCAAAGATGTTCACCGACGCCGAACTGCTCGACACGCTCCTGAGGGGCGCCGTGCTTTCCACCGCCGCGGCGGCCTGGGTGCTGATGCTGGTGCGCGTGCTGGGCCTGCGCACCTTTTCCAAGATGACCGCCTTCGATTTCGTGGTGACCATCGCCGCGGGCTCTTTGCTGGCCGGGGCCAGCCAGGCAGAAAGCTGGACAAGCTTTGCCCAGGCAGTGATTGCCATGGCCGCGTTGATGGGGGCGCAGTACACGGCCGAAAGGCTGAAGCTGCGGTTTGACCGGGTGGAGGCCGCTGTGCAGAACCAGCCGAGGCTCTTGATGCGCGACGGGGCTTTCATCCGCGAAGCGATGCGGGAGACCCGGGTCAGCGAAACCGATCTGCGCGGCCAGCTGCGCGAAGCCGGCGTTCTGCGCTTGTCCGATGTGCGGGCCGTGGTGCTGGAGACCACTGGCGACATTTCCGTGCTTCAGGGTGATGAGCTGGAGCTGACCCTGCTCACCGGGGTGGAACGCCGGAGCTGAGGCCAAGCGGCCGGCCCATCCGGCCTCCCCGGCCGGGGGCCTGGGCCTGGAGCATTCAGGCCGGAAAGACGAAGCAGCGGTTGCGGCGCACGGTGAGCCACATCACCCGGCCGTTCTCGGGCAGGAATACGTTCGGCACCGTGGCCTTCAGCATCGAGCCGTCGAAATCCATGCGGAACTCCACCAGGCTTTCACTGCCGAGAAAGCGCGCCCGCTCCACCACCGCCCGCGCCGCCACGCCGTCGCTGGCGGTGGGCAGCGGGCCCTGGCCCGCGCGGTCGAAGTCGATGCGTAAGTGCTGCGGGCGGAACACGATCTCCACATCGGTGCCATCCGGCACGCCGGGCGCGAGGAACTCGCCGAAGGCGGTCTCGGCCAGCGCGCCCGTCACCTCGGCGCGCAGCACGTTCACGTCGCTGAAAAACGCCACCGCGGCCTTGTCGACCGGGTGGGTGTAGACGTTGTAGGGTGCGCCCTGCTGCACAATCCGCCCGCCCCGCATCAGCGCGATTTCATCGGCCATGCGCATCGCTTCCTCGGGCTCGTGGGTGACCAGCAGCACTGCCGCATCCTCTTCCTTCAGAAGGCTCAGCGTCTCGTCGCGGATACCGTCGCGCAGCCGGTTGTCGAGGCCGGAGAACGGCTCGTCCATCAGCATGATGCGGGGCTTGGGAGCAATCGCGCGCGCCAGCGCCACCCGCTGCTGCTCGCCGCCCGACAGCTCATGCGGGTAGCCGTCGATATGGCGCTTGAGCGAGACCCGTTCGAGCAGCTCCTCCACCCGGGCGCGCTTTTCGTCCTTGCTGCCCTTCAGCCCGAAGCCGACGTTGTCCGCGACGCTTAAGTGAGGGAACAGCGCGAAGTCCTGGAACATCAGCCCGATGCTGCGGCGCTCCGGCGGCACCCGGAACACGGTGTCGCAGATCAGCTTGCCGTCGACGAAGATCTCGCCCGAATCCTGCATCTCCACGCCCGCGATCATCCTGAGCGTGGTGGACTTGCCGCAGCCCGACGGGCCCAAGAGGCAGGTCACCTGCCCGGCTTCGATCTTGAGGGAGACATCGTCCACCACCGCCTGCCCGTCGAAGACGCGCATCAGGTTGCGGATCTCCAGCCGCGGCGCGGGCTTGGTGGCAAGGGGCTGGGACAGGGCTTGGTTCATGGGGCCTCGGGCGGAATCCGATCAAAACGCTCGGTCACCGGCCGGGATAGCAACCCCGCCCGCCCCCTGCAAGCGCTCAGCAGCAGCCCTGGCCCGCGGCCTGCCCCTCGATCCCGTTGAAGGGCGAGGCGCCGCCGCAGCCTGCAAAGATGCCGTAGTGGGTGTCAAAGCTGCCGATGAACTCGAAATGCGGCGCCAGCCGGGTGTTCTGCAGCATCATCCAGGTGTTGCCGCAGACCGGGAACACCTTGCCGGTTTCGATCACGTGGTGATCGTCCAGCGCAAAGGCGTGCGGCGCGTGCGGGATGGTGCCCTTGTAGATCACCGCCTGGCCGTAATCCTCGCAGTCGGGCTCAAGCGCTGCCAGCTTGAACAGCCGGTAAGTGGCGGAGAGGAACTTGAGCGGCGCAACGCGGCGTTCCAGCGCGGGGTTCTCGATCGTCAGGGGCCGCGCGGTCACCATGCGCGGGTCGTTGAAGCCGGCCTCGCGCGCGATGCTCAGGAAATCGTTCCAGTAGAGCGCACCGGACAGGCATTCGCCATACAGCACCTCGTCCTCCGCCATCGCCTGCGGCACCCGGCGGCCGGCGTAGACGTCGGAGAAATACATCTCCCCGCCCTCCTTCAGCAGATGATGCGCCCCGCGCAGCACCGCGCCCTTGTCGGTGGCGAGGTTGATCACGCAGTTGGAGACGATGACGTCGAAGGAGCCCGGCTCCAGGTCCAGCTCCTCCAGCCGCTCGATATAACCGTGGTGGAATTCCACGTTGGATTGCGCATGGCCGAAGGCCTCGGCGTGGAAGTCCTGGTGGCGGCGCGCGACTTCCAGCTGCGCGGGCGTCATGTCAACGCCCACGACCTTGCCGCTCTCCCCCGCCAGCGCCGACAGCGCATAGACATCGCGCCCCGCGCCGCAGCCGAGGTCGAGGATCTTTGCACCTTCCAGCGCCTCCGGCGCGATCAGGCCGCAGCCGTAGTAGCGGGTCAGCACCTCGTCGTGGATTTTCGAAAGCACCGCCTTCACGTGGTCCGGCATGTCATCGGGCGTGCAGCAGGCGTTGGTCTGCAAATCCGCGCTGCCCTGCAGCACTTCGCCGTAATAGGTCTGCACGTTTTCATGGGTCATGGCGCGGCCTTTCCTGATGGTTCAGAAGGCTGGATAGCGGCGCGCTGGCGGGGCGGCAATTGGGGCGGCGGGTTTGCTGACGCAAGTGTGATGGGGCGTGGGGCTGGGCATATCGGCTCCATAACCTTCCCCGGCAATGGAGAGATTCGCGGTCCCAACTAAACTTCCGCCCGGCGGGCACCGCCGGGCAGCCCCCGGCCGCCCCCCCCCCCGGTCGGGGGCTTCACCCCCACCCGCGGCCGGGTACTGCCCTCAGCTATTTTACCGCGCCGGTATCATCCTTCCGGCAGCAGCTCGAACTCCGCCTCTGCCCGCAGCCGGCCGTTCACCATCAGCCCGATCCGATGCGGTCCCGGCACCAGCTTGAAGGTCGTCGCATTGCCCTTCAGCTTGTGGCGCTTGGCGAGCTCCAGCCCCCCGCCCGCGATCCGCGCCTGCTTCAGCTTGAACACCTTCGCAGATATCTTCCCCCCGGGCCGCCGGAAGTGCAGCACGTAGTCCACCAGCACCGGCGCCCCCTCGGGACCATCCAGATGGCAGGCGATTTCCAGCGCCGCACCGATCCGCGCCTCCGGCGGCACGTCCAACCGCGCGTCAAGCTGCAGCTCCGGGTCATAGCCCAGCATCGCCATCGCTCGCGGATGGCCCGCCTTCACCAGCCCGCGCAAGCTGTGGGCGGTCATCCAGTCCAGCTCCTTGCGGTCCTGCGCCCCCGCCTCGCGCCAGCCGGCAAGCCGGTCCATCGCCAGATCCGGGTCCTTCTTGGCGATATCGTTCAGGTGGTTGGCCACCGAGCGCGTGACATAGCGGGTGGAATCCCCGTGCAGCCGGTCCAGCAGCGGCAGCGGCTCGGCCAGCTGCAGTCCAACCGCCTGCCCCCACGGGAGCCGCGGCCTTGTGCCCTCGCTTACCAGCCGCCGCACGTGGTAGCTTTCGTGCCCGGCCCAGCCGCTCATCCGCTCCAGCACCAGCCCGGGGTGACGGTTCAGGAGCGGACGCACCGCCCATTCCATCGAGAACCGCTGCGTCAGCTCTTCCATGAGGTCGAGCGTCAGTTCCGGATGCGCCTCCGCCCCGGCCGCGGCCGCATATTCGCCCAAGGGCGCAAAGATGAAATCGCCGAAGTCGTCGTCGCTCCTGCCAGGATCCAGCGGCGGCGGCAGGGCGCGCAGGATCACCGGCGCGGCCTCCGGCAGGTCCTGCGGCAGATACCCGGCCAGCACTTGCGCAATCCAGGCAATGCGCTGCTTCAGCTCCAGCGCCGGCAGCTCCGCCATCACCTGCGCCTCAAAGGCCTCCGCCTTAAACCCCGGCTCCGCGGCAGCAAAAAGGCCCGCCAGGTAGCGGACCTTTTCACGATTGAAGAGCTGGTCCTTCAGGGAAAATCCGCTCGCCATCCGGACCGCCCCTTCTTACATCACTGAAGCAACGGCGCCGCCATCGAGCAGGATATTCTGCCCGACGATGAAGCCTGCGTGCTGCGAACAGAGGAAGGCGCAGGTGGCGCCGAATTCCTCCGCGGTGCCGTAGCGGCCCGCGGGGATGGTGGCGCTGCGCTGCGCCTTGGCCTCGTCCATCGAGATCCCCTGCTGGTCCGCCACGCCCTTGTCGAGCGCAACCGCGCGGTCGGTGGCATGGATGCCGGGCAGAAGGTTGTTGATGGTGACCCCCTTGCCCGCCACCTGACGCGAGGTGCCCGCGACATACCCGGTAAGCCCTGCGCGTGCCGAATTCGACAGCCCCAGCACCGGGATCGGCGCCTTCACCGACATCGAGGTGATGTTGACCACCCGGCCCCAGCCGCGCTCCATCATGCCCGGCACCAGCGCCTTGATCAGCGCCACCGGCGCCAGCATGTTGGCGTCCAGCGCCTGGATGAAATCGTCGCGCTCCCAGTCAGTCCACATGCCCGGCGGCGGGCCGCCCGCGTTGGTCACCAGGATGTCCACACCCTGCGCGGCCTCCAGCACCTTCTTCTGGCCCGCTTCGGTGGAAACATCCGCCGCCACGGTGACCACGTCGACGCCATGCGCGTCGCGGATTGCCTGGGCCGAGGCCTCCAGCGCCTCGGCGCCGCGCGCGTTCATCACCAGATTCACCCCGGCCGCCGCCAGCGCTTCGGCGCAGCCCAGCCCCAGGCCCTTGCTGCTGGCGCACACCAGCGCCCGCTTGCCCGCGATTCCCAGATCCATCAGCGTCCTCCCTTGCGTGTTTCGTTCCGGCGCAGACCTTGCACCGGCACTCGCCGGTTGACCAGCCCGGTTTTGACCCATCGCCAGCCCCGGGGCCGGCCTGCCGCAAGAGCGCCGGAAAATCTGCCCCGGCGTGACCCCTTTCGGCCACATTCCCCCGCCACTATGTCTGGACGCGGCCCGTCCCGGGGGCCAATAACGCAGACAGGTGCACCAGCCCGATGGGACAGACCTTGACCGCCAGCCTTGCCTCCGTCCAGGCCTACCCGGCCGCGCGCTTCTGTGCCGAATACGGCGCCAATGCGGGCGATGCGCCCGGCGTGCTGGAGGATCTGGTGCCCGGCGACATCTACGCGCTCGACGGCAGTGCCCCGCCCGCACGGCTTGCAATCGACGCCCGCCACGACGGCAGCTTCCGCATCGCGCCCGGCAGCGCCCTTGGCACCCCTGGCGCTGCGCTGCACCTCGACGCGCTGCTCACCCTTCAGCCCGACGACGGCGCCGGCTGCGGGATGCTGCTCCTGGTCGAGGCCGACGCCGAAGGCCTGATCGCGGAGAGCTACCTGATGCCGCTCGCCCCCCTGCGCCCCGACACGCTTTATACGCTGATCGAAGCCGCCCGCGCGCCCGCCCGCCGTGCGCTGGCGCAATCCGCCTCGGCCGCCTTCACCCGCGGCACCCGCATCACGCTCGCCACCGGCGAACAGCGCCCGATCGAAGCCTTGCGCCCCGGCGACCGCATCCTCACCCGCGACGACGGCGTCCAGCCCCTGCGCTGGAGCGGCCAGTCTACCTTACGCGCCACCGGCTCCCTCGCCCCGATCCTGATCCGCAAGGGCGCGCTCAACAACGACCGCGACCTGATCGTGAGCCCGGCGCACCGGCTGATGGTCTACCAGCGCCGCGACCTCCTCGGCACCGGCGCGCCCGAGATCCTGATCCGCGCCCGCGACCTGGTGAACGGACATGCTGTGGTGACGCTGGACGGAGGCTTCGTGGATTACGTCCAGATCCTGTTCGACCGCCACCACATCGTCTACGCCGAGGGCATCGCCGCCGAGAGCACCTTCCTCGACCCGATCACCACTCCGGCCCTGCCCGAGGAGTTCCTGAGCACCCACCCAGGCCCCCTGCCCGCGGCGCCGGCGAGCGGCGCCCACGGGCTGGACGTGGGCCGGCCGCTGTTGCAGCGGCAGGATGCGGTGGAGCTGTTGAAAAGGGCGTCGTTGCGGTAGCGGCCAGTTTCTGCGCGTGAGAACGCGCTGTCGGCCCGAAGCCAACCTGCAGCCAGGTGCCGGATCGCAGGAACAGCTCTTTCGGACCGGGCGGAACCCGGACCATCGATGCGGGCGCGCGCCACGAAACCAGGATCTCCTGAGCAGACAATCGAAGCCGCACTTCACCGTTGCCTTTACCCATGCCTGAGCTAACTGCGGTTAGTCGATTTCAATAAAGTTGGGCAATTAGTGGAACACGTTTCGATTGACCTTTGGGCTGCCAACCTTGAACCAGCGGTACCGGACCTGAATACGTGGCTTAACCAGTTGGAGGCGCGGGTCGCCCAGACTGCAGCGCGTGGTGCAAGTATGCTGGTGCTTCCCGAATTCGCCTGTGCCCAATGGCTGAGCTTTGCACCTGCAGATCTTCCCAAGGATAATATCCTGGGGTGGCTGTTTGAGTGCGGACAGCTCGCGTTGGATGCCGTTGCAGCAATGTCCGCGCGGTATGGTGTCTCGATTCTCCCCGGCACGATCCCGTTTGCCGCTGCACCGATAGACGGCGTTCCGGTTTATCTGAACCGCGCTTGGTTGCTCACCCCTGACGGTAGGCGCCACTGTCAAGATAAGCTCAGCCTGACCCCGCTTGAGGCACAGGGTGCCGGCGGCACCGCGGTCCATGGCGACACTATCAGCGTGATCGAATGGAACGGTCTGCGAATTGCCATGATCATTTGTCTGGACAGCGAATTTACAGCCCTGTGGTCACGCCTTGGAAAGCTTGATCTTGATCTGATTATCATACCCGCCAAGACCGACATGATTACCGGCTACAACAGAGTGTTCAGTTGCGCGCGCGCGCGCGCCATCGAACTTCAGACGGCCGTATGTGTTCTGGGGGCTGTCGGTGTGCCTTTCGGACAACCGCTGACAGATACGGGCGTCGGCGGTGCAAGTGTATTTCTGCCTTGCGACACAGGGGTCGCCCTGGATGGCATCCACGCGTCCCTCGCGCCGCAAACCGCTGCGATGATGACGGATCACGTTCTGATCGCTGCTGATATTCCGGTGGGCGCGTGCCGCCGGCTGCGCAACGGTCATGCCGAAGCGGAGGTTTGCCCGGCACTTTGGGATGCGGATCATCTGATCATCGATGATCCTGCTGCAGCTTAGTTGTGTCCGCATGGGGGCAGGTGGATGCGGAAAATCCAGATCCTGGTGCCGTCCGCACAGGTATCCAACCAGCACATTTCCGCACCATTGACGAATGACATGGTGTGTTTGCGGCGGCCGCTCTCCCAGGGCGAACGAGGCCCGATAAGATCGGCCTCAGCAAAACCAGCCGTGAAGGAGAACGACCATGTTGCATTATGTTGGTCTGGACGTGTCC
>NZ_JBMERR010000042.1:0-11884 GCF_048820915.1 Cribrihabitans pelagius | reverse complement strand
GGGCCAAGACCGCATACATTGAGCCTGGATCGCCCCGGGAGAACGGATACTGCGAGAGCTTCAACGGGAGGATGCGGGATGAATTGCTGAACGGTGAAATCTTCTACAGCCTGCGCGAGGCCCAGATCATTATCGAAAGCTGGAGAAAACACTACAACACCAAACGGCCCCACAGTGCTCTGGGCTACCGCCCGCCTGCGTCAGAGGCTATCATCCTGATGGACCAACGGCCAACCATGCACTAACTTTCAATTTGGACCACTCAAGTGGGACTGCTCAAGGCAGCAGGGGATTCCATCCACAAGGGTGATGTCGCCGGGCTCCAGCGCCAGGATTTCCTCGCGCCGTGCTCCGCTATAGGTTGCGATGAGCGGTCCCCGGAAAAGCCCATCTTTCAGAACGGTTTTTCCCGGAACGTGACGCCGTTTGCGGTTGCTGCTGCCGGTCCAGATCGGGTGCCGGAACAGCCGCTCGAGCTTGGGCAAAACAAAGGCCTCACGCTTGTCACGGTTGCGTTTGGTTTCCAGAACTCTAAGAAGACTGAGCTGTATGCCGCCTGAGATCTTAAGGCTTTCGCTTTGGGCGAACCGGAAGATCAGCGCGAACCGGTGGCAGTGACCGTTGATCGTGCGCGGCGGCAGGCCGACCTTGTCTTCAGGCAGTTCGGCCGCCCGTGCGAGGAGCTCCTAGACGCTGCATTCTGCATCCTTGCTGCTCTATCCGCAGCTTTTGGGAAGGCGCTGGAGAACGGACTTGTAGTATTTGAGATGTGCTTGGGTGATCTCCGTGACATCGGAGACTCCGGTAGCGGCGGTGAACAGCCGGGCCTGAGAAACCAGTTGTTTGCGTGTGCCGGCCTTGATGTGGCCGCGATCCATTTCTGCGTTGATGCGTTCCACAACCTTCAGAAGGGTTGGGTGAAAGGTGAATTTCTGCGGCTCGAAGCCCTGTGCCGGGCGTGTGGCGTTCTGCATGGGCTGCGCGGGTTCGGCAACCTTTGGGCTCTCTGTCTCTGTTTTGGCGACCGGAGCACTTACGCCACTCATGTTGTTCACAAATTCAAGGGCCAGTGCGCGTGCTTGCTCAAAGCTGGGGTCTTCGCGATCCGCAGCGGCCTCCCAGGCTGCGGCCTTTCCCGCCAGCAGCAGCTGGCGCAATTGCAGCACTATCGCTGCGGAGGGCGTAAACCCCTCGCCGGTGGCGTCTTCAATGCAGTCTTGCGCCGCCCGCAGAATCTTGTTTACGCCAGCCTCTGAAAGCACATTGCGGGAGAGCAAGGAGACCATGGTTTCCAGCGTGGACAGTGCTTTCGGGCTTGCACCTTCATCCAGGATGGATTGCCGGGCTTTTCCGGTCAGTTCCGGATGGAGCACGGACGTTGCCAGATGCCGCCAGGCGCGGGCAGTGGCCCAGCCGTACCTCTGATCTTCTTCCGCCGTGCCGGCAGGGTCCATGCGGGACACCATCCGCTGCCGCTCGATCCGGCCGAGTTCGGTGCGCACGACGCTGGTGAGCCAGGCTTTGGCCTGGGAAGGCGTCAGTTTCCCCGCAGAGATTGCATCAAGCATCCGGTCGCACTCATAGTTCAGTCTGCGTGCGATGATACACGCAACCGAACGCACAGTGGAGCGCAGTGACAGCTGCCAATGCCGGCTTTTTGTGGAAAACTCCGGGACCCGGCGGCGCGAGGTCCAAACGTTGCCGTGAAGAAACATGGAAGGGGCCGACGCCATAGGGCTGCCTCCGAAGGTGGAGACGATCGGCCCGGCATCTGAAAGCTTGTGCTACAGTGCTGTGTGGCACTGTATCTGCCAATTTCAACCTACGCCATTATTATCAAGGCATTACGGGGGAAATTGGCTCCGGCGGTAGGGATCGAACCTACGACCAATTGATTAACAGTCAACTGCTCTACCGCTGAGCTACGCCGGAACGGTCCGAGCCGTATAGCGTCCTGTGCCGGGGGCGTCCAGAGGCGGCGGCGATTTTTTGGAAAAAATCGGCCCCCGCCTCAGCCGCCCCCTCAGCCCGCCTGCAGGACAAAGACCGCCGATGCCGACAGCGGCCCTTCCGGCGCCACGCGGGACCGTCCGGTGAGGTCGAGAAGATGCGCAAAGACATTGCGTTCGGCCGCGCCGAGGAGGGCGGCGGGGGTGCCTGTGTAGATCTCCTCTGCCAGCGCCCGGGCAGTGGCGGGGCCGGTGGCGAGTGCGGCGAGAATCGCCGCCTCGCGGCCCTCGCGGTGGCCGATCAGCCAGTCGAGCCGCGCGGCCGGGTCCTCGACCGGGGCGCCGTGGCCCGGGTAGAAACGGCGCCACTCCCGCTGCCGCAGCGCCCGGCAGGAGGCCATGAAATCGGTGAGGTCGCCGTCCGGAGGAGAGACCAGCGAACTGGCCCAGCCCATCACGTGATCGGCGGTGAAACAGGCGCCGTTCCAGCCCAGCGCGATATGGTTGCCGAGGTGGCCCGGCGTGTGAAGCACCTCCAGCTGCCAGCCGCCGCCTGCGATCACGCTGCCATGCGCCACCGTCTCATCCGGCGCAAAGCCGTGGTCGATGCCCTCGCCGCCGCCGGCCAGCCCGCCCGCTGCCAGCTGCTGCATCACCGCGCTGCGCCCGGCATCCGGCCCGCCAAAGGCGATGACCGGCGCGCCGGTCGCCCCGGCCAGCGGCCGCGCCAGCGGCGAATGGTCGAGGTGGCTGTGGGTGACAACGATATGTGTCACGGCCTGGCCCGGGCCCACCGCCGCCAGAATCGCGTTAAGGTGTTCGTCCGACAGCGGCCCCGGGTCGATCACCGCCAGCTCCTTGGTGCCCAGCACATAGGTATTGGTGCCGCGGTAGGTCATCGGCGAGGGATTCGGCGCAAGGATCCGGCGCAGCCCCGGTTCCAGCTCTTCGGCCCGGCCGGGGAGGGGGTTGAAATCATCTGGTGCCTGCATCGTGCCGCCCTGTGTCCGGTTGCCGGAAAAACCGCCCCTTCGAAAGCCCTGCGCGGGGCCGGGCCGTCTTCCCTCTTCCTGTTGCGCCCGCTAGGTTTAGCGCATGTTCTTCCAATGGCTCAAACGCTATGTGCCGCGCAGCCTCTATGCCCGCGCGGCCTTGATCCTCGCAGTGCCGATCCTGGCACTGCAGATCGTCGTCTCTGTCGTCTTCATAAAGCGCGACCTCGAGGACATCACCGTGCAGATGACCACCACGGTCCAGCGCGAGCTGCGGCTCTTGCAGATCGCCGCTGAAGGCGCCCGCAGCCAGGTCGAGGCGCTGGAGCGGATGGCGCCGCTGCTTGGGCCCCTTAACATGCGGGCGCGGTTCCTGAGCCATGCGGTGCCGAAACCCTCCGACGAATTCACTTGGATCGAATTTTCCGGCCGGGTGGTGCGCGCCGAGCTGGAGAAGACCCTGCCCAGTTTCCTCGCCGCGCGCTTCCCCGCCGACCGTTCGGTGCAGATCTATCTCGCCACAGCCCATGGGCCGATGGAGCTGAGCTTCGACCGCCGCCGCCTCACCGCCGCGGCGCCGCATCAGCTCATTGTCACCATGCTCCTGTTCGGCTTCCTGATGATGCTGATCTCCTACCTGTACCTGCGCAACCAGCTGCGCCCGGTAAAGCGGCTCGCCGATGCGGCGCAGGCTTTCGGGCGCGGCCGGGTGGTGCCCTATTCGCCAAGCGGCGCCACCGAGGTGCGGGCAGCGGGCAGCGCCTTTCTCGACATGCGGGCGCGGATCGAACGCCAGATCGAGCAGCGCACGCTGATGCTCTCGGGCGTGAGCCACGATCTGCGCACGCCGCTCACCCGGCTGAAACTGGAGCTGGCGCTGCTGGACGAGGAGGAGGCCGCGCCGATGCTGCGCGATGTGGACGAGATGCAGGCGCTCTTGGATGCCTTCCTCGATTTCTCCCGCGGGGCCGCAGTCAGCGAGGCCGAGCCGGTCGATCCGCAGGTGCTGGCCGCCACCGTGGTCGAGGACTGGCGCCGCCAGGGCAAGGACGTGATGCTGGGCGAGCTCAGCGGCAGCGGCGAGGTGATGCTGCGCCGCCAGCCGATGCGCCGGGCGCTGGAGAACCTGATCTCCAACGCTGTGCGCTACGGCACAAGGGCGCGGGTCTCGGTCACGCTGACCGAACGGTCGATGCGGATCCGGGTGGAGGACGACGGTCCCGGCATCCCCGAAGAGCAGCGCGGCGACGCACTGCGCCCCTTCACCCGGCTCGATCCCGCCCGCAACCAGAACCTCGGCTCCGGCGTCGGTCTGGGACTGGCGATCGTGGCGGACACCGCGCGGGTGCACGGCGGCACCCTGCGGCTGGGCGAGAGCGAGGCGCTGGGAGGGCTGCAGGCCGACATCGTGGTCGCCCGCTAGCGCCCTTCGGACCCCGGCTGGCGCCTCTGGCGGGCGGCAGGGGCCAATACCATTGGCCTTTGCGCCCCGATGCTGCCGGATATCCGCTCCGCCCGCGCTCCGTGCCCCGCTGGCCGCCGTCCGGCGTGACGGGCGGGGCTGCGAACCCGGGGGCCTCGCCCCGGAATGACTGGTGTCCGCATATGTGCAATCCGCCATTGGCCGCGCCGCCTGACAGGGCGCAGCGCCCGTAATCGCTCCGGTTGTGGCCGGCTGGCCAGATGCAGACTCTATTTATTGAAAGTTTGTTATGTTCCGGCTAAAATGGGCGCGTCCAGCACGGCATTCCTTCGAGCGAAAGACCGAAACAAGTGACTGGTGGCTCTTTAGCTGCCCAGTTGCATGCCGCTGCCGTTCGCCTTGCAATAGCATTCGATCAGGGATGGGAAATATGGATAGTAGGTTGTTAAAAGCTGGGCCCTTGGCCAGCATAGTTGTCTTGGTACTTCTAATTGCCGCTGCAGAAGCGTTTCCGCATGCCCTCATCGAGTTGGCGGACGAGGATGGAATCGTTGAAAATTTGACGGCTCTGTTATTCTTCATTTCCGGGCTGGTATTTTTCTGGAGCGCCTATAAGGCGCATACCAGCCAACGCCGGAAAGGTGCCTTCACCGTCTATTTTCTGGCTGCCTGGGGTGTACTGCTCGTCGTCTTCGCAGGCGAGGAGATCAGTTGGGGCCAGCGTATCTTCGACTTTGCAACCCCGGAAGCAATCGAACGCGCGAACAAACAGAACGAGTTCACTATTCACAATCTGTCTTTCTTCGATTCGTATGGTGGGACCGGCGCATATGCATCCATGCTGATGCTGTCGGTTGGATTGGTTCTACCAATTCTGGATAGGTTTTTACCCATAATAGGTAAAATCGGAATTCCTGTTCCCTCCCTCTCATGCTGTATATTATTTGTCGGCGCCTATCTGTACGGCCTTTACTTCAAGCTGATCCCGGCGAAGTTCGAGGCCGAATTGCAATTCGTATACTTCTTCCGGGCCATAGAGGTCCGCGAGCTGATACTGTCCCTGGCGACAATCTGCTTTGCGTATGAGCTCCTCCGGCGGATCACTCACGCATCCGGCCAGCCGGGCCATGGTGCCGCCAGTACCGGGTGAAACTATACTGAGAATTCCCTGTTCCCGGAATTAGGCGGGGAATTCCCGAAAACTTCGGCGCGAAACAGTGAAGTTATGTCCGCCAATCGCTCAGCCTGACCGGGGGAACCGGAGCTGTTTTCCCTTTGGCGCCATGAGCGGCCGATGCCCGGCTGGTGCCCGGTGCGGCCCGTCATTGCGTTTTTCCGGATTTCAGTTCCGGCACGAGCCAGCCGCGCGCTTTGAAAACGTTCTGCCTTCCGCAATGCATGGCCAGGCTTGCGCCGCGGCAATTGCCGGGCGCACGCTGCCAGTCTGCTCCGTGACGCTGATCTGGAGGCGGCCTGGAGCCGCGATTCCAAACGTACCCGAGACCCACACAAGCCTCGGCGGGCGCACCCCGCACGACCGCCAAGGGAGAGCAGAGGATCGGCCCTGGATCGGGCGAACTAATAACCGCGGACTCTAAGGGGAGCACGTCAGACCACTTCGCCACGTTTGACTGCCTGTTCTGTCCTCAAGGTGGAGGAAGCTGGGGCGCAGGTTGGTGAGA
Source organism: Cribrihabitans pelagius (assembly GCF_048820915.1). Classification (NCBI taxonomy): domain Bacteria; kingdom Pseudomonadati; phylum Pseudomonadota; class Alphaproteobacteria; order Rhodobacterales; family Paracoccaceae; genus Cribrihabitans; species Cribrihabitans pelagius. The sequence continues at coordinate 5,838 of NZ_JBMERR010000042.1, read as the reverse complement.
ACGGCCGGGGACCGGCCGCTCACACATTCGTCAAAGAAGTTCGTTTGGATCAGCTAATCCCAGCACTGATGTGAGTTCGACAGCAGACCCGTCTGCGAACTCGACAAGAGTGCTGTCGTTTCCTCCAACGGCGTCCGTATCAATTTCCACGATACTGCCGATCGTCTGACCGCCTGCGAGCACAAGTACATCAGTTCCAACTACGAAGTCTGTGATTGTGTCCTGACCTTCTCCGGTACTAAAGATGAAGCTATCCGCGCCAGCCCCGCCAGTCAGGACGTCGTTCCCAAATCCGCCAGAGATTTGATCGTCACCAGCGCCGCCGCGGATCAAGTCTGCCCCGTTTTGGCCGTTGAGGGTGTCATTGCCTCCTTCACCTGCAATGGTGTCGTCTCCGAACAGGCCGACTATGGAGTCATCGCCGGCAGTTCCGGGGAATGCCCCGCCATTCACCCCGCCGCCGTCCGGCCGGTATCCCTCGCCGGTCCCGAGGTCGATGAGGAAGTTGGCGTCGGTGAAGTCCCCGGCGCTGGTGCCCTGGAACCTGATCAGCCCGAGGTAATTGTCGCCGCCGCCGTTCAGGTCGGCCTCGAGCAGCACATCGGCGCCATCCTGGACCAGCCGCAGGAAGCCCGCGCCGAAGGGGTTGGAGGCGCCGTCCCAGCCGCTGAGCTGCTGGTTGATGAAATAGTCTATGTCGACGCTGTCCTCCGCGGTGGAGAAATCGGTCACCAGCAGTTCGGTGATCGCACTTGGGGTGGAGTATTGCAGGCGCAGCACATCGGCACCGGCGCCCAGCGTGATGCTGGTCACCTCGGGAACATAAGTGCCCGTCCCGCTGTCGTAGATCTGGCTGCCGCTGAAATAGGCCTCGACGGTGTCGTTCCCAGCCCCGGCGTCAATCAGATCCGCTGACCGGTAGCCCGCATATCTGATGAAGTCGTCGCCGTCCCCCGCGTTGACCGTGTCATTGAAGTTTGAGTCCGTGGATAGGTAAATCGCGTCATTACCAGCGCCCCCGGAGAGACTGTTGGCGCCGCTGCCTCCCTCGATGACATCGTTTCCACCCCCGCCATCGATCGTATCGTCACCGGCGTATCCCGCGAGGTAGTCGTTGCCGAGGCCGCCGGTGAGCTGGTCATTGCCGCCTTCGCCAAAGAGCGTGTCACTGCTGTCGCTGCCGGTCAGCTGGTCATCGCCATCGCCGCCGTAAGCCAGGCCGCCATCCGCGCCGGTGAGGATCACGTCGTCCCCGGCTTCCCCGTAGAGGTAGTCAAACCCGGCGCCGCCGTCGATCACATCGGCGCCGGGCAGGCCGGTTATGGTATCATTGCCCTCCAGACCGGAAATCAGGTCCCCCTGGATTGTCCCCGTCAGATTGTCGTTGCCGGACGTGCCCAGTATCAACGACCCATCCAGGACCGTGAGGCTGAAGGTGGCCGAATTCGCCTGGCCATCTTCCTCGGTTGCCGTCACCTGCAGGGTGTAGAGACCGACATCGCCCGCTTGCGGCGCATTGGCATCGAAGCTGATGGTCTGGCTTGCCGTGTCATAGCTCATGAAGCCGGGCAGGGGAGTGCCATCGGCCAGAGCCACCGTATAAGTGATCGCGCCGCCTTCGTCGTGGTCGGTGAACAAATCCTCGGGGATCTGGTAGCTGAAGTCCTGGTTGGTGAACCCGGACTGAGCCGAGACAACCCCGGTGAGGAGCGGCGGATCACCCACGCCTGAAACGCTCAATGTGACGGTTGCCGTGTCGAACAGGCCGGTGCCATCTGTAATGGTATAGGTGAAAGTGTCCTCAGTCGTGTCGCCGCCTGCCATTTCATCCAGCGTGGTGGATGAGGCGGGGTCATAGCTGACGGACCCGTCGGAGTTCAGCGTGACGGTGGCTCCCAAGGCACTGGTGCCTGAGACACTGCTGATGGACAGCGGATCGCCGCTGCCATCGGTGTCATTGGCCAGCGGATCGGCAGCCGCAATGACATAGACCGTGTTCTCATCTCCATTTAGAGAATCGTCATTGGCGACAGGACCCGGATTGTCAGTGACCCCGCTGACGGTCACCGTCACCGTGTTGACCGCTGTCGCCCCGTGAGCATCCGTTGCCGTGACTTCGATCTCCACATCCCGGGTTTCGCCATCATCCAGATCCTGGAAATCCGCAGCCGGATCAAAAGTCAGCACCGTGCCGCTGATCGAGGCCACCCCCTCCGACGGTGCGCCGGTAATCGTGTAATTCAAACTTGTTCCGTCGTCGTCACCGTCTGCATCATCCCCAAGCGCCGAGAGATCAATGCCTGTTTCGGTGCCGTCTTCGGCAGCAGTTAGGGCGCCAGCCTGCAGGGTCGGATCATCATTCACACCGGTGATCGTCCAACGCAGGGTGCCTTCGTTCGAATCCGCACCGTGGCTGTCGGTCGCAATCACGGTGGCCGTCGCTTCCTCCGTCTCACCGGCGGTCAGATAGTCGAAATTGCCGGCGATGTTCAGTTGAAGCCCGCCGGAAGTAACCTGGAAGGCGGATGTGGAGAAGTTGCTGTAGGAGTACGTCAGCGTGCTTGCATCATCGTCGTCATCTGGATCATCTGCCCGGTCATTCAGCTGGAAATAGATCGGTGCGGCAATGCCCGTGAAAGTGTCATCTTCAGAATTGGTCTGTACCTGAATGTTTTCCTGGACTGTCGGTGCATCGTTGACCGGCGCGATGAAATATTCGGCGGTGACGGTTGTTGATGCTGTGTCACCATTTGCTGTTTCCGTCGCGGTTGCTGTCGCAGTCAGATCGAAAGATCCGTGCCAGTTCTCTGGCGGTGCCATCTCCAGCGCCGAAAGATCCAGTGTTTCGGCATCTGCAATCACCCAGTCTTCACCCTCAGCAGCGCCCAAATTGAACGTTGCACCGACAGGGAAGCCGCTGAGCACGATCTCCAGCGTCTCCGACCCGTCGGTATCCGTCAATGAAGCGGCAAGGTTGACAGGCATCGGCTGGTCTTCCTGGCCCCCAGCCGCAGCGGGCACTTGGATGAGCCGGACGAACACATCGTCTTCGGTGCCGTCACTGGCCCAAGCCTGAACCAGGTCACCGGATGTCAAAGTTGCAATGGACGGCGGTGAAAACGAGTCATCGGGACGCTGGTCTCCCGTGACGGTTTGGTTGATCTGAAATTCGTCCCCTGTGGCGTTCCCGGTGCTGTCAAAACGCTGTCCGAAAACGCCAAGCCCGTCGCCGTCCTGGTTTTGACTGGCCCAGCTGGCCACAAACCCGCCATCCCCCAGCGGTGTCACCGATGGATTGCCCTGGCCAAATTCGGTGGTTGTATTGATCTGGTACTCGGATCCCAGAGCCGTGCCATTGGCATCAAACGTCCTGCCATAGACGCTGCCGCTGCTCCCATCCTGCCCCTGCGCATTCCAGGCAACGGTGAACCCGCCGTCTGCCAGTCCGGTGACAACTGGATTCCGCTGGGTAATCCCAGTGGCTTCGCTGATGGAAAATTCGCCGCCATCTGGACTGCCGTCTGCGGCATAGATTTGCCCGAAAATACTAAAACCCTGGTCATGGCTTTCCCAGGTGACGACAAAGCAGCCGTCTTCAAGGACGGCAACGTTTGACCGCTGCTGGTTTCCGTCTGTAAAAGTGTTGACCTGAAACGGGCCCTGAACAAGCATGCCACTGGCATCAAATACTGTGCTCATTACTGCGTCGCCGGATCCGTCGGCTTGGTAGCTCGTCCAGGTTGCCACAAAGCCTCCGTTTTCCAGCCCTGCGATGGAAGCGTCATAGCCGTTTGTAGATCCTGATCCCGTCAGAACGATTTCTCCGCCAGATGCAGCCCCTGCCGCATCATAGATCCGCGCCCGTGCAGCGGTGCCTGAGTTGGTTGTCCAGGCCACGGCAAATCCGCCTCCTGCCAGCGCCGTCGCAGCGGGGTAAAGCTCGTTCGATGATGTCGAGACGTTGACTTGGAATTCCGCGCCAACCTTCGCACCAACTTCATTGAATCTCTGCCCGAAGATGCCAAAACCACTGCCATCCTGAAAGCGGCTGTGCCACACCGTGACAAAGCCGCCGCCTTCCAGCATTGCGACTGAAGGCGATCGCTGCGCATCGGTGGTGTAGGTATTGGCTTGAATGTCCCCGCCTTGCGGCACTGGCGTAAGGCCGCCACTTCCTCCGGATGGCATTAGGCTCACCTCCGGTGCATCCGCAACCGGCACCACGTTGACCGATACAGTTGCAGTATCTGTGCCGCCGTTGCCATCCGAAATCGTGTAGGTGAATATGTCCGTCCCGCTGAAATCCGCGTCCGGCTGATAGGTCACATAGTCGTCGGTCGTATCCCCGGGGGTGCCATTGTCCTGAATGGTGACTGTTCCATTTGCAGGATCGCTTACCGCGATGATCTCCAGATCGTCGCCATCGATGTCCTCATCGTTGTGCAAAACCGAAGTTGCGTCCGGTGCGGCGTCCTCGGCGACTGAAATCGAGACATCATTGGCGACCGGCGCATCATTGGTGCCAGTCACGGTTATAACCACATCATTCGAGGCGGTTGCGCCATGGCTGTCGGTTTCTTCCACAGTGATTGTCACGTTCCGGGTCTCGCCTGCGGCGAGGTTCTGGAATCCTGCGCCGGGGTCGAAATTCAGCGTAGTGCCGCTGACCGAGGCCGTGCCTTCGGCAGGCGCGCCGACTATGGCATAGCTGAGAGTGGTTCCGTCATCGTCACTATCGACATCATCGCCCAGGGCCGCGAGATCCACATCGATGCCGGGTCCGTCCTCCTGCGCGGCGCCGGTGCCCGCCGCCATAGAGGGGGCATCGTTGGTGCCGGTGACGGTTCCATTGACAACGGCGGTTGCTGTGGATCCATCAGGTGCCTGGCTGGTGTAGGCGAAGGCAAATGTCGTAGAGGAGCCGTCGGCCAGTTCGTCGACGTCGGCGCCATCGGCCGCCAAGGTCACTGTGCCGTCCGCAGCAACGGTCAGAGTCGCCAAATGGGCTCCGCCAATGACAACATTCGCGCTGTCACCGGGGCCGAAACTTGTCCCGTTCAGCTCGAAGCTGACGATAGAGCTGGCTGGATCCGAACCGTCATTGGCAAGAGCGCTGATGCTGCTGCTGTCGTTTTCAGCAACTGTGATGAGATCGTTTTGTGCAACCCCGCTGGCTGCCCCGCCGTTTTTTGCCGAGTCAGACCGGGTACCGTCCAGTTCTCCCACCGAAGTGTACCGCAATCCGATACTGGCAAAGTTGAGCATGTCCAGAGTCAGGTCATCGCTCTCATGGGAAAGGACAAAACTGGTAAACTGGATATCGTCGCCACCAAGCCCGGAAGTCCCGAATGACACCGCAGCATCGAACTTTCCGAGTGTTTTAACTACGTCGCCATTGATGTTCACATCATTGAGGACACGCTCAATGGAATCTTCGCCATACTTCTGGCCTGTGACATCTGTTCCGGTGGCGGTTAAACCTCCTTCGACAGTGTAACCTTCAAGGTCAAAGAACAATCCGCGCAAGTCACCGATGCTGCCGGTGCCCAGCACTTGGATATCGAATTTGAGCGTGCCATCGCTGAGTTCGGTAGCTGTGATTTCTGTATCGACGATGCCAGCGATGATGAAAGTTACACTGCGTTCCATCTTTCCCCTCCCAAGTATTCAGCTTGTAGCCAAGTCTTGGGAGTATTTTTGCAAAGGTGCTCGTTCTAGGGTCAGGACTCATAGCCAGTAAATGACGAGTGCGGCGAGGGCGATGGCTGAGAGGAAGACCTTCGGGCATCTGTCGTATCGGGTCGCCACACGCCGCCAATCCTTCAGCCTGCCGAACAT
>NZ_JBMERR010000041.1:0-13276 GCF_048820915.1 Cribrihabitans pelagius | reverse complement strand
TGGGGAAGAAAGGCTCAAGGCGCGCCATCTGCGCGTCAGTTAGCCAGAAAAGATCAGACATGGTCACCGCTCGTTTTCGAGCCGTGAATCATGCCGATAGCCGAAAATCAATGGGTCCTGACCCTAGACTTCGCGCGATCTTACCCCGAATTCCGCGACATCTTTACTCCCAGCACTGAATGGCCGAAAATAAGCAATTGAATTTATGATGTTTTTCCAGTCACATGGAGACAACTTTGCCCCGACTTACAGAGCCGCAATATACCGGCCCAATAGTGCCGCGCAATCCGGGCGAAGTGCGGCGAGGCAGAGTTGCGGTAAACCTGAAGAGCGTCCCCTTGGGCGCCGTCCCTGTATCCGGAGGGCACAACATCGGCGGGGTCCATTTTCTTCTGAACGGCGATGAGGCGGGGCGGGCGACGGTGCTGCTTGCCCATGGGGCCGGTGCTGCGATGGATACGGCCTTCATGGCGGCGATCGCCGAAGGCCTCGCCGCACGCGGCCTGCGCGTTGCGCGATTCGAGTTTGCCTACATGGCCGCGCGGCGGACGGGAGGCCCCAAGCGCCCCCCGCCGAAGATCGAAGTGTTGCAGGAGGAATACCTGAAGGCCGCGGATGCGCTTGCCTGTGAAGGCCCGCTGATCATCGGCGGCAAGAGCATGGGCGGCCGGGTTGCCAGCCTCATTGCCGATGACCTCTGCGCCCGGGGCCGTATTTCGGGGCTCCTCTGCCTCGGCTACCCGTTCCACCCGCAAGGCAAGCCGGAAAAGCTGCGCACCGCCCATCTGGCGGCGTTGAGTGTGCCCGCGCTGATCTGCCAGGGCAGCCGGGACCCGTTCGGAACCAGGGAGGAGGTCGCGGGCTACGGGCTTTCGCAGAGCATCACCCTCAAGTGGCTGGAGGACGGCGATCACGACCTGAAACCGCGCAAGCGTGTCACCGGGCGCAGCCACGAAGAGCACCTGGCGGCCACGTGCGATGCCGTGGCGGCGTGGAGCGCGGCGGAACTGCCCGGGTAGCCTCTTTGGCGGGCAAAGGCCGCCCGCACTGTATTAAGCTTCGCCTTCTGTGGGTCTTTTTCCTTCCGTCGGAAGGTTTCCCATTGCGTCTGGCACCCGATTCGGTGCGAACTCGTGCCGCGCGCTTCGGAATTGGATCTGCAAGTGCCTGAGATGATTTAGGAGTCCGCATCCATGGTGGAGACGCGCCCGATAACCGCTGGTGAAACAGGCAAGCAGGGGGGCGGCTTTGCCATCACCCGCGAAAGCCCCGCTGCACCGGAGGCCGTGGCGCTGATCCGGCGGCATCTGGCGCAGATGGCCGCGCAATCCCCCGCCGAAAGCTGCCACGCGCTGGACGGCAGCGGTCTGGAAGCGCCGGAGGTGGCGTTTTTCCTGCTGCGCCAGGGCGGCACGGCGATTGCCATGGGCGCGCTGAAAATGCTTTCGGGCAGCGTCTGCGAGCTGAAGTCCATGCACACCGCGGCAGAGGCGCGGGGCAGCGGCGCCGGGCGCGCCATGCTGGAGTTCCTACTGGCCCGGGCGCGCACGGCGGGCGCCTCCGGTGTCTACCTGGAAACCGGCTCCACTGCCGAATTCCTGCCCGCCCGTAAGCTATACGAGGCTTACGGTTTCGCCGAGTGCCCGCCGTTCGAGGGCTACACCGAGGACCCCTGGTCCGTCTTTATGCACCTGCCCCTGCCCGGCGCGGCTTGACCCGGCTTGCCTGGCTGTCATAACTGGCGCCAAGCGGTCCCTTAGCTCAACTGGATAGAGCAGCTGACTTCTAATCAGCAGGTTGAGGGTTCGAGTCCTTCAGGGATCGCCACCTCCAAATTTTGCGCCTTTGTTTTCAGCTATTTACCGCGAAAAGTTGGAACTTGGTTGGGCGGAGTTGGAAATTCTGTTCCCGAAATGACCCGCCGCAGGTCAGCCGATTTGCTGTAGTGCTCGGCTTCCGCACCGGTCTCGTGCCCGAGAATTGCCTTGCGCTGATCTTCGGTCGCGCCGTTTTCCCGCAGCATCGACGCGCGCAGCTTGCGCAGCCCGTGGGCGCTCTTGCCCTCTCCCAGGCCCGCGGCCCGGCATGCCTTGGAGAACCATTGCGATGCGGCCTTCTCGGATCGCGGTTTCCCGCTCGCGGTGATGATGTAGGTCCTGTGGCGCGGGGCGGCTTCCAGGCATTTGTCCAGATCGCCGGTCCACTCGAACCAGTCAGGCGCGGTCTCGGCGGTCCACGGAATGACAGCAAGGCTGAGGCTCTTGCTGCGCTGCATCGTCAGCCACCCGCCCTTCACCATTCCCGGCCCGATCCGGCAGGCGTCCACCATCGCGGCGCAGGAGCGGTAGAGCAGTTTCATGCAGAGGCGCTGCGGGGTGTCATGCGGCCAGTGGTCCCGGAAGGTCTCGAGATCCGCCCGCGTCCAGGCTGTGTGCCCCTCGCTCTTGGGGGCCTTGCGCGGAAGCACATGGGCCGCCGGGTCCACGTCGATCATTCCGCGGCCGTGCAGCCACTTGAACAGCGCCCGCCAGCACTTGAGCCGGTTGTTCGCCGGGTGCGCGTCCAGCTTGGACAAGTCCATTCGGATGTGCTTGGCCTGGACGCCGGCTTAGGGGGCGCGGCCGTAGCCGTCCTCGATGGCCTCCAGGATGCGGCGGCGCTGCTGGCGCGTCATGGCCGCGAGGGCCTTGAACTCCTCGGAGGCGAAGTAGGCGCGGATTGCCCAGCCCAGCGAGCCGGAGGCGTGATTAGGGGCAGGGTGGTGCCCGACCCCTTCCGCCGCTGCAAGGTAGGCTTTCAGGAAGGCCGGGCTGTCCTTTGGCGCGTCGGGCATCGGGATGCCCTTTTGCCCAGGCGGGCGGAAGTAGAACCGGGGGTTTCCGCTCGGGAAGCGCCCTGATGCGCTCAGGTACTTCAAGCGGGGATAATCAACGTGCCTCCGAAAGCTCTATCTCTGAACGGTGAGCTGGGTCTTGCTTTCGGCGCCCGCGGCTCCGGCCGCAAGGCGGCGGCGCATTACGAGCCCGGCGAGGTGGTGATCAACCTCACGAAAGGCCAAGGCGCCGGATCTCTGGCGCATGAGTGGTGGCACGCGATGGACCACTATTTCGCGCGCCAGGGCGGCAAGTCCGCGCTCCTGCTCACCGAGGTTCGGACCAGCACCTTGAGCGATGGCATCCGGCCAGAGCTGGTCGCGGCATTTGACGGGCTGATGAGCCTTGTTCGCAAGGGTGGGCTGAAGGTGCGTTCGGCCGTGGCCGACCAGCGCAAGAGCAAGCCCTTCTTTGCGACCATGCCGGAGATGACCGCGCGGGCCTTCGAGAGCTACGCCGAGGCGCGGCGCAACGGCTGGAGCAAGGCCGATGCCGCCAGCCTGGCGAAGAACCTTACCGTCAACTTCAACCGCCGCGGCGAAATCGGTGCCAGCATGCACGCCTGGTCTCCCTTCGCCAATGCCGCCAATCAGGGCTCCCACGTCATCCTGAAGGCGATGAGGTCCAAGCAGGTGCAGGGTATCGTCGGCGGCATGATCCTGTTCGGCTTCGCCAACGACCTGCTGGCAGCAATGCTCTCGGCCGAGGATGAGGATGGCGAGCTGGAGTATGACCAGCTGCCCGCCTACAAGTCCGAACGCAACATCATCGTGGCAACGCCGCTGACCGAAGAAGGCTATGTCACGATCTCGCCGCCCTATGGCTGCAACGTCTTCTTCTTTGCCGGGCAGCAGCTGGGCAAGATCGTGCGGGGCGTGAAGTCCCCGGCGGAGGCGGCGGGCCAGCTGCTCCAGGCAACGATTGGTGCGTACTCTCCCATCTCCGGCGAGGACGGGTTCTCGATGCTGGCGCCGACGGTTCCGGATTTCGCCAACGAGTTCGACAACAACCGGGACTGGCTGGGCCGACCGATCCGCCCGGAAAACCCCTATGGAGACTACGGCCCGCAGTCCTACAAGGAGTACAACGCCAGCGCGCCGTCGCGCGCCCTCGCGCAGGGCCTCAATACCGCCACCGGCGGCTCGCCGCTGGAGCCCGGCATCCTTTATGTGTCGCCGGAGTACATCGACCGCTACTTCAAGTTCATGACCGGCGGTGCCGGGCGTTTCGCGGGCAAAATGTACGGTCTGGCGGAGCGCACCGCCGAGGGTACGCTGGGCGAGACCGAGGCCTATGAAGTTCCGATTGCCCGTGTGCTCTACACCGAAAGCGGTGACTTTCTGAACCAGAACCGCTATTTTGAGTTCCGCGATGCGGTGCGGGAGGCGCGGGCGCAGGAGAAGCGGGCCGAGGAGATTGGATACCCGATGACGCAGGAGATGAAGGATCTGAATGCGCTTTGGGTGTCCCTGCGGCAGGCGGACAAGCGGCGCAATGCCATCAGCGGCCAGATGGATGCCATCTATGCTGATGAGACGCTGAGCGGCCGGGAACGGGAGGCCAAGCTGCGTCCCTTGAAGGAAGCCCGCAACGAGGTCTATCTGCAGTTCAACAAGAGGTTCATTGAGCGCATCGGGCCACAAGCCGAGTGAAAACCAGCGACATCATACTGGCCGGGGCCGTCGGCGTGGCGCTGGGTCTCGCCTATAAGGTGGGCTCCAATCAGGGCCTCAAGGCGGCGCCCGAGTATCTGGAGGCCAAGCGGCTGGCCGATGCGCGGCACGAGGATTTCTGGCAGAAGATGGCCGATATGGAAACGCCGGAGGATGTAGTGTGCTCCCGCATCTTCGAGATGGTTGGAGACCTGCAGGCGCCCCGGCGGGCCGCTTTGGCCGGCGGCCGGGAACCAGACCCTTTCGACTAGGCTGATCCAGTCTGAATTGAGAAGCCCCCGGTTCGCGCCTGACGCATTCCGTGTTGTGGGACATGCATCGAAGTTTCTAAACTCGGCGCCGGAACTTTCGATCATGCTGCACCTCACTGAGGTGCAGCATTTTTTGTATATATTTTCAAATGATTACAGCGTTCATTTTCGGTTTTGATCTGTGGCATGAGGTTGAACTGAAACGGATCTGTCTCATCGAGGCTCAAAGTAAGTCCTTCATTATACCCGAAATTTCAGAAATCCTGTCTCTTGTGTTGAATAGGGCTATAGGCTCTGCTCGAAACTCTTTGAAAGCTTGGGTTTGGAGCCCGTGGAATGGGCGCCTGCCATGAACGCCAAGTTGCACGCCGTCAGAGGCGCCATTGGCCGCCCCATTCGGTTCTTCATGACCGCTGGTCAGATCATCAACTACACCGGCGCAAGGGCGCTCCTAAGCAGCCGTCCCGTCGCAGCCTGGCGGATTGCCGACCGGGGCTACGACAAACGCAAGTACAAGTAACGCAACCGTTTTGAAATCATGATTGGTCGGCTCAGGGATTGTCGGCGCGCTGCCACCCGCTACGACAGGTGCACAAAAGTGTTCTTGTCCGCCATCTCTCCCGCCGTAGCGGTCATCCTCTGGCTAAGCAATTCAATGAGTCTGGGGTCTCATTTATGACTGCAATGAGGCCACCAGTGGCACACGGGAAAATTCATTAAAACTACTTTGTGTGGTATTTTGGACATGAAGAGTGCATTTGAGCTTGCCGCGGGGAGGGGGAGATATGCCAGGTTCCAATGGAGATTTTGTCAAGAACTTCGTTTTCCGGCTCGCCGAGTGTTCAAGTTCCGAGCAACGATGGGCAACAGTGAAAGAAGCACTCGGCGACCTTGGAGCAAGCGCGGTAATCGCAGCAAAGGTGCGTAAACCTTCCGGGATCATAGACTGGATGCAAAGCAGTCTTCCTGAAACGGTCATTGTTGACTATTTGTCAGAAGGGTTCATGAATCATGACCTGATCGCGCGCCATACTGCCTCCAAGACCCAGGACCTGGTCTGGCGTCCGCGGGACGGATGGAATGCCGAAGGCGAGGCTGACAGTGCTGGTTTTGCAGGCTTTGTCTCTGAATCCGGATTTCAATCCATTGTCAGCTCATCCATTTCAGACAGCTCAGGGCGCTCCCGCTATGCTGTAAGCTATTGTTCAGAATACTCGAGCGACCAAGTCCTGGCAGACGAAGCGAAAGCCACGATATTGCAAATCTGCAAGATTTTTCTCCCCTGGCTCAGCTGGCAAGGGATTCAATCCGCCAAAGATTTCACTCTTGTGAACAAGCGCACACTCTCTCCAAGGGAGCGCGACGTTCTGTGTTATCTGGCCTCTGGTTTGCAAAATGGGAAAATATCCGAGGCGATGGGTATTTCGGACACAATGGTGTCGAAACACATTTTTCACGCCCGCGAGAAACTGGGGGCACAAACCGCCGCCCAAGCAGTTGCGATGGCGATTCGGGACGGCCAAATCAACCTGTAAAGGTTAAAATATATCCACCTACTCGCCTGCCTTCCGGTTTGGGAAAATGCCCAGGCAATGGGCCTTCAGTTACAGGGTGGGGAAAAGATGGAACGCACCGTAACCTTTATCATCGAGGGTGTGGTCGATACTGAAATCACCGTTACAGAGCTCAGCGACGGCACTTTGAAATTTGACATCGATGTTCTGGGAACCAGCAGCATCGGCGACTTGCGCGGGCTGTTCTTTGACCTTGAAGACTACACCGTCGATGGCGGGCTGACCGCCACGGGAGCTGATGTAACAGCCCAGAACTACGGTGAGGGGTCCATTGAACGCGTCCTCAAGGATGTGAACATAAACGGCGACGTTGTGAAAACCCTTGGCAAGTTCGACGCCGCAGTGTCCTTCGGGACTTCCGGGATTGGTGATGACGACATCCAGACGACCAGTTTCATTCTCTCCCATGAAAGCGATGCGCTGACACTGGACATGCTCAGCTTTGCCAGTATCGGCCTGAGGTATACGTCGGTCGGAGAAGTGGGTGGCGAGCGGTCAGAATCAACAAAGATCGGCGGAGCCGCCAGCGGCGTGGCCCAGAATGATCTCATTTCAGTTTCTGAAAACAGCAGCGCGAGCACCAACGCCCTTGCCAATGACGAGGCAGATCCGTCCAGTTCTGTCATCGGCTTTGAGCTGAACGGCACAAGCTATGCGCCAGGCGATAGCGCGAATGTTGTCATTGGCGGCGCCCATCTGGCGACCCTGTCTGTAGCATCTGATGGCACGGTCACATTAACCGCAGACGGCGCCGACGTGGACGGGCTCGCCCAGGGCTCTTCCGTGAACTTCGCCTTCGCCTATACCAGCCAGGCTCCCGGCGGATCGTCCGCAACCGCTATTGTCAGTGGTACTGTCACCGGAACCAACGACGCGCCATATCTGACGGCAGGTAGTGGCGCCGCACAAGAGGACGGCCCGAGCATTGATGTGGATCTCGCCGCTCTGGGCGACGACGTTGACAGCGATGATGACGGAACCACGCTAAGTTATGCGATCATCGGCGCGCCCACCGAGGGCACAGCCTCGATCAGCGGCACCACTCTGAGCTTTGATCCCGGCGCGGACTTCCAGGACCTGGCCGAAGGCGAGACGCGGGACGTGACGATCACCATCGAGGCCACCGACAGCCACGGGGCTACTGCGTCCAACGACGTTGTGATCACCGTGACAGGCACCAATGATGGGCCAAGGTTCATTGCGAGCTATACAGCTCGCCTGAGTGAGGCCAACAGCCCTTCTGTGCTGAGCGCAGATGGTTCAATTCAGTTCGCTGATCCGGATCTGCCGGACCGGCCGGAAGTGACCGTTGAGTTTTTGAACGCCGGATGGTCTCGAGGTCCGAACACGCTGTCGCAGGCGCAAATTGATGCGCTGTCCACACCGCTGATTTTGTCGCCAGATTCCGGCAACACGAATACTGGCGAGGTGGCATTTACCTATACGGTCGCCCCTTCGGTTTTGGACTTCATCGCCGAAGGCGAACGGGTTGTGTTGAACTACCTCGCCAAGGTAACGGATGAGGCAGGAGCGTTCGACACGGCCTTGGCCACCGTTTCCATCACAGGCACCAACGATGGCCCGACATTTGCCGCGGGCGTCGGAATGGCACAGGAGGACGGCCCGAGCATCGATGTGGATCTCGCCGCCCTGGGCGACGACGTTGACAGCGATGATGACGGAAGCACTCTCAGCTATGCTGTTGTTGGTGCGCCTGCCGAAGGCACAGCTTCGATCAGCGGCACGACACTGATCTTTGATCCCGGCGCGGATTTCCAGGACCTGGCCGAAGGAGAGACCCGCGACGTGACCGTGGCCATTGAGGCCACCGACAGCCACGGCGCCACCGCGTCAAATGATGTTGTAATCACGGTCACTGGCACCAATGATGCTCCCACTCTGACGGCGGGCATGGGAGCCGCCGAAGAGGATGGCCCGAGCATCAATGTAGATCTTGCCCTTTTGGGTGGTGATGTCGACAGCGACGATGATGGAACGACACTCACCTATGCAATCACGGGCATGCCTGCTGAGGGAACGGCATCGATCAGCGGCACGACGCTGACCTTTGATCCGGGACCGGATTTCCAGGATCTGGGTGACGGTGAAACCCGCGATGTGACTGTGACGATCGAGGCGACTGACAGCCATGGCGCCACTGCGTCAAACGATGTGGTTATTACCGTAACAGGCACAAATGATGCTCCGGTTGCGGTTGCAGATTTCTTTGAGGCCTCCGAAGACGGGGTAACGGTTCTCGGAAATATCCTGGACAATGATTTTGATCCTGAAGGCGATCTTATTTTCCGCGGATCGATAACTTCACCTTCACCGCCATTTGATGGAAGCTGGGGCATCAGCACCACCGGTGGCGGAGCGGCGACATTTATTGCCGGAACTCAATTCCAATGGCTCAGCGAAGGCGAGACAGTGGAAGCGAGCGTCCTCTACGACGCTGTGGATGAGCATGGCGCAAGAAGTGATACTGCTCAAATTGTTGTTTCTGTGATTGGATCGAATGACGGGCCGACGCTGGCAGCCGGCGCCGGCGAAGCACAGGAGGATGGACCAAGCATTGATGTCGATCTTGCTGTCCTGGGCGATGACGTGGACAGTGACGATGACGGAACCACGCTGACCTATGCCGTTATTGGCATGCCGTCCGAAGGTACAGCAACGATCAGCGGAACCACGTTGAGTTTTGATCCCGGCGGGGCCTTCCAGGATCTGGGTGAAGGAGAGACACGCGATGTGACCGTGACAATCGAGGCGACCGACAGCCACGGCGCCACTGCCACCAACGACGTGGTAATCACCGTGACCGGTAAAAATGATGCGCCGGTCACCATGCTGGGTGAGTTGACAACTGACCAGAATTCGGCTGGCAGCCTGAATGTTCTCAGCAATGACACCGACCCGGATGGCGCTGTGTTAAGTGTTTCTCATATCACCGGATCACCCTTCTCTGGCTCGACGTCCGTGTTCGTCACATCACTTGGCGGCCGCACCGGGCGGCTGACGTTGTCCGAAAACGGGGATTTGGATTTTGATCCGCTTGGAAACTTTGACGACCTGGCAGTTGGGGACAGCGACACATTTGCCATCAACTACACCGCTACCGACGGCAACGGCGGCTCCACGAAAGATGCTTCGGACGGGCGAACGTTCACGGCAGCGAAGGAATTTGGCGACGGGAACATGGTGTTTACTGCGCTTGATCCTTCCTTCCACGCTCAGTACGGTGCTGGCCCTCTTGAGGACAAGTACGATTTCGCGGAGAATGTCTTCGTGCTTGTGTGATGCAAGCGGACGCTGTTCGGCCTGTTCGAAGGGACCGTCAGCAAGGACGTGGTCAGCCGGGCACGGCGCAAGGTGAAGGTCGACTGGGACACTTGGTCTGCTTGGGATCTTGTCGGCGAAGAGATCGTGCGGGACATCCTCGACGGCACCGTGATCGTCGACGGCGCTCTTGGCCTTGAAGCCGCGCTTGCGCGCACTGGGGCGAGGCCCTGCCCATTCATCGCCGCGCCGTTCACAAGCACCGGAACCCTCTTGGCGCATGTCCCCAAGCGACTGCACGACGAGGTGGGTGAGGACTACCGCGGAATGATCTACATCGGCACCGTCGCCGATATGGCAACTGTTGCCTTTACCGGCATCAACCGGGCCGAAGACTGGAGCGAGGAGGGCTTTGTCTTTTCCTCCGATGGCGGTCATACCGATCAGAACAACTCGCTTATGTTCCATGACAACTCTGTCGGCCTTGCCGACAACGACTTTGTCATCACCCGGGCGGACGGTGGCGCGTTCTCTCTGACGGATATCGATGTGCTGCAAACTGACGGCGGGCTAACCCTGACAGGGAATGACGGCCAGACGGTGGTCATCACGGCGGGAACGACGGGTCTGGTCTCTATTGGGATCACCGACGTGACGTCGATCACGCTGGAGGTGCCGAATAGCCCCAATGACGGTTTGACCGAGGTTGACAACTTCGTCTTCCTGTTCTGATCCGGGACCGTGCAAGCCTCTGTCCCGCGTGTCGCGGGGCAGCTGGTAATCAGTATTTTCCACCCTGACATGCGGCCCTCTTCAACTTTTGCTGTTTGAGTTCTTCCTGGCTTTCCGTGACCGCTCAAAGCGGGTGCCCAGCTTTGTGCCCATGTAGAGCCATGGTCGATACAGCACGCGATAGAGGTCAGGAGGCACCTCGGAGCCATCCTTCTTCTTGGTGAAGGCATCCATGCCATGCCTCATGGCTGGCGTCTTCTTGGCTGGCATCCGCTTTGGTTTTGGAGGGAGGTCGACGTATTCATCTGTCCCAGGTATCGGCATCCCCCGCTGTATCATCACCGGCGGGTCTATCAGGTCGTCGATCTCTGCATAGGGGCAGGCATAGCTGCGCTCCTCGAAGAAGTTGTAGTGGACCCGGTAGATGTTGAGGATTGAAACCAGGATCTTCGGATTGAAGATTGCCCCCTGAATGTAGGTTCCACCAACGCGCGCGCCACCGTTGCCGGCCCGGTCAGCGACGCTGAGGCGCGTGCGCAGTGAGTTCATGAAGCTGCTTACGGGTTGAAAGGTCGCCTTGTAAACCAACGGCGCCAATTCTCTCCGCAGATCGGCATCGAGCTGTTCCTGGTTGAATGGAACCTGCTTGAGGGTTTGGCGGAGCGGGCGGGGCACGATTGGAAATCCAACCACCTTGCCGATCTCACCGCTTGCCTCTGTTGGCGACTTCACCCACAGGCCTGGAAAGCTCCCGATTTTATAGTTGGATATCTGAAACGGCGACGAAGTGCCCCTAAGTGCTGTTGAGAGGCCGCTGGCGATAAACGCTTCTGTGATCACTTTCTCGTCAGTGTCCGGATCAAACCGGCCGTCATATAATCCTTTATCACGGAACTTCTTCCGTGCGCGGCGATAGCCGTTGACCAGCCTCTGCCTTTCCGGCTTTGTCGCCTTCTTATTGAATGACATAGCAAGCCAGGTGAAGCGGTTCTCGCGGATCTCCTGGTCGAATATATGAGGCAGCAGAGGTGGAAGTGTTGCCTCCTGTTCCGTCGTCAGGACTATTGAGCCGTAAGGCAGCATCTCCTTCAGCAGGATGAAGTGCGCCCCCTTCGTGTAAGTGTCCCGGGTGGTGACGCCCTTGAACGGTCCCCGTTCATCGGTGTCATCGAAGGGGAACCCAAACCAACCTTCGGAGATCTCGCGGATCTTGGCGATCATGCCGTCGGTGCGGTCCATGATCTCGTTGCGTTCGTCCTGCTGATCCTTCGTCCTCTTTGGCATCCGCCGCTTGGCACGTATCTGGAACGCTCGGATCTCGTTCACGCAGGCCCCAAAGAACTGGCTTTCATGAAACCGGCCAGTTGGGCGCTGCCATGAAAACTTCGGCGCCGATGCGACCTTACTCCCGGGGTATTCTTGCGAGAGGTTTTGAGGCTGCCCGTCTTCGTCCAGATAAGTCGAGTTGAAAACATCAAGGGGTGCAACCCTGGGATCGAAATCAACATCGAGCCGATACACGTAACCACTACGTGCATCGGCGGTGATCGCGCAGTTCAACTGGGTATTCTGCCGGTCTGCCGCGGTTTCCCAGTTCACTGTCAGAACCATGTCATCATGGCTGAGGCGATGTTCGATCAACTCGCCGCTCTTTTCGACCTTTGCCTTCCAGCGGCGCAGCATCTCGCGCTCGTAGGCAAGGTATACCTCCTCGTACCAGGCGATGCGATCGTAGATGCGGGACATGCCGATGCTTTTACCGGTCGCAATGCTCAGGGTTCTCTGAATATCAATGATACCTGCACTGTTCAGGACTGCACCGAGGATGCGAAGGTTGTCCGCGGTGTTCTTTTGCCCGGCATGAGGCAAGGACACAGAAAAGCGCGCCCCTTTCTTGCCCTTGCACGGTTTGTGCACCACCCGAATGGATTTTGGAGCAGCGTTTATCCTCGCAGGCTTGCCGTCCCGGTCCTTTGTTCTTTCATGAGCGCCATTCAGTGCAAACTCTTCAGGCTTGTCGAGCAGACGCACCCCGCAAGCACCGCACGACGGTCCGTCGAGGACGCCATTGTAATTTCGCAACCGGTCGACCTCTTCCGTCAGATGGTCTGGGGAGAGAATTGAGAACCCTGAATTGCATGGTGAGCCATCCAGTGTCTGACCGAGGCACCGAATGGTCCGCTGATCCGACCACTCGTGAGGATTGCCCTCGAACTGGAATGCGCTGGAAACGCGAAGATGCTTCGCCTTGGAGCCGGCCAGTTTGTAAGCGCCAGGACCATTGGTCTCATAGAGCTTGAGCTGTTCTGGAGTGAGGTCAGGCCGCTTTGATCGCCAGAGTTCCCGCCGCGCCGCGCGCTCCGTCATAGGATGACCGAAGTTGGAGCAGTCCGGATTGCCGCAGGTGTTGAGCTTGTGCTCGCCTGAGCCTGGGTAAAGCTGCGAGAGTTTGAAGTTGAATGTAGCCAAGCCTGCCATCGGAACCTCAGATCTTCGCGGTTCCGCCTCGAGTCGTTTTTTTCCGACCAGAAAGCAGAAACCGCGCGCAATTTGGAGTGGTCACGGAAGAAAATCCGTGGATTCCGCACCACTGCGAACATCAAGCTTGTGACCGAGGGATATTGGCTCTATTGTGAAAATCAGAAGCGAAAATGTTTGGTTCGATTAAACTTTTTTCGCATCGAATGACATGGTGTGTTTGCGGCGGCCGCTCTCCCAGGGCGAACGAGGTCCGATAAGATCGGCCTCAGCAAAACCAGCCGTGAAAGAGAACGACCATGTTGCATTATGTTGGTCTGGACGTGTCCGTCAAATCCGTGTCGATCTGTGTTGTCGATGAAGATGGCGAGGTGCTGGCGCGCGGCGAAACCAGTTCGGATCCGGACGAGATTGCA
>NZ_JBMERR010000040.1:0-13713 GCF_048820915.1 Cribrihabitans pelagius | reverse complement strand
CGGAAGAAACCGGTCAAGTACGACAAGCGCCGCTACAAACGCCGCAATCGGATCGAGATCATGTTCGGCAGGCTGAAGGATTGGCGGCGTGTGGCGACCCGATACGACAGATGCCCGAAGGTCTTCCCCTCAGCCATCGCCCTCGCCGCACTCGTCATTTACTGGCTATGAGTCCTGACCCTAGACAGGCTCAGCCGTGATCAGGCCGACGTTGCGGCGATCTACAAACGCCTCTCCTTCACCGGCGTGCGTATCGTCACCTTGGCCGAGGGAGAGATCGACGAGCTGCACGTGGGCCTCAAGGGCACTATGAACCAGCTCTTCCTGAAAGACTTGGCTGGCAAAACACGCCGCGGCCTGCGCGGGCGCGTCGAAGCCGGGAGCTCCGGCGGTGGTAACAGCTATGGCTACGACGTGATCCGCCGCCTTGGCGCCGACGGGCTGCCCGTGACCGGTGAGCGGCGCATCAATAAAGCTGAGGCCGCCATCATCCGGCGCGTCTTCGCGGACTTCGCCGCCGGGCACTCTCCCAAGGCCATTGCCCGGCGGCTGAACAGCGAAGCCATTCCCGGCCCCCGGGGCAAGCTCTGGCGGGACACGGCCATCCGCGGGCACCGCGCGCGCGGCACCGGGCTCCTGAACAATGAACTCTATATCGGCCGCCTCGCCTGGAACCGGCTGCGCTACGTGAAAGCCCCGCAAACCGGCAAGCGTGTCTCTCGCCTCAATGACCCGTCTGACTGGATCACCACAGAGGTGCCGGAGCTGCGCATCGTCGATGACAGCATCTGGGAGGCCGTTAAGGCGCGCCAGGGTCAGATAGAGGCCGAGCCCCGGGTATACAGGCCATGAAGGCCACCCGCTTCTGGGAGAAGCGGCGTAAGCTGCATCTCCTGACCGGGCTTGCATTCTGCGGCAGCTGTGGCGGGCCGCTGGCGGCTGCGGGCCGGGACTACCTTGCCTGCTCCGCCGCCCGTAAGCTCGGAACCTGCAGCCACAAGAAGTCCGTGCGCCGCCCGGTTTTGGAAGACGCCGTGCTCGACCTGCTGCGCGCCAGGCTGATGCAGCCCGATGCCGTCGGCGCCTTCGTCAAGGCATTTACTAAGGCCGCCAATACCGAAGCTGACAGCCAGGAAGCGGCCCGCGCGCGGCTCAAATCCGAACGCACTGCGGCCAGTCGCAAGCTTGACGGGCTTTATGACGCGATTGCTGAAGGCCTCCGCCCCCCCCCCCCCCGGTCTTCAGGTCCGGCTGGAAGAACTGGAGGCACGCCTCTCAGAGCTCGATTCCGAGCTCGCCGCCCCTGCCCCGGAACCGGTTCGGTTCAATCCCAATCTCTCTGAGCTTTACCGCACGAAAGTTGCTCAACTGGCTGCCACCTTGGCAAACCCCGATATCCGAACAGAGGCACTGGAAACCGTCCGCAATCTCATCGAGCGCGTGGTGGTGAGCCATGAGAACGGGCAGGCCACGGTAGCTCTTGAGGGCGCGCTGGCGGCCATGTTCGGCTTGGCCCACAACGCAAAAAGCCCTTCCGGAGAAGGGCTTGACGGGAACACGCTTGAGTGTTCGGTAAAAGTGGACACCTCCGGAAACCTCTGGCCAACATGGTCTACAACATGGGCCGATTGCGATGGCTTCTCAGCCGAACTGCGCCGGCCTAACGGCTCACGCCCCTCGAACCTACAGCGCTAAGCCAATCAGGCCGCAGTAGCAGCCCCCCAGGGCTGCTCATATTACCCCGCACATCAGAAAATCACGGTTTTCGGAGGTGTCCAGGTCCCTTGGCACTGCGGAGGGCATGGAGGATGCCAAGGAGGCGCTGCGCGCGCTGGTGGAGCGGATCGTGTTGACGCCTGCGGCGGCGGGCGCTGGCCTGGATCTGACGCTGGAGGGCGACCTGGCCGGGCTGTTGCGCCTTGCGGCGGGTGCGGAGCGCCCGAACAGGAAGAAGGCCCCGGATGGCACATCCGAAGCCTCTGATATCTCAAGTGAAATTGTGTTGGTTGCGGGAGCACGATCCCAACTTAACCTACGCGACGGTCAGTCGAAGCAAGATAAGTTGGTTGCGGGGATACGCAACCAACTGCATCTACTGCTCTTCGCACCAGATATCTCGGCATGGCGATACTCATCCAACTGATTGAAATTAATATCAATCAGGAGGGTGAGTTGTTTTCGCCGTCATACCGGGTCCGAAAGGATACGTTATGACTACGAACACTAGTGGCAAGACCAAGACTTTCTCATTGCGTCTAACCTTCGAGGAGCGCTCGCGGTTGGAAGAAGCTGCGAACGGCGTTCCCCTGGGCGCATATATCCGCACCGTCCTTTTCGGCGGTGATCTTAAAAAAATTCGCCGTCGGTCAATGGAACCGGTCAAAGATCATGCTGTATTGGCGCGAGCGCTGGCGGCGCTTGGGCAATCACGACTTTCGAGCAACCTCAATCAGCTTGCTAGAGCCGCCAACACTGGCACACTGCCCGTCCACCCGGACACGGAGGCTGAAATCGTCCGCGCCTGTGAAGACATCTCCAAACTGCGCGCCGACTTCTTGAATGCTTTGGGACTTGATGGTGACTTGCGATGATCCTGAAAGCCAGTCAGCGTGGGTCAGCCGCCGAACTTGCAAAACACTTGCTCAAAACATCTGGCAACGAGCATATCGAAATCCACGAACTACGTGGGTTTGTTGCCGAGGACTTGCCCGGAGCACTTCGCGAATGCGAGGCCATTGCACGCGGCACGCGCTGCACTAAGCACCTATTCTCGTTAAGCCTGAACCCACCTGAGCAGGAAGATGTCCCCGTTGAAACGTTCGAGCGCGCCATCAACAAGATCGAGAGAGAACTAGGCCTTGAAGGTCAGCCACGCGCGATTGTGTTTCACGAAAAGGAAGGGCGTAGACATGCCCATGTCGTGATTTCACGCATTGATCCGAACGAAATGAAGGCGATCAAGCTCCCCTTCTACCGCACGCGACTGAACGAGATAGCAAAGCAGCTCTACCTAGAAAATGGCTGGGCACTCCCAGAGGGATTCCGCAGCAAAGAACGCAGCAATCCCCTCAACTTCTCTCGCGAAGAATGGCAGCAGGCAAAGCGCACCAAGCAAGACCCCAAAATCTTGAAAACCATCTTTAGGGAGTGCTGGCTCTCAGCAAGGACAAAGCAACAATTTTCGGAATTGCTGCGCGAGAAGGGCTTCTATCTGGCACGTGGTGATCGGCGAGGGATCGTTGCTTTGGACTGGCGCGGCGAGGTCTACTCTGTTGCTCGTTACGCTGGCATCAAGACGAAAAAACTGAAGGCGCGCATTGGTGAAGCCAAGGATTTTCCCACCCTTGCAGAGGCTAAATCTTGGCTGTCGGAGCGTATAGGTCAGAAATTGACAGCATGGGCAAAAGAGCTTGAAGCAATGGCCGCAAAGAAAAACCTGGCCGTGGAATTTCAGCGTGAACAAATAGCCCAACGCCACCGACATGACCGGCAGAAATTGTTCGACCAACAACAGAACCGTTGGCTGTCGGAAGAACGCGCGCGGGCATCAAGAACACCACGCGGTCTGCGCGGCCTCTGGGGTTGGATAACAGGTAAAAACCGGCAACTTCGCAAGATCAATGAAGCTGAGATCATCCAAAACCGCGTAAGAGACCGCCAAGAAAAGCACGAACTAACACGCCGCCAACTTGCCGAGCGCCGATCACTGCAAAGGCAAATTGTGCACGCCAGAGTGCAGCAACAAAACATCATAACCGAATTAAACCGCGATCTTGCGGACTACCTGCGCCTTGGTGGGAAGTCCCCTGTCGAGCTGTCGCAAGCCTTTGAAAGAAAGGCCAAGGGGCATGCAAGAAACCACGCCCAGGAGCGAGATCGCGGACCAGATTTCACCCCAACCTAGAGAAAGGAGAACCCCATGAGACACACACTCATGCTCAACTTGGATGACATACACGCAAAACAGCTCGACACACTCAGTCGTCGTTTTGGCCTGTCAGCCGAAGAAACACTGCGCATGGCAGTACGCTTCACGCATGCCGCCCACGCGAAAGATGCTGGCGCACGGCATTCCAGCCTGAAGCCCGCTCCCGCACGCAACCCGCATGGCGACAACTCGCCGAGCTGACGCGGGCAAGCTCTGCGCAGCCAGACGATACCTCAAACACCTGAAGGATTCAGTTATGACCGAGTTGGAAATTGAAAAGCTGCGCAGACTGCTTGCAGCTGAAGCAAGCGATTACGCGCAAATGCCGCATGTTTCAGATGAATAGATTCAACTGGATGAGAATTACTCCTACAGCACCACTACTTGTGCCGAAATCCTTGTATTCGGGCTCGAGATTGACCTCCTGCCACGCTTGCAAATTGCATACATGGCTTACGAAGAACTGATCGACATCATCTTCCCCTCGCAGTTCAGCGATGAAGTACATGACCTGATCTGCAAGGTACGCCCTATCGTTCCTCCTCTCAAATCCTTTGATTTCGAGGTGCCTTTTGAAACCTGCATGCATGCTGAGCAGTCATTTCAATGGTTCGCCAGGAAATTCCTTGACCTGCCATATAGGCAGTCAGCAGCAATTTACGCGAAGCACCAATGGAACAATGCGCACTTGACAAAATTCAGGCTTGAGACCCCCTAGCGGCCAATTGGCAGTGTAGGCAGCAAGTCGTCTATAGCAGTGCGGACGTTATCGAACATCGGTAACGCGTGCTTCTCCTGCTCCCATACAGAACGGAAGTCGGTAACCATTTCCCGTGCGGTATCTTGCACCATTTTCTTGGGCAAAGCCGCCTTGGCCGCCAGGTGCGCAAGCTCATCGCCATCAAACTCGGTGAATTCGCGCGTTCGGCTGTAATTCAAGGCAAAGCTGTCACCAGGAATATAGGCGATTGTAGAAACGAAATCGTAGGCCGGTGCCAAAGCTGCGTTGATCTTGTCAGGATAAATCAACGACCAGTTTTTAAGGTGCATGTCGCCATTTCCGATAAGTGTGTTGAATACCAACCGCCGGACGAACTCACGCACATCTTCATGTGACCCTTCCGCAGCAACAACGGTCGCGATGTTACGCATGCTGGCTTTTTTGTACTTGTTCTCGCCGTACACACCGAAGACTTGTGCAAAATCCTCAATATGCACCCGCCCACCATCGTGCAGGCGATCAAAGCGTTCAATGACGAATGCCTTATTCCCAAAATCTTTCGTGCCATCTGGCAGGCCAGAGATGCCGTCAATGTCAACAAGGTCAATCCTGGGAACATCCAGCCCAAGCTTATTGGCCAACCACATCATCGAGAATTCGTTCTCTGGTACGCCCGCATACTCGCGGGAGGGCAGTTTGACGATCCAGTCGCCGCCAACCCCAGAGGCCGGGATGGTCAGTCCACCATGTGCGCCTTCAACAGCTGAAAACTTCAATTGAACGCCCGCAAGCGAGAAGCGCATCATGTTTTCTTTTGAAGAGCTTTGCTCCCCTGCCCCCGCTTCGGCGGCATTTGGCGGCCAAACCTCACCGTCAGCAGGGGTAATGGTGATTGCTCCTGGCAAATCCTGTCCCAAAGCCCAGAGTAGAAAGAATTCTCGCTCGCTGTTTACCCCTGCCTGTTCGGCCAGGTACTTTCGGAGATGACCTTCGGGCAACAGATTGGAAAAGAAGGGCATGACCTTCGTTTGCACAGTTTTGAAGTCTGTGCGGAGCTCGCCGTACTGATCCTTGAAAAACAGCCCAAGTGTCGGGCGCTCAGGGTTGTCGATGTAATCTTGATTGAATGCGAACAAGCTCCGATCCACGGCCACGCGTGTCAACGTGCCGATGGGCTGCCCGTACAAGGAAACATCAAGAACGGTCACATCAGTCATCGCTATCATCCTCATCAAGGCTGTATGCGGGTCTACTGGTGATCCGCTTGTTCGAGAGCGCTGAGACGTTATGCACGAGCATATTTCTGAGGTTTTGCGCGTTCTTGGCTGCTTTCTGAATGTTCTTCAAACCTCCAGAAGTTTCAATATTTTCCAGCATTTGGCGAATGTTGCGCAATGCATCTGTCTCTTGAAGAATGCTGCGAAATTTGTGCAGCTCTGCAACGTTCTTTTGCAGCGCATCAACAGCCGTATTTTCTTTCAATGCCAAGGGCAGCGCGTCGAGACTTCGTTGAACTTTTGCCAGTTCGCGCAAGGCATCATTGTGACTGCCCCCCCCTTGCGCTGCCGTACTTCTTGCGAGAGACCGCACAGCTGGTGCAGCCTTGCGTGGGATGAGCGTAAGTTCCATATCAAGAGCATGAGCAAGTGAGGTCAGACTGGACAGGCGAAGATCGACTGCGTTGCTCTCGATTTTCGAGATGTGAGACTGAGGCACGCCTGAGCGCTTGCTGAGTTCCCTCTGGCTCAGCCCCTTACTCTCCCGCGCCTCCTTCAAAGAGGAAGCTATGTGTTCACTTGCATAAGTCATTCCGATCTACAACTGCACATCACAGTCGCCTCTTGATATATTAAAGCATATCACACCACATGAGTACTGCGCAACTTTGATCTACTTAAACACATCAAGTTATAGCATTGATGTATAAAAGCAGATCATCTGCCACCAATGGCTACAAGTTCAAGTCAACAAGGAAGCTCTGTATGCGAGGCCAGTTCCAACGAACCCGGCCACTTCCAGTACCATTTCATCCGCATGTAGGAGCAGGCCCTCAAAAACCAACAAAAGTCTCAGACAAACCTCTATGAACGCCTTCATTACGCACCCAAACCATCAGAGCCATTTACAAGCCGACAATGATGGGAACGGGGCCGAAAGGCCCTGAGCGGTTCGGGGCCTCTTTCAACGATCAAGAGGTAAGTATGAAACTTGTAACCCGATTTGAAGCGGCAGCTCGAAGCACAACGGAACTCCAAGGGCTTTTACGCAAGGCCTTCAACGTCCTAGCCACCGGCTCACAACACACGCAAGAGCGTGACAATGCGAAAGCGACTATTGAAACAATCAAAGCCGAACTTTCTTCGCGATCTCCCTAAGATGCGAAGCATGCGCCCGCCGCCTGGCGGGCGCAAAATTTTTAGAACAAAGACATTTGCGCACCGTTCCAGCCGTTGCGTTTGGCCTCGGCGTCCAGCCAATCAGTCACATAAACCAGCACTCCGCCGTATTCCTCCACGGTTCCAGCGTCGATGAAGTGCGATTTATAGCCCGTCTTGGTGACGGGCAGCGGTGTACGTGGATGTGTATAGAGCTGAACATGATCGACTAGGCCGAACTGCGCATGAACGTAAACAATCTGGATACTGATCCCGCCCCACGTGATGTTGTGAACTTCCATTTTGCACCTCCCAGGGGAGCCGCCGCTTACGCGGCGACTCCTTCTGCACTCTTGATTTCGCTTTCCGCCAAGGGCTGAAGGCTTTGCAGGTAATCTGCCGCGCGTTGCGCATGGGCGGCGGCTGAGAAGATCGCACGCTTGTCGTTCTTCAAGACTTTCAGCCAGCTTTGGATATAGGCCGCATGATCGGAGCCCGGTTCCGGTATCAGACATAGATCAGCGCAAAGAAAGGCCGCGCCCAGTTCGGCCACCAGCTCCTCACGGGCATACCCTTCATCGCCCCATTTCTTGCGCCCGAATTCACGATCAAGGCGGCTCTTGTGCTTTGTCCAATGGGTCATTTCATGGGCAAGGGTGGCGTAGTAACTTTCTGGATCGCGAAAGGCCTGAAAATCCGGGATCTGCACATGATCACTGCCGTTGCTATAATAGGCCTTGGAACCTCCGTGGCGAATATCAGCCGTTGTGGCGGCAAAGAATTCATCGGCATGTCCGATCCGCTGAGCTGGATCAATTACTGCGCTTGGCTTTGCGTAGTAGTGCTCAGGTAACCCTTCAATCTGCTCCACATTGAACACAGAATAACCCTTCATGAAGGGGATTTTGCGCTCTGCTTCCTCGCCGTTTTCTTGCTCCTCGGTTTTAGTAATTGTGCTTGCGTAAACTACCGGATTGCTGCGCTCTCCTTTTTTTACATGAGCGCCAAGCTGCTTAGCCTGCTTGAAAGTCATCCAATACGGGGAGAGAAACCCGCCCTCAACAGCTGCGCTCCAAAGCATAAGCACGTTGATACCATTGTACGGCTGGCCGTTGTGGCGCAATGGTTTGACGATCCGCCCATCCATATTGCCTGCACTCCATGGCTTAAGCCAAGTAAGTTCTCCTTGCTCCAAGTCAGCAACAATCTTGTCAGTAACTTCTTGATAAATATCTTTTTTCATTGACTTTTCCTCCTTTTAAAGCCGGTTGCGCATGCAACCGGACTAGGCCTCGCCAATGAGAGGGGGACGGCCATCCAGACCCGTGCGGTGCGAGGGGGATCACCCATCCTGCACAAATGAAATGCGGAAGGATGGGGATACGCGCCTGTGCGCACCCCGGAGGGGGTGTTCAGGTCTTGATGGCCAGGGGGCTGCAAGCCCCAAAACAAAAAAGAAAAAGTCAGCCTGCTAGGGCTGGCCGCATCTTACTTACGCTAAGGATGGAAGCCGTACGGCTGAGACCGCAAGGCGGGCTCGGTTCACGACAGCCTGACCGCATTAGGGTGCGCCAATACAGTAGAGCTGTTTAGAAGGGAATCTCGTCATCCAGATCATCCGCGTACGAAACTTGATCAAGAGACGCTGCGGTTTCCGGCATTTCTGCCGCCTCATCGGAACCAAGCCCCCAATGGTCGACGACATCACTCAATGGGAACGTGACGCCTTTCGCCCAATCCACAAACGGGGCAGCAGTAGCGCTCCATGGCTCCCTGGAAGGGAGATTGATCTGAACCCGCGCCGGAACATGAAATGCACTACCAAAGACGATAGCTTCACCCGATGCGAGCACCGTTACCTGGTCAAGGAGCCTTTGCGCCTGCTTAGGAATAATGCGCCGGAAATGATCAATATCGTCGGGATTCTGTAGCCGGTGCGAAAAGAAGTTTGCGCACTGGCTGATAATCGTAGGACTGACTTCACTTGGTCTCTGGCTTGCAACAATAAGAGAAAGGCCGAACTTCCGGCCTTCCTTTGCCACACGCTCGAAAGCGCGACGGGACAGGCTGTGCCCTCTGTCCTCTGCACGCTCACGAGGCCGCGCATAGTTATGAGCCTCTTCAAGAACCAGCACCCAAGGATAACAACTGCGGACTTCAGGTCTAAGCATTTCACGGGTTTCAAGAAGAAGCCTCCCGATCAAGGCACAGGCAAATGGCAGCACCTCACCTGCAAGCATTGAAAAGTCTAGGACTGATACCCTCGCGCCTTCTGATTGCGAGATGCCAAGCTTTTTGATCCAGTCTTCAAATGACCTGATTTCCTGATCCTCGTAAGAAAAGAAGGATTGCCAGCGACGGTCATCAAGGCGCGTACGCAGTCGGAGCTTCAGGGTTAGAAGATATTGGTCGATCTTCTTGCTACTCTCCTGATCCGTGGTGCGGTCCACGAGGTTAGGATCGCGAAACTCCTGAACGGGTACAAAACGTGGGGAGTCTGCTGTCTTTGCAAAATTCACCCCTTCGTGCTGACGCCGAGAAATCGCCTCAAGTAGCTGAGAGCGTATCTCCAAAAGCTGGTCTCGCACTGCACGCTCATTTGATACTTTACGCCACTGATCCCTAGGACTAGGCGACCAGCTCACTAGCCCATTAAACGCACCCCAATCAACGGCTGTAGCATATTGAGAGGCATGATCAATAAAGACGTCGAAACTGCCACCAGCGGGGGATCTAGGATCATCCAGCCACCCTAGAGCCAAATCTATTTTCCCAATAGCAACTTGTATCGGGTCATATGCCCCGGCCCCAGTGCGCGCAGCTTTGGAAATCGACCACCAATCTTTAAGCACGGGCTCTTGCGTTGCCTCAGAAGCTTGGAGCCAATCGCAGATTTCTTCCCCGTTCATTAGCCAAACGGGTAAGCAGAACTCTTCGCCGTTCAAATAGACCTTGTTGGGTTCACGCGTATATGTAGCTTTCTCGCTGGAAAGAAATGCGTTGGCATATTCTCCGTTGATGTCGAGAATAAAGATATGTGGTTCTGCATCCGCGACCGCGCTTAACTCATCATGCTCGATGATACCACGCAGAATGCTGGCAACTGTGTAAGATTTGCCGGAACCTGTATTGCCGACAACCGCTAACGGTCGGGAGAACAAATCATTGAATGACGCTTTGATACGCGTGTTTTCATCTCCAGTCTGGTGACCAATTTCCAACGGAAAATCGTAGTCGTCATCGTCACTGCCGGTTGGTCGATTCCGCTTAGGAGGGTGGGCAAAAATGCCTGCTAAAACGTCGGGTGCAGCGACCTCGGCTGGCGTATCCAGGGTTGGAAGAACGGTGATCCCCGTGTCAAATTTCCATTCATGGCGTGCAACTTGCTTAACCGTTCCCAAGAGCTGCACAGAAGCGATCCGGCGCGGTTTGGTCAATTCGAGAGATAGCTCTTCGTCGCGCATCGGATCGTAACTTTCGCGTGCCTCCAGATCGCTTAGGATACCTATGGCATTCGAACCTGCTCCGAGATCGAAGGTAAGGAACGAGTTGATCGCTACAGCGCGCTGAACACCGTCAGGCGTAGCGCGAGCAGACGACTTCGCATCTGGCGAAAGCTCAACCTTTAACCGGAACCCATTGACGGAAACAACATGACCGATGACGCGGGGCTGCTCCATCACTCGTCTCCAGCGCTATCTTGCGGCTCTCGATCGTTGGTTTTCCTAATTTGTTCTTCGAACATGCGCAGGCGCTTATAGTCATCGAGCCATTTAACATCAGGCATGACGTTGCGCGCAAAGTCAGCAAACGTTGCGACTTGATAGGAACAACTAGCATCGCCCTCCACACGTTCAGTAAGCACAAACGCCCGTTGACCGAGACTTTGATAGCGGCGAATTCGACTTACGATTTCGCTGTCGGGGTTCGGCTCGACAACCAGCATCACCAGCGAAGGATTCATTAGCGCGGTTTCAATGATCCGTGTGACGTGATCATCCCCGAACCCGTAACCCATCACAAGAAGAAATGTCTGAGGTTGATTCAGACGCGCATGCAAAAGGCGAAAGAGATGCGCGAAAGGCATGCCCAAAGTTTGGGTGAACTTTTGAGAAGTTGGCAGGATACCAAAGGAACCTATGCTTGAAAACGGCTCGCTTTCCAGCGCCTCGGCCTTTTCTGCGGTAGAAGCATCACGATACGAAGCTGCAAAAGAAAGATCACGATGACGCGCGCGATAAATGCCCCCATCGTCGGCATACCAATGCAAAGATCCATGCAGCTTGTAAAACTGCATGAACTTGTCGAAGCGCCGGACGCGCCCTTCGGCCACATCACCTGGGTAATAGATATCGAGCCCATATACGGCTGGATCAAATCGTGAGTTTGTCTTTCCCGAGAACCCATCAAAATATTGGATTCCCAACTCTTCCATGGCCTGTTCAAACAGCGTGTCATAGTTGAGGGTAAAAAGGTGAGTACGGCCAAGATTGGTATCGCGAGCACTCAGCTTTGCGAGGAATGGTATATGCCCGGAGGTGCCTCCTGAACTGGACCCTGACAGCTCGCTCTGGTCGATCTGCAATGCGCACTCAGCGAAGATAGCTTTTTCAATCTTTGAACAAAGTTTCTCAAGGTCACCTTCCGAGACTGTCAGGGAGGTTTCGGCACCATCCTCCCCCGCTTCCTTGCCCTTCCATTCAACAGTCTTGATTGGTGTTTGTTTTGCTGCGGTCAGGCCGGAGACATTAAACAAATAACTAAGCCAATCCTCAAAGCCTGAAGGACCCCAATCTTCCTTGGGCCACTCAGCCATGCGGTGACGGATTATGGCTTTGGCGTCATCTGAAATGGAGGTCTGCTCAACAACATCAAGAACAAGGCATTCTAGGTTGTTCGACTTCGGCCCGGCCATTAGGCGACCGCCGCAACCAAAAGAACATCCCGCCGCCGTTAAAACCACGACGTTTTCCATCCGAAGCCAATCAGCGAGGAGCGCCTGGATACGACGTATACCTTCCTCTTTCGACTTTCCGCGCAAGAGGTCGTCACTCTCACCTGCGGAAATTGGTGAAAGAAGCTTGTAAGGAGTTATTTCCGACATCCTTTGCCCCCCAAGTCGCTTTCAGGAAGCCCCCCACGGCAGCGCTCAACAAACTGCTGAAGTGGCTCCATGTTAACCCTCCCGGCTCATAAGTGAGGCGGATTTCGGATCATAGTAATATGACGAAATAGAACCATCTTTGATCTTCTGAACAGCCTCATCAATGGCATGAATTGGCACCAAGAACCACTCGCGCGGAACGACTGGGCGTCCGAACCGATCCTTAATTTCGATCTCGAGCCGAGCTGGCTCAAAAATCCGGTGGATTAGATTTTCAAGCTTGGTGCGATTAATATTGTAGAGCTCATATGTTGCCACGATTTCGACATTTGCCATCAGAAATGTTGGCTGGAGGTGCGCGCCCGCAACGCGCTTTTCCACGCTCATATTTGTAACACCGATCTTGTGGACCAACTCCCGATGCTCAGACACAAGGGGGTGTTCAGACTTACTCCGCAGCACGTAAATTGTGCCACTGGCTTCATCTCCGTCTATGGCATTATCAGCAAACAATGGCCCGGCGGTAGGCTCCGTTATCCGACGCCCAGCTTCATCCTTATTCAAAGCTCGCTGAAGCGAACGCATAAGCATGTTGCTTTCCGTACCGTTGTCAAAGATCACGCGAAGGCGCGCATCAGTGCGACCCTGATCCGTAGTTGTCGTCTCCCCTTTCTCAGCCACATAAGCCTTCTGCCCGCCAACAATGAAGAACCGTCCTTTTTCAATTTCGGCCTTCATCTCGAAAGGCCGGGTTTCCCGAAGGCCGGTGTCCAGCTCATTCTGAACCTGCTTAAAGAGCGGTTGAAAGGCTTCAAAGTCTTCACATTTGTCCCGCTGAGCGACGTCTTCCGCAGCCTTTTTCTCTGCGGTTGAGCGAACGTGCTTAAGTTCAGTAATGGAAGGAGCTTCTATTTCCACCCCCAGCTCGGCGAGCAACTCGTCATCGTTCAACGCATCAACATCTGCACCTCGCGCACTGACTTCACCAGACAGCAAACCGTGCTCATCAATGCTTTCCACAAGCTCACGGCATTCCTGCGAGTCTCGAATACGATCAAGGCGAACTGCGTAAAGGCGCTCGAAAATATCACGTTCATCGCCATGTTGGGGGGAGCGACCGTGTTCCTCTACAAAGCGTTGAATCTCCTCAAAACCAGCAATGATCCGCTCTTCACGAGGAGTGCGAGCTGCAACCTTCTTGGTTTCGACCTCCACGCCCAGCTCGGCAAGAAGCGCGTCGTCTTCTTCGGTGAATCCTTTAGCCATTAGCAGCCTCCTGCTTCATGCGGGCAAGATATGCCACACCTTCCGCCATCTTCTTCTCCCACGCATCGGGTGATGTGATCGACGGCAAACGACCGCGCTCTTGCTTAAACTTGACCGCACGCCGAGCCAAGTCCCGCGCCTCTTCCGGCGTCAACTGAACCTTTTTGGCAGAAATCACCGCCGCCACCTGTTTTAGGGTCAGGACCCATTGATTTTCGGCTATCGGTATGATTCACGGCTCGAAAACGAGCGGTGACCATGTCTGATCTTTTCTGGCTAACTGACGCGCAGATGGCGCGCCTTGAGCCTTTCTTCCCCA
>NZ_JBMERR010000039.1:0-13721 GCF_048820915.1 Cribrihabitans pelagius | reverse complement strand
GCATCCCGCCGCGCCGTCAGGCGGAAATCGATCAGCTGGCCGAACGGGTCCACGGCCCTCCAAAGGCAACGCCAGCGCCCGCCCGCGCGAACGCAGGTCTCATCGACACGCCATTGCAGCCCGCGCCGGGCGCGGTGCCGGGCTTGGGCCCGCTTCCGGATTCCGGGACCAAACTTTCGCACCCGGCGGTGAACGGCCGAGGCATCAACAGCCGCGCCCCGCTCAGCACGCATACCTCGCACGTCCCGGCACGAAAGCGGCCAGCGGCAGGACCAGCGCACCGCCAGCAGGATGATCTCGCGCGGGAACCGGTGCCGCTTGAACGGATTGCGCCGGGACATCGCTCACTCCTCAGCTTGGGGCAGCGATGTCTCTGACCTCACGACGGTTAATGCAACGGACCCCTCTTTACCGGGTGCTGTACTGGATGTTCGCCGCGAAGCTGCCGGCCGGTATGGCCCCGCCTCGCCGCTCACCACGTGTCTACCTTCGGACATCAATCCATGCGAATGACCGTGCCCTGCTCGAAAGAGCGCGTCGCGGCATCTGCCAACAGCTGAGCGCGCAAACCATCTTCCATTCCAGGTGATACGGGCTTCTGATTGACGACACAGTCGACGAAATGCGCCATCTCGGCGCGATAGGCCGCCTCATAGCGCTCCAGAAAGAAGTGCTGCGCGGGCGCCTTTCTGAATCCGGCTGAAGTCGCAACCTCCACGGTGTTTTCCAGCACGTTCCCGGCGCGCAGCATTCCCTTTTCGCCGTGCACCTCGATCCGCTGGTCATAGCCGTAGCTGGCGCGGCGGGAGTTGGTGATCTGGCAGATCCGGCCGCTGGCCGTGGACAGCGTCACTGCCGCCGTATCCACGTCGCCGGCCTGGCCGATTCCGGGGTCGACCAGCGATGCGCCCGCCGCATAGACCGTCACCGGTTCCTCCCCCAGCAGGAAACGGGCCATGTCGAGGTCGTGGATCATCATGTCCCGGAACAGTCCGCCGGAACTCCGGATATAGCTGACCGGCGGCGGCGAGGGATCGCGGGACTGGATTGTCACGATCTCGACGCTGCCGATTTCCCCGTCCGCGATCCGGGACTGAACGTTGGCGAAACTGGGATCGAAGCGGCGGTTGAAGGCGGTCATGAAGAGCACGCCCGCGGCCTCGACCGCCCGGCCGCAGTCGCGGATGCGGGCGGCGGACATGTCGACCGGCTTCTCGCAGAAGATCGCCTTGCCAGCGGCGGCGGCGGCATGGATCAGGTCATAGTGGGTGTCGGTGGGGGTGCCGATGACAACGGCATCGACGTCAGCACTGTCGATAAGCGCGAGCGGCTCCATGACGGCGGCTCCGGTCTGGCCGGCCAGCGCCCTTGCCGGGGCCTCGAAGGCGTCGGCGACGGCGCTCACCCTTGCGCCCTCGGTGACGGCGATGGAACGGGCGTGGACCTGGCCGATGCGGCCGCAGCCCAGAAGTCCGATGTTGAGCATGTCAGGCTCCCTTGAAGGTTTGCAGCACGAGTCGGGTGGCGGCGACGAGCGGGTCGTGGGTTTCCTTGAGGATCTGCACGCGGTCGAAGCGGTCCGGGTCGCGGGCGACGGCCTCGCGCAGGGCGTGACCAAAGGCCATGCGCAGCTCGGTGCCGATGTTGAACTTGCAGATGGAAGAGCCCCGCGCCAGCTTGCGGCGCTGCGCCACCGGCACGCCGGAGCCGCCGTGGATCACCAGCGGCACTTCGGTCACCGCTTCGATGGCGCGGATGCGGGCCTCGTCGAGGCCGCCCTCCTTGTCCTGTTGCAAATGGACGTTGCCGACCGAAATGGCCATGGCGTCCACGCCGGTCTCCCGGGCGAATTGCGCGGCCTCTTCGGGGTCGGTCCCGGCAGAACCTTCGCCGCCGGAATAGCCGACGAAACCGATCTCGCCCTCGCAGGAGACGCCCGCGGCACGGGCCATTCCGGCAATCGCCGCGGTTTCATCGATGTTCTGCGCCAAGGGCTTGCGCGAACCGTCGTACATCACCGAGGTGAAGCCGCTGTCGATGGCGATGCGGCAGTCCTCGGCGGTGTAGCCGTGGTCGAGATGGGCGACGACGGGGACGGAGGCGTTTTCGGCCAGATGCCGGAACATGGCGCCCAGCACCGGCAGCGGCGTGTGTTCGCGGCAGGAGGGGCCGGCTTGCAGGATCACCGGGCAACCTTCGGCCTCGGCGGCGGCCACATAGGCCCGCATGTCCTCCCAGCCGAGGGTGACGAGGCCCGCGACGGCGTGGCCGTCGCGCAGAGCGGGCTGCAGGACGTCTGACAGCGTGACGAGGCTCATTTGAACTTTGCCACCATGTCCATGATGCCGGGGATGGTGTGCAGCTGTTCCGCGTGGGTGGGCTGGAAGTACTGCTTCAGGCTGCGCTGGCTGAGGCCGCCGAGGATGGTGAAGTAATACATCTCGTAGCCCGGCAGCACGGCGCAGGGGTGGTAGCCCTTGTCGATCAGGATCGTGGAGCCGTCCATGATGTGATAGGCGTCGCCCGGCTTGCCTTCTTCGCGCTGGAGCATCTGAAGGCCGGAGCCGTAGTCGGGCCGGAAGCGGAAGTTGTAGGTCTCGTCGTGGCGGGTCTCGATCAGCTCGCCATTGCCGTCGTGACGGTCGGTGTCATGCTTGTGTGACGGGAAACCCGACCAGCCGCCCTGTCCCACCGTGTAGAGCTCGGAGACCAGCAGCCGGCCGACCTTGCCGTGATGGTTCGCGCCGAGGATGTGCTTGATCTTGCGGTGGGTCTTGGTGTCGTCCGAGCCATACTGCACCACGTCGAGATCGGCGGCGCGGACGGCGAAGGGTGCGAGCTTCTTGTCGTATTTTGCGCCGGCGATGAATGTCTCTGTCGCGCCGGTGGTGCAGGTGATGCGCACCGACGCGCCCACCGGGGCGTAGACGCCTTCGGGCTCGCCGTCCCAGACGTTTTCGGTGCGCTGGCCGATGCCGTCGTAAGCGGTGCCGTCAACCTCGACGTTGACGGTGCCGGTGGCAGGGACGACGCAGGTCTCGTAGCCGTCGACGGAGTATTCGAAGCTCTCGCCCTGCTTGAGTTTCACGATGTTGAAGTAGTTGAGCGGCACGCGGTCGTGGTCCGCGTCGACGATGGGTTTGTTGGCGTTGTCATGGGGCGCGATGTGCATCGGCCTCTCCTTTCAGGTGTCGGTTGGGCCGGGGTGCGCGGCCAGGAAGTCTTCAAGTTGGGCGGTGGCCGGCATGGCCGGTGCGCATCCGGGCTGGCTGACCACGATGGAGGCGCAGGCAGAGCCGCGCAGGACCGCCTCCTGCAGCGGGCGGCCTTCGGCAATCGCGGCCAGCAGGCCTGCCATGAAGCTGTCGCCCGCGCCGTTGGGTTTGACGGCGGTGACGGGGTAGATGCCGGTGCGGATTTCCTCGCCGTTGGCGAAGGTGATCGCGCCCTCCTGTCCCATCTTGTAGATCACCAGCTTGCCCCTGGCGGCCAGTTCACGGGCCTTGTCAAGGCCCTTGCCGAAGCTGCCCGCCATGAAGCCGAATTCCTCGTCATTGCCGACGATCATGTCGCTTTCCTCGCCTGCGCGGGTGAGCACCTCGGAGGCAACCTCGGGAGACGGCCAGCTGTAGGCGCGGTAATCGATGTCGAAGATCACCGGCAGCCCGGCCTTGCGGGCGTTCGCGAAGGCGCGGAAGGTCGAGGAGCGCGACGGCTCGGCCGCGAAGACCGTGCCGGCCGTGATGAGTGCGCCGAAGCTGGCGTAATCCACCCGGTCGACGTCTTCTTCCGTCACCTGAAAGTCGACCGCGTTGTTGCGGTAGATGCAGAGCTGGAAGTCGTCCATGGTGCTTTCATAGACCGCGAGCGAGACGCGGTATTCACCGCCGATGACCTTCACGTATTGCGTGCCGACGCCGTAGTGGCGCAGACGGTTGGTGCAGAAACGGCCGACGGTGTCGTCGCTGACCGAGGTGACCAGCGCCGTCTTCATGCCCAGTTTGCAGAGCCCCGCGCAGATGTTGGCGGAAGAGCCGCCGAGACCGGCGCGGAAGGTTTCTGCGTGCTCGGCCTTGGTGCCCTGAGGGTCGGCGTACATGTCCATGCCCGCCCGCCCGAAGACGGCGAAACGCCCCTGTTTGATGCCGTGTATCAACCGCTCCATCACACGCCCCGCCGCTGCTTGGCCCGGCCGGCTTCCCAGTCCTCATGCGCCTTGCGCACACGGTCGCTGCCGGTGATGTGCGGCGTGCCGACCTCCCACCAGGCGTGGCCTTCGGTGGTCCAGCCTTCGTAGGCATCGACGTCCATGACGATCACATAGCTCCTGTCGGATGCCTTGGCGCGCTTGAAGGCTTCGCCCAGCTCCGCCGGGTTGGCGGCTTTTTCGGCCCTGGCGCCCATCGAGGCCGCATGGGCCACGAAATCCACGCCGAAGGGTTCCGGGATGGTCGGGCAGTCCTCAAGCAGATTGTTGAAGCTCTCGTTGCCGGTGTTGTTCTGCAGCTTGTTGATGACCGCGAAGCCGCCGTTGTCGAGCAGCAGCACGATCAGCTTTTTCCGGCTCAGGACGCTGGAGTAGATGTCCGAGTTCAGCATCATGTAGGAACCGTCGCCGCAGAAGGTGATGGTGTCCTGCTCCGGCTCCTGTTCGGCCTGCGCGATGCGCGCGCCCCAGGCGCCGGCGATCTCGTAGCCCATGCAGGAGAAACCGAATTCCACGTCGACGGTGCCGGTATCCAGGGTCCGCCAGTTGGCCGTGACCTCGGCCGGCAGGCCCCCTGCGGCGGCAACAATGCGGTCGCGCTTGTCGCAGAGCCCGTTCACCACGCCGATCGCCTGGGCATAGGAATTGGGCCGGTTGCCCGGCTTCACGTTCTCGGCGACGTAGGCATCCCACCTGCTGCGCTCTTCCTTGGCGAAGTTCACCCAGGTTTCGGGCGCGGTGTAGCCGAGCGCGTCACTCAAAGCCGTCAGGGACAATTTCGCATCGCCCACGACCGGCAGCGACATGTGCTTGCCCGCATCGTGACGGGCCGCGTTGACCGCGACGATCCGGGCGTCCTTGGCAAAGGCCGTCCAGGATCCGGTGGTGAAATCTTGCAACCGGGTGCCAACCGCGAGGATCACGTCGGCCTTAGCGGCCACCGCGTTGGCACTGTCGGATCCGGTGACACCAACCGGCCCGATATTGAGCCCGTGCGCCGCCACCATATTGGCCCGGCCCGCGATGGTCTCGACCACGGGGATCTGATGCCTCTCGGCAAAGGCCGTCAGCTCGTCCACCGCACGCGAATACTGCACGCCGCCGCCCGCGATGATCATCGGGCGTTCGGCGCCCCGCAACGCGTCCGCCGCATCGGCAATCTCTGCCGCATCCGGCGGCTGGCGGCGAATCCGGTGCACCTTCTTCTCGAAGAACTTCTCGGGATAATCATAGGTCCACCCCTGCACATCCTGCGGCAGACCGATGAATGCCGGACCGCAGTCCGCCGGATCGAGCATCGTGGCCAGCGCGGCGGGCAGCGACTGGATCACCTGTGCCGGGTGGCAGATCCGGTCCCAATAGCGGCTGACCGGCTTGAAAGCATCGTTCACGCCGAGGGTGGGGTCGTAATAGTTCTCCATCTGCTGCAGCACCGGATCCGGCAGCCGCGTGATGAAGCTATCGCCGCAGAGCATCAGCATCGGCAGCCGGTTGGCATGAGCCAGCCCGGCGGCGGTCAGCAGGTTGGCGGTGCCGGGACCGGCAGAAGCGGTGCAGAACATGAAGCGCTGGCGCAGCCATTGCTTGGCGTAACCGGCAGCGGCGAATCCCATGCTGGTCTCGTTCTGGCCGCGATAGAGCGGCAATTCCTCGCGGACGCGGTTCAGCGCCTCGCCGAGGCAGGTCACGTTGCCGTGGCCGAAGATGCCGAAGCCGCCGCCGCAGACGCGCAGCTCCTGCCCGCCGATGCCGATATACTGGCTGGACAGCCAGCGAATGATCGCCTGGGCTGCGGTGAGCCGGATGGTGCCCTCTGTCGTAGTCATATGCGCGAACCCTCCCTGGGAAATCCTGTCGGCCGGCCGATTGCGGCTTGCGGGATGTCTAGACTCACGATACAACTTTTGCAACCGGTTGCAAACCATATTCGCAAAAAAGGGAGGGACGTGATGGCTGAGATCGGAATCGGCATTCTGGGCGGCGGCTACATGGGCAAGGCGCACGCGGTTGCGATGTCCTCGGTGGGGGCGATTTTCGGCACCGCCCTGAGGCCCCGGCTCGAGGTTGTCTGCGCCTCCAGCGCGGAGAGCGCCGAGCGTTACCGCGCGGCCTATGGATTCGCCCGTGCCACCGCCGACTGGCGCACGCTCGTGGAGGCGCCCGAGGTTGAGGCCATCGTCATCGCCACCCCGCAGGAGACCCACCGCGAAATCGCCGAGGCGGCCTTCAGGCTCGGGAAACCGGTGTTCTGCGAAAAGCCGTTGGGCGCTTCGCTCGACGACAGCGCCGCGATGGTAGCCGCGGCCGAGGCCGCGGGCGCGGTCAATATGGTGGGCTTCAACTATATCCGCACCCCCGCCAGCCAGTTCGCGCGCAAGTTGATCGCAGACGGGGAAATCGGCGGCATCACCTGGTTCCGCGGCGAACATACCGAGGATTTCCTTGCCGACCCCGCGGCCCCGGCGTCGTGGCGCACCAGCGGCATGGCAAATGGCACGATGGGCGATCTGGCGCCGCATATGATCAACGGAGCGCTGGCCCTGATGGGGCCGATTGCACGGGTCATGGGAAGCTATGAAACCGTTCACAAATCCCGGCCCGGCGGCGAGGTCACCAACGACGACCACGCCCAGATGATGTGCCGGTTCGAGAACGGTGCCATGGGACAGATGTATTTCAGCCGTGTGGCGACCGGGCGCAAGATGGGCTATGCCTATGAAATCACGGGCACTAAGGGCGCGATCCGCTTCGACCAGGAGGACCAGAACGCGCTCTGGCTCTACCGCAGGGAGGGGCCGGAGGCGACGCGCGGCTTCACGAAAATCCTCACCGGCCCGGCGCATCCCGACTACGCACCCTTCTGCCAGGGGCCGGGCCACGGCACCGGCTACCAGGACCAGATCATCATCGAGGCCAAGGACTTCCTGACGGCTATCGAGACCGGCAAGGCGCTTTGGCCCACATTCCGCGACGGGCACGAGGTCAACCGGGTGATCGCCGCCACGCTGGCCTCGGCCGACAGCGGATCCTGGAAAGACATCACAGACTTCTGACGACGGGAGACATCGAGAAATGACAATCAGAATCGGCAATGCGCCATGCTCTTGGGGCGTGGAATTTGCGAACGACCCGCGCAACCCGACCTGGCAGCACGTGCTGAAGGAATGCGCCGAGGCGGGTTACAAGGGCATCGAACTTGGCCCCGTGGGCTTCATGCCCGAAGACCCGGCCATGCTCCGCGACGGGCTGGAGGCAAACGGGCTGGAGCTGATCGGCGGCGTGGTCTTCCGGGCCTATCACGATCCGGGCGCCTGGGACGACGTGCTCGACGCCACCCACCGCACGGCGAAGGCGCTGAAGGCGCATGGCGCGCAGCACATGGTGCTGATCGATTCAATCTCGCCGCGCCGCGCGCCCACCGCAGGCCGCGCCGGTGAGGCCGAGCAGATGGACAAGTCCGAGTGGGCCGCCTACCGCGACCGTATCGCCGAGAGCGCCCGCATCGGCGCCGGGGAATACGGGCTGACCGTGGGCATCCACGCCCACGCGGCGGGCTTCATGGATTTCGAGCCGGAGCTGGAGCGGCTGCTGGAGGAGGTCGACGAGAAGATCCTGAAGATCTGTTTCGACACCGGCCACCATTCCTATGCGGGCTTTGATCCGGTGGCCTTCATGAAGAAGCACATCGGCCGCATTTCCTATATGCACTTCAAGGATATCGACCCGGAAGTGAAGGCCCGCGTGATCGAGAGCCGCACTGGCTTCTACGACGCCTGCGGCCAGGGCATCTTCTGCAATCTGGGCGAAGGCGACGTGGACTTCCCTGCCGTGCGGCAGGTGCTGCTCGACAACGGGTTCGAAGGCTGGTGCACCGTCGAGCAGGATTGCGACCCGACGCTCGCCCCGGACACGCTGGGCGATGCGCGCAAGAACCGCGAATACCTCGAATCCATCGGCTTCAAATAGGGAGGCAAGGACATGGCAAAACTGAACTGGGGCATGATCGGCGGCGGCGAAGGCAGCCAGATCGGACCCGCGCACCGTCTGGGCGCGCAGGCCGACGGACGCTTTAATTTTGCCGCGGGCGCATTGGATCACCGCCCCGAAGAGGGCCGCGCCTTTGCGCAGCGTCTGGGCATCGCCGCCGACCGCGCCTATGGCGACTGGAAAGAGATGCTGGAGGGCGAAAAGAACCGCGGCGACCGGATCGACCTCGTGACTGTTGCCACGCCCAACGCCACCCATTTCGAGATCGCCAAGGCGTTCCTCGAAGAAGGCTTCAACGTGCTCTGCGAAAAGCCGATGACGATGACGGTGGAGGAAGGCGAGGAAATCGTCCGCGTGGCCGGAAAATCGGGCAAGGTCTGCGCGGTGAACTACTGCTATTCGGCCTACCCGATGGTGCGGCAGGCGCGTGCGATGGTGCGCAACGGCGAGATCGGCAAGGTCCGTCTGGTGGTCACCAACTTCAGCCACGGCCACCACGGCGATGCCACGGATGCAGACAATCCGCGCGTCCGCTGGCGCTATGATCCGAAGATGGCCGGCGTCTCGGGGCAGTTCGCCGATTGCGGCATCCACGCGCTGCACAT
Organism: Cribrihabitans pelagius; assembly: GCF_048820915.1. Taxonomy (NCBI): domain Bacteria; kingdom Pseudomonadati; phylum Pseudomonadota; class Alphaproteobacteria; order Rhodobacterales; family Paracoccaceae; genus Cribrihabitans; species Cribrihabitans pelagius. The sequence goes on along the minus strand of NZ_JBMERR010000039.1, from coordinate 4,922 downwards.
GGCGAGTTTCGTCTGCGGCGACGAGGTCGAGAAGCTCTCGGCCGACTTCGCATCAGCCATCGCCAGCCGCGAGCTGGAAGACGACGCGATGGTCAATTTCCGCATGTCCGGCGGCACGGTCGGCCGGCTCTGGACCTCGTCGGTGGCGATCGGGCGGCAGCACGGTTTCGACATCCAGATCTTCGGCGAAACCGGCGGGCTGCGCTGGGCCTCGGAACAGCCGAACCAGCTGATCTACACGCCCGTCGGCGGACGCACCCAGATCATCGAGAAAGGGGAAGGCGGGCTGCACGAAGATGCCCGGCGCCTCAGCCGGGTGTCGATTGCGCATCCCGAGGGCTTCCCGCTGGCGGTGGCAAACATCTACTGCGACCTGGCCGACGCGATTGCGGGCGAAACCCGCGACGGCCTGCCTGGCGCCGAAGCCGGCGTGCGTTCGATGGCGGCGGTGCACGCGGCCGTGGCTTCGGCCAGGGACAACGGCGCCTGGATCGACGCCCGTCCGCCGATGTTCCGCTAAATTTGCGGAGCGGGGCGCAACGTGCCCCGCTCGACCACCGAGCAGGAGAATATCCGCGCTTCGGGATAGCGGTCACGATCCTCCAGCGTGGCCACCATCAGCTCGATGGAGGAGGTCACGATCTGAGGGATCGGCTGGTGGATCGTGGTCAGGTCGATATTCGCCCACCGCGCCATCTCCATGTCGTTCAACCCGATGATCCCCACATCGCCCGGGCAGTCCAGCCCGCAGTCCCGGACCGCCGACAGAGCCCCGATGGACAGCACGTCGTCGCCGCCGAAATAGGCCTGCGCCGGTGTCTCCTGCAGCAGGCGCAGCATTTCGTCCCGTCCGGCGTCGAAGGAATAGGCCCTGGCGAAGGAATAGCTCACCTTGACCTTCGGATGCGCCGACATTTCCGTCATGAAGCCGGCATAGCGGTCCTGGGTCGAGGTCGCCGATTCCGGCCCGCCCATGAAGCCCACGTGGGTATAGCCGCGCTCCACCAGCGTGCGCGCCGCCAGCCGCCCGGCCGCGCGGTTGTCAATACCCACCACGTGGACGTCCGGGGCCGAGGAATAGCGGCCGAAGGAATGCACCACCGGAACGCCCGCGTCGCGGAACGCCTTGGCAAAGCCGGGCGGCAGGGTCGAGGAGGCGACGATGGCGCCGTCGACGGAATATTGCCGCAGCATCCGCACCGAGTTTTGCGGGTCTGTCTCGTCGGAGAGGTTGACCAGCAAAGGCCTCAGCCCCCGGTCCTGCAACCCGCGGGTAAAGAGGTCGAAGACCTCAAGGAAGATCGGGTTGTGGAAGTTGTTCGAGATCAGCCCGATCAGCTTGGTCCGCCCCGTGGTGAGCGACGAGGCGAGCGCATTCGGGCTGTAGCCCAGCTCACGCGCGGCCTTCTCCACCTTGCGCCGCATGGTGTCGGATACCGAGGCGCCATCGGTGAAAGTGCGTGACACGGCCGAGCGCGAAACGCCCGCCCTTTCCGCAACCTCTTTCAATGTCACCGCCATGCTACCGGTTCCCTACTACGCTGTATTTCCGCCGATTTTACCGCGATTTTCCAGCTGGAACACCCCGAATCTCGAATCCTTGATGCAACCGGTTGCAATGAAGCCGCTTTGGCGTTACGTTACGGTGCGAGGGGATGGGTCCGACCCGCCCCGAACTTCGAGATTCCAGGGAGGATAACATGAGTTCGATTATCAGGAAGCTCGCGCTGGCCACGGCCGCCGCCGCAGCTCCGCTGATCGCGGCCACGGGCGCGTCTGCCGAAGGCGAGAAGTACATTCTCGTCAGCCATGCGCCGGACAGCGACAGCTGGTGGAACACCATCAAGAACGGCATCGCTCTTGCCGGCGAGCAGATGGGCGTCGAGGTCGAATACCGCAACCCGCCAACCGGCGACCTTGCCGACATGGCCCGGATCATCGATCAGGCCGCAGCCTCGGGCCCGCATGGCATCATCACCACGCTGGCCGACCCTGACATCCTCGAAGGACCCATCCGCAACGCGATCGACAGCGGCATCGACGTCATCATCATGAACACCGGCAGCCCCGAAAAGGCGCGCGAGATCGGGGCCCTGATGTATGTCGGCCAGCCCGAATACGACGCCGGGCTCGCCGCCGGTCAGCGTGCCAAGAAGGACGGCATCGAGTCTTTCCTCTGCGTGAACCACTACATCGTGCAGCCGTCGTCGTCGGAACGCTGCCAGGGCTTCGCGGACGGTCTCGGCATCGAGCTTGGCAACCAGATGATCGACGCGGGGCAGGACCCGGGCGAGATCAAGAACCGGGTCATGGCCTACCTGTCGTCCAATCCCGATACTGACGCCGTGCTGACCCTCGGCCCGACCTCGGCCGATCCGACCCTGCTGGCGCTGGAAGAGAACGGCATGGCCGGTGACATCTACTTCGGCACCTTTGATCTGGGCGGCGAAATCGTCGAAGGTATCAAGAACGGCGTCATCGAGTGGGGCATCGACCAGCAACCCTTCCTGCAGGCCTACCTGCCGGTCGTGGTGCTGACCAACTACCACCGCTACGGCGTCCTGCCGGGCAACAACATCAACTCCGGCCCCGGCTTCGTCACTGCCGACGGCCTCGAAATGGTCGAGAAATTCGCGGGCGAATACCGTTGATTCTCACGCTGGAAGGATGCCGCCATCGCGGCGTCCTTCCCCGCTTCGCTTCCGTGAAATCCTAGTCATTGGGGAGATGTCGCATGGTAAACGCGGCCCAACCCACGGCAAAATCCGACGAACGCATCAAAGAGATTTCTGCGTTTCGTAAGGCGTTGATCCGTCCCGAGCTGGGTGGCATCGTCGGAACAATTGCCGTGTTCACCTTCTTTCTTCTGTTCGCTTTCGACAGCGGCATGTTCAACAGCCAGGGCGTGATGAACTGGTCTGTCGTCTCGGCTCAATTCATGATCATTGCCGTGGGCGCCTGCCTGCTGATGATCGCGGGCGAATTCGATCTTTCGGTCGGCTCCATGATCGGCTTCGCGGGCATGATGATCGCAATCTTCTCGGTCACTTACGCCTGGCCCGTCTGGATGGCGATCATCGTGACCTTCACGCTCTGCATTGCGATCGGCGCGCTGAATGGCTGGATCGTCGTCCGCACCGGCCTGCCCAGCTTCATCGTGACGCTCGCCTTCCTCTTCATCCTGCGCGGCTTCACCATCTACCTGCCCCAGGTCATCGAGCGCAAAACCATCATCGGCGGCATCCGCGACGTGGCAGAAGGCGACTGGCTCGCGCAGATCTTTGGCGGCAAGATCCTGCAGGGTCTGTTCACCTGGCTGGGCGACGCCGGGATCATCTCCACCTTCGAACGCGGCACCAAGGCCGGGCAGCCGGTCGTCGACGGCATCCCGATGCTGATCGTCTGGGCCGTCGCGCTGATCCTCTTCGGCCACGTGCTTTTGACCAAGACCAAGTTCGGCAACTGGATCTTCGCGGCAGGCGGCGATGCCGAGGCGGCGCGCAACTCGGGTGTTCCGGTCAGCCGGGTCAAGATCCTGATGTTCATGTTCACCGCCTTCTGCGCCACCGTCTTCGCGGTCTGCCAGGTGATGGAGTTCGGCTCGGCCGGGGCCGACCGCGGTCTGCTCAAGGAATTCGAGGCGATCATCGCGGTGGTCATCGGCGGCGCGCTGCTGACCGGCGGCTATGGCTCGGTTCTCGGCGCGGCGCTTGGCGCGCTGATCTTCGGCGTGGTGCAGCAGGGCCTGTTCTTTGCCGGTGTGGAAAGCTCGCTCTTCCGGGTGTTCCTTGGCGTGATCCTGCTGGGTGCCGTCATCCTGAACACCTACATCCGGCGCATCATCACGGGGGAACGCTGATATGGTCGACGACGGTACATTCCATCACGGCGATCCCAAGAGCGATGTCGCCCCCATCATCGAGATGAAGAACATCGAAAAGCACTTCGGCCGCGTGATTGCCCTGGCCGGCGTCAGCTTCGACGTGAAACCCGGCGAGTGCCACTGCCTTCTGGGCGACAACGGCGCGGGCAAGTCGACCTTCATCAAAACCATGTCCGGCGTTCATCAGCCCACGGCCGGCGAGATCTTCTTCGAAGGCAAGCCCATGCACTTCGACGATCCGCGCGATGCCATCGAGGCCGGGATCGCGACGGTGCACCAGCATCTGGCCATGATCCCGCTGATGAGCGTCAGCCGGAACTTCTTCATGGGCAATGAACCGGAGCGCAAGATCGCCGGGATAAGATTCTTCGACAAGAAGCACGCCGACGCCGTGACCATGGAAGAGATGCGCAAGATGGGCATCAACCTGCGCGGGCCGGATCAGGCCGTGGGCACGCTGTCGGGCGGTGAACGCCAGACGGTGGCCATCGCGCGGGCGGTGCATTTCGGCGCCAAGATCCTGATCCTGGACGAGCCGACCTCGGCGCTTGGCGTGCGTCAGACGTCGAACGTGCTGGCCACGATCGACAGGGTCCGCAAACAGGGCATCGGCGTGGTATTCATCAGCCACAACGTGCGCCATGCGCTGGCCGTGGGCGACCGTTTCACCGTGCTCAACCGGGGCAAGACACTGGGGACGGCGAAGCGGGGCGAGATCTCGCCCGAGGAGCTTCAGGACCTGATGGCGGGCGGCCAGGAGCTGGCGCAGCTTGAAGGGTCGCTTGGCGGAACGGTCTGACCCGATGGACAATGGCAAGATCCCGGCGACCCATATGGCGGCGGGGTCTTGTCTGAGACAGGTCCGTTGCATTAACGGCAGAGGGCTGTGGTTGTCGCCGGCAGTGCTCGCCTTCATGCAGCCTCCGGGAACAGTTTGGCGATGAAGGCGATCTCGTTGAGCACTCCGGTCTCACAATTCTCGAATTGGCCTTTTCGAATGGTGCGGAAGGTTTCGATACCGGCGCGCGCGGCCCTGGCT
>NZ_JBMERR010000038.1:0-14382 GCF_048820915.1 Cribrihabitans pelagius | reverse complement strand
TGAAAGCATTCGGCGAGCGCATCGCTGCAAGAGACCCTGACCGCCAAACCGCCGAAATCCACATCCGTATCGCCCTCATCAACCGCTTCAATGCACTCGGCGCCGCCGAGATCGTCCGTGTCGCCTAAGCTCAGAAGGGACAGGGGTAGTCAGGCCTCAAGAGCGAGTTCTGCAACAATGCCCTCCCGGGTCCCCCACGCGCCCCTGGTCATATCCATAGCCCCGGTCGTAGGGGTGGCTGGCCTGCGGATCCCAGCTTCTGCCGCGGGCTAAAGCCCGCTCTGTTTCAGGACCATATTCATAAGAATAGTCCTGCGAGCCGCCGCGCCGGCCACGGGGCTGAAAGTCGTCATCGTAGCCGTACTGCTCCGGTCTGCGGGATCCGCCATAAGGGGCGTAGTCATCCGCTCTGCGGTAATCTCCCCGCTGCCGACCATAGGCTTCTTCCTCCCCCTGGAAAAGGGCCGGGCCGCCGGGGTTTGAATACCGGCCGTCCTGGTTATAGGCCTCGTCATAGGCGGCATAGTCGCGGCGGTCATCGCCGTAGTGGCCTTGGTGACGCTGTGCACGTCCGCCGTGGCGGCGGCCATCCTCGCGCCCCCACTGCGTATCGGGGCGGCGTCCAGAACTCATACGTTGCATAACTTTTTACCCTCCAAGTCTCAAACGGGTGAGAAGACTTGGAGAAGGGCCCTTCTCCAAGTCAACTTCTACTACCGTTCCTACGGTTTCGGTTAGGCTCAGGACTCATAGCCAGTATATGACGAGGGCTGCCAACGCGATTGCCGACAGAAAGACCTTGGGGCACCTGTCGTAGCGGGTTGCCACGCGCCGCCAATCCTTCAGTCTTCCGAACATGATCTCAATGCGGTTACGTCGTTTGTAACGGCGCTTGTCGTATCGAACTGTCGTCTTTCGTTGCTTTCGACCTGGGATGCAGGCGCGTATCCCTTTGTCTTTCAACGCATCTCGGAACCAGTTGGCATCATAGCCACGATCCCCGAGCAGCCAATCTACCTTTGGTAGGCTGCCAACGAGAGCACGTGCGCCGATGTAATCGCTGACTTGTCCGGCAGTCACAAAGAGATCCAGAGGACGCCCTTGGCTGTCGCAGATGGCGTGCAGCTTTGTGTTCATGCCGCCCTTGGTTCGACCAATCAGACGGCCACGTCCCCCTTTTTCACCGCAAGGCTGGACGCCGTGCGATGAGCTTTGAGATATGTTGCGTCGATCATGACCGTCTTCTCTTCACCATTATCAGCAGCCAAACCCATCAGCATCTCGGCGAAGATGCCCTTGTCGCTCCACCGCTTCCAGCGATTGTAGAGCGTCTTGTGCGGGCCGTATTCCTTGGGCGCATCACGCCAGCGCAACCCATTGCGGTTGATGAAGATAATCCCACTCAAGACCCGACGGTCGTCAACGCGAGGCTTCCCGTGGGACTTTGGGAAGAAGGGTTTCAGACGGGCCATCTGCTCGTCGCTCAGCCAGAAAAGGTCAGACATGTTCACCGCTCGTTTTGAGCACCGTGAATCACGCGGCCAAACGGAAATCAATGGGTCCTGAGCCTAGTCATATATTTAACGCGTGAACCTGTAGGCGAATTGCCGCCTGTAGTTGCTGCATAATTGTAGAAAAATGATTTGAGCAGGGAACTGTGACATAACTTTGATGGTTTCTGGTAATGAGATGCACTGCCTGCTGCAGTCCACTGTTACATGGGAGAACCGTATTTCTGGGATCACAAACTCGCCAGACGAACGCTGGTTGGAGCCATCGGCCCCCGGCTGATCGGCAAGTGCGGCGGGCAAACCCTTCGGCTCCGCCGCCTGTCTCGCCAGAATAGGACCATTTGCAACCGCGAAAGGAGAACGACATGTCTGATCTGAAGAACCTGTACAAGGAAGAGCTTCAGGACCTCTGGTCCGCAAATGAGCAGATGCAGGAAGTGGTTGGCCAGATGGCCCAGAAAGCGAGTGATCAATCTCTGGCGGAGCGCCTGCGAAAATCTAGAGAAGGGATTTCCCAACACGCTTCCCAGCTTAAATCGCTTCTGTCCGATATTGGCGGGGAAGCCAAGAAGGAACATTGCAAGGGCATGGAAGGATTGGTGAAAGAAGCAAAAAAGCATGCGCTTGATTCAGACCTTCAGGGCGCAGCCCGGGACGTCGCAATTATCGCCCAGTATCAGCGCATGTGCCACTATGGCATTGCGGGATTCGGCACCGCGAAGGCATTTGCGGAGGCACTAAGGGAAGACAGCGCCGCCCGTGAATTGGATCAGGCGCTCGACCGGATATATGAATCCGATGACTATATGACGGAACTGGCTGAGCGCTCCCGTAACGTGGATGCGGCCAACTGACGAGCTAGCTTCTGATGCACGTTCCGCCCCTCCGGCGCCGTGCGGCTGCCAGTCTTGGTCAGACCTGAAAAACTCAGTTGTCCGGAACTGGCTGCACTTAGCCGCAGGGTGCTGACCTTCCCCGGGGGCGGCGACACACGGCATCTCCTCCGGATCAGCGGAACACCATCGCGGAACGGCGTTGCTCTGCCAAAGGTTGGGCCCTTCAGCAAAACAAGGAAATCCGATGGCTCCTCGCGCAGTTTGGAAAGGCCAGATCCGTCTGTCGCTGGTCTCAATTCCCGTCGAGATCTACTCGGCCACCAAGAGCGGCTCGCGGGTGTCCTTTCGCCAAATACATACCCCCACGGGTAAGAAAGTGCGTTATCAAAAAACCGTGCCGGGCGTCGGCCCCGTGGACCCCTCGGACATAGCCAAAGGATACGAGATCGGGGAAGATGAATATCTGCTGATTGATCCCGAAGAGATTGACGCGATCAAGCTGGAGACAAAGAAGACCTTCGAACTGGTCCAATTTGTCGATACCTGCGAAATTCCCCCGATCTATTTCAATAAACCCTATTACGTCTCCCCAACCGACGATCTGGCCGAGGACGCCTACCGCGTCGTCCGCGATGCGCTTCGTCAGTCCAACAAGGTAGGGTTGGGGCAGATCACGATGCGGGGCAAGGAGCATCTGGCGGCAGTCAAACCCTGCGGCGACGGGCTGCTTCTGGAGACGCTGCATTATGAAGACGAACTGCGAGAGGCCGAGCAGGTGTTCACAGGAATAGCGGACGCCAAGGCCGATGCCGAATTGCTGGAGGTAGCCACGTCGCTCATCGAACGCAAAAGCGCGTCTTTTGATGCCAGCGCCTATTCCGATAAATACGCCGAAGCGCTGCATGATCTTCTGGAAGCCAAGCGTAAGGACAGAAAGGCCCCGCGCGCGCTCGATGACAGCGAACGCACCGCCAGCCAAGACGGCAATGTCGTCGACCTGATGAGCGCGCTCAAGCAAAGCCTGAACAACGCCAAGGCAACGGATAAGAAAAAGCCGAAGCGTAAAAAGGTGTCGTGATGCCTCGCGCGCCTGACCGGCTTTCCGAATACAACGACAGACGCGATTTCTCGCGTACAGATGAGCCGATGGGCCGCATCGCGGCTGCTGGAGGCGAAACCCGCCGGTTCATCGTTCAGAAGCACGCCGCCAGCCGTCTGCATTACGACTTCCGCCTGGAATGGGACGGCGTGCTGTTGAGTTGGGCCGTCACCAAAGGCCCATCGCCTGATCCCGCAGAGAAACGGCTGGCCGTGCGCACCGAGGATCACCCGCTCGACTATGCCGATTTCGAGGGTTCCATCCCCAAGGGTGATTATGGCGGCGGCACCGTGATGCTGTGGGACGACGGCACCTGGACGCCGCAAGAGGATGTTGAGCAGGGTCTGGACAAGGGCAAGATTAAGATCACTCTTCAGGGCAGCCGGATGCAGGGTGGCTGGACCCTGATCCGGATGCACCAGAAGAAGGGCGGGAAACGGGAAAACTGGCTGCTGATCAAGGAACGCGACGACTACGCCCAAGATGATCCGGACGCGCTGACGGCGGGGTTTACTACCTCAGTAAAGACTGGGCGCAAGATGGAACAGATCGCCGAAAATGCCGCCCCTGCGGAGCCGGAAACCTCATCCGTCAAACGTCGCGGGAAACGGCCGGCTTTCGTCAAGCCGCAGTTGGCCACACTAGTGGGTCAAGCCCCTGCAGGCGATGATTGGCTGCATGAGACGAAATTCGACGGCTACCGCTGCCTCGCCGCCCTCGGCAAGGGCGGAGCTCGGCTCTATACCCGCTCAGGCAAGGACTGGACGGAGAAGTTCGGCGGGCTGGCTGCGGCCTTTGACCGCCTGCCTTGTGATACCGCACTGATCGACGGCGAGGTCATGGCTGCCCGTGTCGAAGGCTCGGCCTTCTCCTCGCTGCAACGGGCCCTGAAAGAGAAAGGCGCCCTGGTTTTCTTCGCCTTCGACCTTCTCCGCGTGGACGGCGGCGATTTGACCGTGAAGGGCCAGCTCGGCCGCCGTGAGCGGCTGGCCCAGTTGCTGTCTGGCCAGCCCCCGGACGGTCCCCTCCGGATGAGCAGCCACGTTATCGGCAATGGAGCTCAGGTCTTCGCAGCTGCCTGCGAGGCCAAAGCCGAAGGGATCATTTGCAAACGCATAGATGCTCCCTACCGCGGGCGGCGCAGCAAGGCGTGGTTAAAGGTCAAATGCACCCGGCGGCAGGAATTCGTGATCGTGGGCTACAGCCCCTCGGACAAGAAAGGACGGCCCTTCGCCTCTTTGCTCATGGCCGCCAATGACGGCGGCGAACTGCGCTATATGGGGCGCGTTGGCACAGGGTTCTCCGAGACCGCGATGGACCAGCTGGCCGCCGCTTTCACCGTGCGCAAGACACCGCCGGCCGAAAACGTCCCGGCCCGTATCGCGGGTGAAGCAGTCTGGCTTCGCCCCGAGCTGGTGGCCGAGGTTGAGTTCAGCGAGTTCACCGCCGATGGCCATATCCGGCATGGTGCATTCCTGGGGCTGCGCGAGGACAAGGACGCCGGTCAGGTTAGGATGGAGAGGGCAATGGCACAGAATAACGAGGCCGAAATTGGCGGCATCCGGATCACCAGCGCCGGCCGGCAAGTTTTTCCTGATGCCCACTGCACCAAGGGTGATGTGGCCCGCCACTATGACCGTGTCGGCTCCCGTATGGTCAATTTGATCGGCCGGCGCCCGCTCTCGCTGTTCCGCTGCCCTTCCGGACTCGGCGGCCAATGCTTTTTTCAGAAACATGACAATGGCGGAATGCCCCCCGAGCTTGGCCGGGTGGAGATCGAAGAAAGCGGCGGAAACACGGAAACCTACCTCTATGCCACCCGGGCCGAGAGCTTGGTGGCAGCAGCACAGATGGGCACGCTTGAATTCCATGTCTGGGGCGTCCGCCAGGACCGGCAGGACCGGCCCGACCGCTTGGTCTTCGACCTGGATCCGGACGAGGGGCTGGATTGGTCGGAGGTGCGCGCCGGCGCTGTGACAATTAGAAACGCGCTGCAGGAGCTGGGCCTGGAGACAGGCGCTATTGTCACCGGGGGAAAGGGCGTCCACGTCTGGACCGCGCTGCGCCGCACACGCGGCTGGGAGACTGTGAAGCTTTTTGCCAAAACCTTTGCCCATTTGATGGCTGCCCGCCATCGGGAACAATTCACCGCTTCGATGTCCAAGGCCAAGCGCCGCGGCCGGATCTTTATCGACTGGCTGCGCAACGAGCGCGGAGCAACCTCCGTTGCACCCTATTCTCTCAGGGCCCGCCCAGGCGCTCCGGTGGCGGTTCCGGTGACGTGGGGCGAATTGCAGAAGCTGGATGCCCCCAATGCGTTTACGATTGGAGATATGGCGGCGCGTATGGAGGCACCTTGCCCCGCTTTGGCCGTGCAGGAGAACATGCAGACCCTGTCCAACGGCGTCATCCGCGCGCTGGAGCGGCAAGTCGGTGAAGACTGAATACCCGCAGTGACACAAGCTGTAGCGCCGGTTTTGACTATTAGGGAATGAGTAAGCCCATGGACCCGAAAGACCTCGACAAGATGAAGACCAAGGATCGTCAGCCAGGACTGGAATCCCGCATGGATCCCCCTCCGGAATACATGCCGCGCTATCCTGGATCGGGGCGGCTGAAGGACAAGGTCGCGGTCATCACTGGGGGGGATTCGGGTATTGGACGGGCCACCGCGGTTCTGTTTGCACGCGAAGGCGCGGACGTGGTCATTGTTTACCTGGATGAACATGACGACGCGGAGAAGACCCGCAGCCTTGTGGAAGACGAGGGCCGCAAGGCGCTTCTGCTGGCAGGCGACGTTGGCAGCAAATCGTTCTGCGACGAGGTGCTGAGGCAAACCTTGGACCAGTTCGGCCGCCTGAACGTGCTGATCTGCAACGCTGCCGAACAGCATGCGCGGGAGGAGGTCACCGAGATTTCCGAAGAACAGCTCTTCCGCACTTTCCGCACCAATCTGGGCGGGCAGTTTTTCATGGTTCAGGCAGCACTCCCCCATCTTGAAAAGGGCGCGTCGATCATCTGCACAACTTCCGTGACCGCCTACCGGGGGCAGGATCTGCTGATTGATTATGCGTCCAGCAAGGGCGCGATCCTGTCCTTCGTGCGTGCCATGTCGTCCAAGTTGGCGCCCGAGGGAATCCGCGTGAACGGCGTGGCGCCCGGCCCGATCTGGACACCTCTGATCCCCGCATCCTTTCCTCCGGACAAGGTGGAGGATTTTGGCCAATCTGCGCCACTCGGCCGCCCCGGCCAGCCGAACGAGGTAGCGCCTGCTATGCTGTTTTTGGCCTGCGAAGATGGATCTTATTTCACGGGCCAGGTGCTGCATCCGAACGGGGGGGATTTGATTGGCGGCTGACCGAGGGCAGATGGAGGAGGGACAAACAGCGGTCTGTCAACGGCGGGTTAAACTCCGGCCGCCGGACGGAAGAAAGCGGGCCGACTGCAGTTTATGAAGTGTGCCGCGCTGGTCGCAAGTGGCCGCTTCGGGAACCAGCGCCGTTCGCTGCCTAGTTTGTAAACAGGTAAGGCGCCGGACCTTTCTGCCGTTTGCCGCACTCGCGCAGTTCCTGCCGCGACCGCGAAGAACATGGTGAAAAGGGCGGAAGGACTAAGCCGCTCCACGGCATTGGCGCTCGTAGCCAAGGGCGCGCGACGCCCATAATGAGGCACAGTTGGTTGGCTAAACAACCTGCCTGACGATTGGGGCCTTCTCAATCATCAGACAGGAGGCTCCCATGACAGAGGAGAGAGTGACCCGGCTGCGCCAGCGGATGATCGAAGACATGAACATCCGGGGTCTGGCGGAGAAGACCCAGAAGGTCCATATCCATAACGTGAAGCACTTCGCGGCCTTTCTTGGCCGATCACCCGATACGGCGACACCCGAGGAGCTGCGGTCGTATCAGTTGAAGATGACTGAAGACGGAGTATCAGCCAGTACCGTCAACGTTCGGATCATTTCCTTGCGGTTCTTCTTCGGTGTGACCTGCGGGCGCGAAGAGATGAAGCGCTTCATGCAGTTCCACCGCAAGCCCCGCAAACTGCCCGTGGCGCTTAGTGTCGAGGAGGTGGCCGATCTGTTAGCCGCAGTTCCCGGCCCCGGGCTCAAGTATCGTGCCGTCCTTGGCATCAGCTACGGAGCCGGTCTGCGCGCCTCCGACGTATGCAACCTCAAGGTCACGGACATCGACAGCGACCATATGCTGATCCATGTCGATGATGGAAAGGGCGGGCGGGATCGTAAGGCGATGCTGTCGCCCAACCTGCTTGCGTTGCTGCGCGAACACTGGCGCGAGTCCCGTCCGGAGGGATGGCTCTTCCCGGGAAAGCCGAAGATCAATCCACTGTCACCACGTCAGTTGAAACGGGCGTTCACCTCGGCCAAGCACATGGCGGGCATCAAGAAGGCGGCAACGCTGCACACGCTCCGCCACAGCGTCCTTGTCAGATCTAAGCCACTAGAACGGCTTACGCGGCAACAAAATCGCAGCCGTCGCTTCAGTCCTCGCCACACTTTCCCCATAGCCCGATCCAGGCCCCCGCGGCTTCCTCCTTCCGAGGTTTGTCAACGCGGGCCGCCGCCTCCCAGCCGCCATCGTCGCGCCGCGGCCCCCGTCGAAAACCCTTCAGGAAACCGGACTTTCGCTGCGACTCGAGTAGACGGCAGCTAAGCGGATATATAGTTCGAGTTATTTGTTGCATCCTCGTGCGCTGCACCATCAGTAAACGGCATTGTAGCCCTCCTTTCTCATGCATCGTCTAACAACATCGTGCGGCCGCGTGGTCTCCCATTTTTGATCGGGAGCGCGCGGGCCCCAAAGAATGGTTTTGGTGGCTAGAGTGCTCGAGAATTGTATCCTCATGCATTTGGGTCACTCGCTTGAGTAAGGCGAATGGCGGCCTCATGCTGGCTGAGGAAAACCTCACCGGTCAGTTCCTCCAAGAAATGGCTGCGTTTCAGCCGGTCCATCACCGGGCCCTTCACCTCACTCAAATGCAACCGGACCCCTGCGTCCTTGAGCCGCTTGTTGATCGCCTCGAGGGATTCCAGCGCCGAGAGGTCGATCTCATTTACCGCCGGGAACATCAGCACGACGTCGGTCAACTCGGGCTTGTCGGCGGCATAGCCCGACAGTTGATCCTCCAGAAAGCGTGCATTGGGGAAATAAAGACTTTCGTCGACCCGCAAGCTCAGCACATGGAGCTGGGTTTCGACCTCGTGGCGCAGCACGTTGCGGAAATGCTCGGTCCCGCGCACCCGGCCCACTACGGCCATGTGGGGCCGCGAGGTCTTGTAGAGATGCACCAGGATCGAGGTCACAACGCCAGCGGTCACCCCGGCTTCGACCCCGAAGAGCAGCGTCAGCAGGATGGTCACGCTGACGGCGGCGAAATCGGCATGGCTGAAGGCCCAGGCGCGTTTCAGGATCGAGAAATCGACGAGGCTCAGGACCGCCACGATGATCGTGGCGGCCAGGGTGGTCTTGGGGAGGAAGTAGATCAGCGGGGTCAGGAACAGCGCCGCAAGCGCCAGACCCACGGCCGTGAAGGCCCCGGCAGCCGGGGTCTTGGCGCCCGCATCGAAATTCACCACCGAGCGCGAGAAGCCCCCCGTGACCGGGAAGCCCCCGGTGAAGGCGGCGCCGAGGTTGGCGCTGCCGAGCCCGATCAGCTCCTGATCCGGGTCGATCCGCTGGCGTTTCTTGGCCGCGAGGGTCTGCGCGACCGAGATGCTCTCGACAAAGCCGATGACGGAGATCAGCAGCGCCGGGACGAAAAGTTGCGACAGCAGATCGGGCGAGAAGGAGGGCAGGGTGAGAGGTGGCAGGCTCTGCGGCACCTCGCCTACGATCGCTACACCCTTCGCGCCCAGATCGAAGGCCCAGACCGCCAGCGTGGTGGCCACGATCGCCAGCACCGGCCCCATCTTGGCTCCGATATCCGCCATGCGCGGCCCCAGCCCCATGCGGTTCAGCAAAGGCTTCAGCCCGCCGCGGACCCAGAACAGGAACGCCGTCGCCGTCACGCCCAGCACCAGAGTGATAGGGTTCACCTCACCCAGATGCGCCCAGAGACTGGCGAGAATTTCCACGAGATTATGCCCCTCGGCCTTGATCCCCAGAATATGCCGCAACTGGCCGGCTGCGATCAGAATCCCGGAGGCGGTGATGAACCCCGCGATCACCGGATGGGACAGGAAGTTCGCCAGAAAACCCAGCCGAAACAGGCCCAGGGCCAACAGCATCGCGCCCGAGAGAAACGCCAGCGTCAGCGCCGCCGTCACATATCCCGCCGTCCCGCTCTCGGCGATATTGCCCACCGCCGCCGCCGTCATCAGCGAGACCACGGCCACCGGCCCGACCGCCAGCGCCCGGCTGGTGCCGAAGACCGCATAAAGAACGATCGGCGCGATGGAGGCATAGATCCCGGCCTCGGGCGGCATACCCGCCAGCAGAGCGTAGGCGAGCGACTGCGGGATCAGCATGATCGTCACGATCACGGCGGCGACCATATCGCCGGTGAACTGGGCACGGTCATAGCGCCGTCCCCAGTCGAGGATCGGCAGGTAGCGCGCGAGCGGGGGCAGGGTCATGTCAGGGTATCCGTCAGATCAAAGGGCTGCCCCGAAGAGCCGCCCGGGCAGGCTCAGTCGAACCGGTTTGCCGGCAACTTCAGGTCGTGATTACCGTCATCTTCAGCCGGGGGCAGCCGCCCGCCGCGCAGGTTGATTTGCAATGCCGCGAGGATGCGGTTGGGCAGCGAAAGTGTCGCATCGCGGGTCTGACGACGCTGGATATATTCCTCGCGCTGGGTGCCGTCCTTGACGTGGATGTTGTGGGCCTTGTGCTCATCGACGGTGGCTTCCCACATCGGCTCTTTGCGCTCCTTGGTGCCATAGTCATGGCCAACGAAGAGCCTGGTGTTGCCGGGCAGGGCGAGTATGTCTTGAATCGAGTCCCAAAGCTCCGCCGTCGTGCCGCCCGGGAAATCTGAGCGCGAGGTACCGGCATCGGGCTGCATCAGCGTGTCATGCACGAAGGCCGCATCGTCACAGACATAGGAGATCGAGCCCAGCGTGTGGCCGGGCGAAAGCATCACCTTCACGTCCAACTCGCCGATCTTGAAGGTCTCGCCTTCCTGAAACAAATGGTCGAAATCCCGGTCCGGGTCGAAGGCTTCGGGCAGGTTGTAGAGGTCGGCCCAGATCTTGGCGATCTCCGGCACCAGCGCGCCGATCGCATTGGGCGCGCCCGTGCGTTCCTTCAGTTGGGCCGAGGCCATGACGTGATCTGCATGGGGATGGGTATCGAGCACCCATTCCACGGTCAGATCATTTGCCTGCACAAGGTGCAATACCTGATCCATGCTCTCGGTCGAGAAACGGTAGTTTTTCGGGTTGAAGTTCCACACCACATCGATCAGCGCCGCCTTCTTCGTCGCCGGATCGGCGCAGATATATTGGATCGGCCCGGTGTCAGGCTCGTAGATTCCCCAGACATCGGGGCTGCCGGCTCCGGTCGAGGGGGAGTGGAGGACGACGGGAGAGTTGAGCGGATCGCTCATTATGCGGCTCCATTATTTGCATTGGGTGTAATGTCAGGCGTATGGCGCGCGGCCCACATGCCTGCGAGCATGAAGGGCACGAAAATCAGCGTGCCGGTCGCAGCCACGGGCAATGCGGTCAGTGCTGGGCCGGGGCAAAAACCGCCCAACCCCCAGCCGATGCCAAAGATCGCCGCCCCGGTAAGTAGCTTTGGCTCCAAGTCGTTGCGTGTGGGCACGCGGAAGGTGCTGTCGAACAGCGGCGTCTGGCGGCTGCGGAACAGCAGGGCGAAGCCCGGTGCCGTGACGGCAATGGCACCGCCCATGACGAAGGCGAGGCTCGCGTCCCATGTGCCGAAGACATCCAGGAAGTTCAGAACCTTCGCCGGGTTGGCCATGCCGGAGATAATCAGACCGAGGCTGAAGACCAGGCCGGAGAGAAGCGCGAAAATCTGTTTCATGTCAGGCTCCGATCAGATGGCCATGACGAAGACGGTCACGAAGGCCGTCGCCATGAAGGTGACGGTTGCCACGATCGAACGGGCCGAGCCTCGGCTGATCCCGCAGACCCCGTGGCCTGAGGTGCAGCCGTTGCCATAGCTCGCGCCGAAGCCGACCAGCAGACCAGCAACTGCCATCAGAACCGGGCTCGACGGTACCCGCTGCTGCGGCCAACCGCCCGAGACTAAGAGCCACAGCGGCGCGGCGAGCAGCAGCCCCAACACGAACAGTGCCGAGACCCCGCGGGCCTCACCGTCGCCGCTGCGGGTGAAAATATTGGCTGACAGGCCGCTGACGCCCGCGATGCGCCCGTTGGTGGCCATCAGCAGCACCGCCGAAGCCCCGATCATCATGCCGCCGCCGAGCGACAGCCAAGGGGTGAATTCAGTTACCATGTTCCATCCCCATGATCTGCCTGCCGGACATTTAGGGTTGGCCTTGTATTAGTTGCCTTAGATCTATATATTCGACATGCGTAATATTCAATGAGCGCAATATGAAAGACGCAGACGACTTTCTCGACGGCGATATCGCGGGGGCAGCGACATTGATGTCGATGCTGGCCTCCGAGGCGCGTTTGCAGATTCTCTGCCGTCTGCTGGAGGGCGAAAAATCGGTGGGCGATCTCGCCCGAGTTTGTGGGGTTTCACAATCCACCATGTCGCAGCAGTTGAAAAAGCTGAAAGAGGCCGGATTGGTCGAGGCCCGCCGGGCCGGCCAGACGATCTATTACAGCGTGAAGGCCCATGAGGCCGTCGCCGTGCTGGAAACGCTGCACAAACTCTACTGCGCCCGTAAAGAGTGAGGCCGCGTGCCCAGGGCAACCAGGCGCGCTGAGCGCTCTCAAGCGTTGGCCTTGTCATCCGCATAGGACTTGACGAATTGGCCGATCTTCTCTTCCGTCAGATCAACACCCCGCGCTTTGCCCTCTTGCAGCGCTGTTTCGCCATCCCAGCCCTTGTCAGCCGCCAGCGCCATCAGCGTCATCGCGCCCGCACGTTTGCCCGAGGCGCAATGCAGGAACACCGGCTGCGGAAGATCATCCAGCGCCCGGCGGAAGTCATCCACAAGCGCTGCATCCAGACTGTCGGTCGTCACCGGGTGGTGGAGGTAGTTCAGGCCCAGGTGCTCTGCCTGCTGCCGCTCCTCCTCCGGCGTCAGCCCCCCTTTTTCGCCTTCGGCGCGGAAGTTCACCAAAGACTTCGCGCCCGCCGAAGCTGCTTGCTTCAAGGTCTCGGTCTTGGGCGTGAACAGCGCCACAGTGTGGTTCGGGTCAATCGTTGCGATCTTCTGCGCGCCGTCCGTCATTGTTCATTCTCCTTTTCAGTGGGATAGGCAGCGGCCGTCCAAGCCTTCCAGCTTCCCGGCACGTTGCGGATGTTGGTGAACCCATTGGCCGCCAGAAGGCTCGACGCGATGCTGGCGCGGAAGCCGCTGGCGCAATAGGTGGCGTAGGGGGCGGATTTATCGAGGTCGCCAAGCTTGTTGCGCAGCTCGCCCAGAAAAGCATGGGTCGCACCGGGGATCTGGCCCCCGTCCCATTCGTCGGGCTTGCGCACGTCCAGCGGGGTAACGTCTTCGGCGTCCTTCAATTCATGTACCGACATCTGCGGGATCTGCGCCAATACGCGCCCGGCTTCGCGCCAAGCCGCCATGCCGCCCGCCAGATAGCCGCCGAAGTCCGTGAACCCCGTACGCCACAGCAGCCGCAGGGCGTCGTCCACCGCGGCGTCATCCTCCGTAACCAGATAGATCGGACGCTCTGGATCGAGCAGCCACCCAGCCCAGACCGACAGTTCCGGGCGCAGGCCGATGTTGAGACTGCCGCTGACATGGCCGCCGCCAAAGCTCATCATGTCGCGCACGTCGAGCAGTTGCGCACCGTCTTCGGCGACCTTGGCATACTCCTCCACCGTCATCGGCGGAATGCGCGGCAGGTTGCGCAGCACCTCCGGGCCCTTGGTGTTAACCTTCTTCATACGCGGGTAGTGCGAGGGCACTGGCGGCGCGTCGTTCAGTATCGTAGCCTTGAATTCGTCGAGGTCTTCTATCTTGGCATAGCTGTTGAATCGCCGCTCGTAGCCGATGGTCGAAGACATACGGTCGCCGATATCAGGCCCGCAGGCTGAGCCCGCGCCATGACAGGGATAGATGATCACGTCATCGGGCAGTGCCATGAAGATGTCGCGCACCGTGTGGAACAGCTTCTCGGTCAGTTCCTCGGTCTCGTCGTCACCCAGAAGATCCGGCCGCCCCACGCTGTCCACGAAGAACGCATCGCCCGAGAGCACGCCCCACGGCGTGTCCTTCTCGCCGTCATAGAGCATGTAGGACATATGCTCGGGCGTATGGCCGGGCGTGAATCGCGCCTTCATCCGCATGCCGCCAAAGGTGAATTCGTCGCCGTCGCGCACCGCCTCATGGTCAAAGCCGTATTCTGCGCCGCCTTCGGTGCTGACATAGAGCTTTGCCTGCCCGCCGAGACGGTCCACCAATTCGCGCGCACCGCTGAGGAAATCGGCGTGGATATGGGTCTCAAACACATGGGTGATCGCCATGCCGAAGCGGCGTGCTGTTTCGATGTAGATGTCAACGTCAGGGCGCGGGTCCACCACGGCGCAGGTATGAGCGGAGTCATCGCCCAGCAGATAGGAGCATTCGGCAACGCCATCGGCAAGAATCTGTTCAAATCGCAGGGTCATAGCAACCTCCTTTGCCTAATCAACACGGAGCGGGAATAGAAGTTCCCATTAGCTAGGCTCCGGACTCATAGCCAGTATATGACGAGGGCTGCCAACGCGATTGCCGACAGAAAGACCTTGGGGCACCTGTCGTAGCGGGTTGCCACGCGCCGCCAATCCTTCAGTCTTCCGAACATGATCTCAATGCG
>NZ_JBMERR010000037.1:0-14997 GCF_048820915.1 Cribrihabitans pelagius | reverse complement strand
GCTTGGTCCGTCTGAAGCCGAGACTTTCTGGGCGGACTTCTTGCGCGGCTTGAAAGCCCGAGGGCTGGACGGCACCAAGCTGGTGATCAGCGACGCGCACAGCGGCCTCAGGGCGGCCATCGTGCGGTTCATGCGCTCGACCTGGCCGTTGGTCCAAGGATGGTTCGGCTTGGTGAGACGGTGCTCAATCCCGTTGGCCTCGCAAATCATGTCGAACCGCATTGGTCGGAAATAGATGGTGTTCCGGTTCCGGGGTTGTTCGGCAAACTGGATACCGTTGTCAGTCAAGATTGTGTGGATACGGTAGGGCACCGCTTCAAGCAGGTGCTCCAGAAACTCCCAGGCGGTTTTCCTGTTTGCCTTGTCTACCAGTTGGGCCACGGCGAACTTGCTGGTCCGGTCAATGGCTACGAAGAGAAAGAGCTTGCCTTCGGCAGTCCGGAGTTCGGCGATGTCGATATGAAAATAGCCGATTGGATACCGCTTGAACTTCTGCCGTTTCGGCTTGTCCCCATCCATGTCCGGCAGGCGTGAAATGCCGTGCCGCTGCAAGCAGCGGTGCAACGAAGATCGTGTCAGATGAGGAATAGAGGGCTGCAAAGCATAGAGGCAATCATCAAGCGGCAGCAAAGTATGCCGCCGGAAGGCAACGATCATTGCCTCTTCATCTTTGCTTAGAACCGTCGAGTTCGGCTCCTTTGGGCCTGTCTTTCTGTCCTCGACCGTTTGACGCTTTCGCCACTTGGCTACGGTCTTGACGTTGATGCCAAGCTCGCGGCTCAGCTCCGCGTTCGAAGCTTGCGATCGCTGTATTGTTGCTCGGATGGCGTGCGTTGTCGTGGCGCAGCCGTGACGTATCTGTCCCATAAAGCATCCTTCCATTCCATCGAATGGATCGCACCATCAAACCCTGGGATCAAACACCTAGGTGCCCTCTTACGTTCGCGGCGAGCCCAACCCGGTCATTGGGATTTTTCGCTGCGCGCGCTCGCAGCGGAAGAAATGCTGTATGCGCTCGAAATCTGGCGCTGTTACGCGGCGATGAAACCGGCCATTGATGCAGCGCGCAGCGAGGTTGAAACGGTCAATTCACAAGGAGCCGGACGTAGCGGGCTTTCGATGATAGCACCAAAGCTGGCCATGCGGGGAATCCAGTCTTTCACCATGCTGGCGCCTGACGCAGTTATTGTCGCACCCTCGCACCGCGGTCAGACCCAGAAAAGGTGCTGACATCCGGCCAACAGATATCAGGTCTGTTTTTCAACAAGGACCAGCCACTACTTCCAAAACCCGGATTGTGTTAAAATGGCGAAACGTAGGCACTCCTTTTGGGCGGTTCAGCCGTCGACGCAACGATTGCTGCCAGAATTCTTGAAAGCATATCGAGGCGGACTGAAACAAGGGGACCGAAATGACTTACGCAATCGTAGGTGATCTTCTGGAAGTATGCAGCTGCACCGTGCTGTGCCCATGCTGGATCGGAGAAGACCCCGATGGTGGGCAATGCAACGGAACCATTGCCTATCGCATCAATTCCGGTGAGGTCGATGGCGTGGACATGTCCGGGGGCGTTATCGCCTCAACACTGCTGATCCCGGACAATGTTCTGAAAGGCAATTGGACCCGGCAGCTCTATGTCGACTCAGGCGCCACGAATGAACAGCGGGACGCCGCCATTGATTTGCTGCAGGGCAAAAAAGGGGGGGGGCCATTGGGCGATCTCGCCGGGCTGGTGGCAAAAGAACTGCAGGCCAAAAGCGCAAGCATCACCTTCGAGCTCAACAAAGGGCGCGGCATCCTCAAAGTGGGCGGTATGCTGGAAGCCGAGATGGAGCCCTATCGCGGGCCGACCGGGGAAGTCACCAAGCTTAACGAAAGCATCTTCACCACGATCCCGGGCTCGCCGGCCTATGTCTCCAAAGCCGAATACTTCCAGATGAAGGATGAGGGCGTCGGTGTCGATGTTGACCTCAAGAAGCACAACGCGATCCAAGGGGCGTTCCGGTTTGAACACGCCTGATCAGGCGAATGTGACATGGACACGTCCCTTCACCGAAAGGCATTCTATACGCTTGGGCTGCTGCTGACGGCCTTTGCCTGGATTCTGCTTTGGATCTGGGCGTCCAGCCCCTATGGCAGATATCTGGATCACGGCGACTGGACACAGATTGGCGTAGTGGGGTCGATCTGCGCGGCCCTGCCGTTGGGTGCTTCGCTGGTTCCGGCGGCGCTGTATGCGTTCGGCTGGATACTGATGCTGGCCGCGATGATGCTACCCACGACGCTGCCGGTCCTGTTTGCCTTTTCCCGGTTGACCCGGCGCCGCCGCGACAGCGCCGCTCTGGTCGCGCTGGTTGTCTGCGGCTATCTCGCGGCCTGGATGGGTTTTGCCATCCTTGCACATCTTGCAGATATTGCCCTGGCCGCGGGGGTGCAGCAGGTGGGTTGGCTGGTTTTCAACGGCTGGCTCATTGGCGCGGTTGCTTTCACTCCGGCTGGGTTGTTTCAGTTCTCGGATCTGAAAAGGCAATGTCTGGACAAATGCAGGATGCCGCTCGGCTTTGTCTTGGAACACTGGCAAGGGAGGGCCGAGTACCGCAACGCGATGCGGCTGGGATGGCGTCACGGGCTGTTCTGCGTCGGGTGCTGCTGAGCGTTGATGCTGTTGATGTTCGTGGTCGGAACCGCGAATGTCGGCTGGATGCTGCTGCTTGGGGCGCTGATGGCGGTTGAAAAGAATTTCGTCTGGGGGCGGAAAATATGCGCGCCGCTGGGCCTGACGCTTGTGGGCTGGGGCGTGATGATCGCCGTCTGGAACGGGTTTTTGGCCTGAATACCGCGGTCCTTCAACCCGGGCTGCCGTCACTCGCGCGGAGAGAAGAGGGAAACCGGCTGCGAAATCCCCTTGAGTTCGGCAGATCCGTTGGGTTCGAATGCCAGTTTCCCATCGCTGCATTCATCCATGACCTCCTGCGAGACCAGAACCGCATCCGCTTGCGCAACCGCGCAGATGCGCGCTGCCAATTGCACCGCCGAGCCGAACAGATCATTCTTTTCCTCGACCGGTTCGCCGGCGTGAACGCCGATCCTGACCTGGATTGGGAATTTGCTGATGCGGTTGAAGGCGGCGAACTCCTCCTGAATCTTGATAGCGCAGGTTACCGAGGCAGCAACGTCCTTGAAGGAGGTCATGACGCCATCCCCGAGATGCTTCACTTCGGTGCCACCAAATTGCTCCAGGCACCGCCGGATCATGGAATCGTGGGTCCGCAGCAGTTCCACCGCCATTTCATCCCCCAGACGGGAGGTCATCTCAGTTGACCCGACAATATCCGTGAACATGATGGCGCGGAAGGCGGACTCGTCGATCGCCGCTGTCTTGGCGTTGGGCGGGTCCTGAATCCGTCCCAGAAAGGCTTCGACGGCGGAAAGCTCAACTTCGATCATCTCATTGGCTACATGCCCATGCGCTTCGGCGTGAACCCTGTCGGCTGTCGCCTTGTCCGGCGCATCAACCAGGCAAAACGTTGTCCGGCGGTCCGCATCGTACCAGTAGGTCAGGAACTTGACGCCATAGCTGTCTTGTATCTTCAGGTCTTCGATATGCAGCGCGGCGGTTTCTTCCGCGGTTTGTTCGACCATATCGTGGCGGTCCAGGAAAATCGGCATTTATTGCCTCCTCCTTTTTTCGAAAACACCTTAGCACAAATCCAGGAAGAAGGCAGCGCCATGCGCGGGTCTCCTCAAAATTGAGCTGCCACGCCAGGGCACAAGATTCAGGATTGTCCCTACGCTGATCACCGGAGAGGCATATCGACAAACCAGATCAATTAATCAGCTTCTTCTGGACGGCAAAGGGACTTAAACCAAGCCAAGATTGCATATTGTCAATCAGGCCCGAAGGGCCAACCAGCAACAGAGTATTCTGATCTACTGCGTTCTGCACAGTCCGCAGGCCCATCCAAATTTCAGTCATTGTACGCAGGCTAACCGTCGCATACAGGTCGACATCCAGACCCGGATCGACATGGCATAAATCTACTGCTCGGTCCTTCTCGACGATCAGCCACCACCTGCGTTGCGATTGCGGCAGATCGGAGTAGACGAATTCAATCACCGTCCGTTTGGGCGGAACAGGATCAGTATTCAGATTTCGCCGCATATCCCACATCAGCAACTCTACGTCGAGATTGTTCAATGAGGGCTCTGTCTCAACCCACTTCTGGCCCCAAATGCCGATGGCCTCTACCACAGGCTGGATGTCCCGCCCGGCGTCCGTAAGGCGGTAAGCGTATGCCTCGGAAGATCCCGCGATACGCTCACGCTTCACAACCCCGGACTCTTCCAGCTCTCGCAGGCGTTTCGATAAGAGAGCCGGAGACATCCGCGGCAGACCCCGGCGCAATTCGTTGAACCTGGTCGATCCGGCGATCAACTCCCGCAGCAACACCATAGTCCAGCGAGTGCAGAGTACCTCGGCTGCCATCGCAACGGGACAGAACTGTTTGTAACTTGCATTTGTCATCGAGGCCTCCTCGCCTTCGCATGCTGCTCCGCGCTCACGACTGCTTCAAATACTATACCACATAGGTTCAGTTCCTGAACTGGATTTCGATTGGCCTCCGGCGCAGGCTGTGCCCAGACCGGATTAGCCGCGTAGATTGAGCGGACCGGTGGAGCCAAGGAGAACAGCCATGCCACTTGTAGACATCCAACTCATCGAGGGCGTTTTCCGCCGAAGCCAGAAACAGCGATTGATCGAAGGCGTGACCGAGGCAGTCGTCGCCGTGGAAGGCGAGGCCATGCGCGGCTTCACTTGGGTCAGGGTCAGTGAGTTCGCAAGCGGGGGATGCGCAGTTGGAGGAAAACCTCTGACGAATGCCACATGAAAGCCGTTCAATCTGAAGCCACCTGAACGGGAATGCAGCTACATTGTGAAAGGAGGCGAACATGTCTATGTCAGTGGGCCGAGAATTTATTACTGTCACCCTATTCGAGAGGCTTGGGGGGGCCGCCGGAATTCGGCGGATCGTCGACGGAGCCATCGCGGCGCACTTGTGCAACCCAGTTATCAGGGAACGCTTTGTGCCATACGAAGACCGCCCCGAATATGTCGAAGAAGTCAAACAGCACACCTGCGATTTCTTCGCCGCTGGAGCTGGCGGTCCCGACAACTATCGCGGTCGCAGTATGGCAGAGGCACATCGCGGGATGAACATCAACGCTGCTGAATATGAGGCAGCGTCCGATGACATTCTGAAGACGATGAGCGCTCTCAACTACGATAGTACATCCTGCAAAACGGTCCGGGAAATCCTCCGCTCCCTGGAGAAGGACATCCTGCACAAGTGAACTGAAAATGGCGCCACCATGGAGAACTCAATTGAATTCCGGCGCTTCGAGAACCCCGATTAGGTCATGTTGACAAATGTCTGAGCCAAAGCCGGATGGATGTAATGTCGATGAAGCACAGGAAGCTTTCCATGGTTTTGTCATAGCGAGTTGCCACGCGGCGGGCGTTCTTTAGTTTGTTGAAGCAGCGCTCGACCAGGTTGCGCAGGCGGTAAAGCGAGCGGTCGACACCGATACGCTTCTTACGGGATTTTCGCATTGGGATAACGGGCAGGACGTTGCGCGCATTCAGGTACGCCCTGATGCTGTCGCCATCATAGCCACGATCCGCCAGTAACACGCTGGGACTGGGCAGGTTGTCGGCCATGACCAGATCGAAACCGAGATAGTCGGATGTCTGGCCCGGCGTGATCTCTGTCCTCATGGGCAGACCATGCGCGTTGACGAGGAGGTGGATCTTGGTCGTGAAGCCACCTCTTGAGCGCCCGAAACCCTGTCGCGGAGTCCCCCTTTAGCACCCGCTGCCTGATGATGGGCCCGGATCACGGTGCTGTCGATCATTTGCAGGGCGTCTGGCACGGCCCCGCTTTCGTTCAGGGCCTCCATGATCTCCTCCCAGAGCCCCGCCAGCGTCCAGCGCCGGAACTGGCGGTAGACGCTCGCCCACTTGCCAAACTCTTCCGGCAGATCGCGCCATGGCGCGCCGGTCCGGGCAATCCAGAATATCCCATCAAGAACAGCCGGTGATTGGCGGGTTTACGTCCGTTCGGGGCGCGGGCAGAAAGGATGAAACGCTCAAAGAACGCCCATTCTTCGTCCGACATAAGGTTTCGTGCCAACCTGGTCTCCATCGCAGATACCAGCTTGAATCACGTTCAGCGCTGCCTGTGAATCTCTTTTGTCAACACGGCCTAACGCCGCAGCCGCCCCTTTCGTCATGTCAGCAGAGCAACAGGACCCGAGTACACAAAGGTCCGAACTTCAGGCGTAGTGTTTTTTGCGGGACATTTTGCCGATGCCCGGGTTCATGCTGTTTGTGGGGTCTACCAATTTGTAGAAGGCTGCGAGGTCCTGTTTTGCTGGATACAGATGTCCGACGTTGTGTTCCGCAGGGTATTCGGCACCGCGCTCGTCAAGCAGAACTAGCATGGCCTCCTTCAGTTCCTTCGGGTCCGCGCCCTTTTTCACGATGTAGTCCTGATGCAGTACGTGGCACATAAAGTGGCCGTAATAGAGCCGGTTCAAGAGCTGATCGGAGATTTCCGGCGGCAGCCCCTCGAACCAGTCCTGATCGTTACGGCGAAGAGCGACGTCCAGCGCGATGATGTCTTCTACATCCGAGCGGTGGACCGCCATGTAGCGCACCGCAGCGCCAGCCGCGGCAAAGCGGTGCAGACCAGCCATTTTGGCCTCGCGTGGGGTGCATTCGAAGAAAATTAGCGCATCGTCATTGGTCATCTCTTCCAGAAGGGCGCGGGCCTCGGCGATGCCGCCGTCGCGCATCTTGAGGATCAGGTGGTGCGGGTGGGAGCGGCGGAACGCCCGCATCCGCTGCGGCAGGATGTCTGGCCACAGCCGCGACAGCGCCTGCAATACGCGGTCGGTCAGATTGCCCAAGCCCGGAATGCGCTCCAGCCGCGCATCCACCGCGCCCTTCAAGGCAAAGAACAACGGCAGCCGGTCAGTACCCAGCTTGTCAATCATCACCATCGTGTCTTTACCGTAGCGGTCCGACAGGTCGAAGACATCCTGGTGCATGTATTCCGCGCTGACTGGCAGGGTGGCAAACTCCGCCAGGATGCGGCGGCGCAGGGCAGTCAGCGCTGCCGTGGTTTGGCTCCCTATGTAGAAAGTCAGTTCTTCATCGTTCTTGGGATAGGTGTCCAGCCGCACCGCGAATACCGCCAGTTTG
Source organism: Cribrihabitans pelagius (assembly GCF_048820915.1). NCBI lineage: Bacteria > Pseudomonadati > Pseudomonadota > Alphaproteobacteria > Rhodobacterales > Paracoccaceae > Cribrihabitans > Cribrihabitans pelagius. The sequence goes on along the minus strand of NZ_JBMERR010000037.1, from coordinate 7,733 downwards.
CCAGCGCAGCCTGCCGCCTCATAAAGCCGCGACTTTTCGGCGTTGAACCGCGCCGGGGTCGGCGCGTCGATGTCGCGGACCCGGCGGGCATAAGAGGTGTCAGAGGCTTTCCGGTTGCCGGTCTCGATATCCTCCCGGCGGTAATCGCCGTTCTGCAGCCGGGTGAGGATCTCCTCTGGGCTGGCGCCCAGGCTGATGCCCAGGTGATTGACCAGCTCCAGTTGCCCCTCGGCGGTGATGCGGGCAAACAGCGACAGTTCGGTATAGGACGGCCCCCGCTCCACCAGCGACCCGCCGGAGTTGTTGCAGACACCACCCACCACCGAGGCACCGATGCAGGAGGAGCCGATCACCGAATGCGGCTGACGGCCCAGCGGCGCCAGCAGCTTTTCCAGCGCAAACAACGTGCTGCCGGGGAAGCTCACCACCTGCTTGCTGCCTTCGAGCAGCTGCAGCTGGTCCATCCGCCGGGTGTTGATCAGCACCACATCGCGGTCGTAGCTCCCCTTCGGGGTGGAGCCCTCGGTCAGCCCGGTGTTGGCCGCCTGCATGATGACGATCTTGTCAGCCGCATCACGGGCCTGCAGCACTTTCCACTGCGCAAGCAGGGTTGCTGGCTGGACCACCGCCAGCGCCTCCCCCTCGCCGGAGCGGAACCCCTTGCGGAACCGCCGGGTGGCGCGGGCACTAGTCAGCACATGGCGGCGCCCGCAGATGGATTTCAGCGTCCGGACCAGCTCAGCATCGCTCATGACACCTGCCCTCCCCTGCTCAGTAAGCCACAGATGGCAGCCAGGTCGCCAGTGCCGGCCACAGGTAGACGAACATCAGGCCGGTCAGCTGCAGCAGCACGAAGGGAATGATGCCCTTGTAGATATGGCCCAAACGGATCTCCGGCGGGCAGACGCCCTTGAGGTAGAATAGCGCAAAGCCAACCGGCGGCGTCAAGAAGGAGGTTTGCAGCGTCACCGCCACCAGGATCACGAACCAAACCAGGGCCGGCTCATCGATGGCGCCGAAGCCGGGAATGTCGAGGCCAAGGCCGTTCACGATCGGGCGCATCAGCGGCAGCACGATCAGGGTGATCTCGATCCAGTCCAGCACGAAGCCCAAGAGGAACACGATGAACAGGATCATGAAGACGGTGCCCTCGGGACCGAAGCCGGTGCCCTGGATCATCTCCTCGATCAGCGCGTCACCGCCCAGTTCCCGAAGCACGTAGGAGAACACCGTGGCGCCGAGGAAGATCGCAAAGATATAGGCGGTGGTGTTGAAGGTGGCCTTGAGCACATTCACCAGCTTCGCCAGCGTCAGCTTGCGGTAGCCAAGCGCCAGCAGGGTCGCGCCCAGAGCGCCGACGCCGGAGGCCTCGGTCGGTGTGGTGAGGCCCGCGAAGATGGAGCCTAACACGGCCAGAATCAGCCCCAGCGTCGGCAGCACCGCAATCAGCACGTCCTTGACCGCCGCCCAGTCGGGACGTTTGGCCCCCGCAGGCACCGGGGCCACGTCGCGTTTGATCAGCGCAATCACGAAGATATAGGTGAGGTACAGCGCTCCGATGATCACGCCGGGGAACACCGCCGCCATGAACAGGTCGCCGACGCTCAGCGCCATCTGGTCCGCCATGATTACAAGCATGATCGAGGGCGGGATCAGGATCCCCAGCGTGCCGGAGGCCGACACCACGCCTGCCGCCAGCGCAGGCGAATACTTCTGCTCCATCATCGACGGCAGCGACAAGACGCCCAGCAGCACCACGGAGGCCCCGATGATGCCGGTGGAGGCCGCCAAGATGATACCGATCATGGTGACAGTGATCGCCAGCCCGCCGCGCACGGTGCCGAACAGGCGCTGCATCGCGGTCATCAGCCGCCCGGCGACGCCGGACTCATCCAGCATCAGCCCCATGAAGATGAACATCGGCAGCGCCACCAGAACGGCGTTCGACATGGTGGCATAGACCCGGTTCACCACCGCGCCCAGCGTCAGGTAATCCAGGCCGGTCAGGGTTTCCTCCAGCCCGGTCCAGTTCATCATACCGTTGTCGAACAGATAAGCCAGCCCGCAGTAGGCCACGCCCACCCCGGCCAGCGTCCAGGCCACCGGGAAACCGGTGAACAGAAGCGCAATGAAGGTGAGGAACATGGCGATGACGAGCTTTTCCTCGGTGGTTTCGACCAGGAAGGTCAGCGCCGTCGCCACAACTGCAAAGCCGAGCAGCGCCCAGATCACCAGCCGCAGGCTCTTGCCAGAGCGCTCCTCTGCCGGGCCCGCCAGCAGCGCGTGGCCGTCATGGATGAGCCGCGCCACCGCCGCCCCTGCCAGCAGCAGGAAGCTCAGCGGGATCACCGCCTTCAGCGCCCAACGGGCAGACAGGCCGGTGGGGCTGTCGGAGCGTTCGTTCACCCGCCAGCTTTCAGAGAAATAGTCGAAGCCCTGGTCGATCATCAGATAGATGAACGGGACCAGCAGCGCCAAGATGCCGATCACCTCGATGATCCGCCGGGCGCGGCGGCTCAGCTGCATGTGCAGCACATCCACCCGCACATGGCTGTCGGTGACCAGCGCATAGGAAATGCCGATCATCGTCACCAGACCGTAGAAATGCCACTGGATCTCGTCCAGCTTGGGATAGTTCTGGTTCAGGAGATAGCGCAGAGCCACTTGCGACACGATGGCCAGCACCAGCAGCAGGTTGGCCCACATCACCAGGTTGCCGGTCCCCTTGACCGCATTGTCGATCCACACCGCCAGCCGCTGCTGGTCCTCATCGCCATGCTCAAGGATCTCTTCGTAGCGTTCGATCGGGTCGTCCTGCAGGTGCAGATTCTCAGCCATGGTTTCCTCCTCCGGAACGTGGCGTGCGCGGACGTGAAAGCGTCCGTGTCAGTCAGGGAAATGACGAAAATCAGGGAAAGCGGGGCGGCGGAAATACTGCCGCCCCAAGGTGCGCAAGCGGGTTACTTGCGCGGGAGGAATGCGTTTTCCTTCCAGACCGCGTAACCTTCACGGAAGGTCTGCATGTCCAGCAGCACCCGGCCAAAGAACTGGTCGTTGGTGGCCTCTTCCGCGGCAACCTCGTCCCAGGTGGCACGGAACAGCTCCAGCATCGCGGCATCCCACTGTTTGATCTGCACGCCGTTGTTTTCAACATTGTCGATCAGCGCTTCGTGCTGGATCGCCTCGCCCTCGGCAAAGCTGTCGGCCATCGAGGCCTTGCAAGCGTTCTCGATGATCGCCTTGTGCTGTGCGCTCGCTTCGTTCCAAACGCCCTTGTTGACCAGCAGTTCAAACACGGTGGCCTGCTGGTGCCAGCCGGGGAAGTAGTTGTATTTCACCAGCTTGTGGAAGCCGAGACGGGCGTCGATGGCGGGCATGGAAAATTCGGTGGCGTCAATGGCGCCTTTCTCCAGTGCAGGGAAAATTTCGCCGCCCGGCAGCAGTGAGGTCGCAACGCCCAGCTTCTGCATCACCTTGCCGCCCAGGCCGAAGAAGCGCATCTTCAGGCCGTCCAGATCCTCGGCGCTGTTGATTTCCTTGGCGAACCAGCCGGAAGTTTCCGGCGCGATCACCGCACAGGGCAGAACCTTCACGTTATAGCCAGCCTGGTCGTACATCTCCTGATACAGGGTCATGCCGTTGCCGTAGTAGAGCCAGGCCATGTATTCGCCAGCTTCCGGGCCAAAGGGCACGGCGGAGAACAGCGGTGCGGCCGGGATCTTGCCCGCCCAGTAGCCGGCGGTGGTGTAGCCGGAGTTGATCTTTCCGGAGGACACCGCGTCGAGGATCTCAAACGCCGACACCAGCTTGCCGGGCTCGTAGACCTTCATCTTGAGGTTGCCGCCGGACATCAGGTCCAGCTGCTCGGCCACCCGCGGGATCGGCGAGCCGAGGCCTGGCAGCGCGGTCGAGAAGGCAACGGGGGTTTTCAGCAGCAGCTTGTCCGCGGCCTGTGCGGCAGGGGCCGCCAGCAGGGATGCGGCAAAGGCGAGCGAGGTCAGGGTCGTTTTCATGGATTTTCCTCCGAGTTCAGTCCGGCCGCTCCTCCGGCCGAAGTTCCTGCCGCTGGCACGGCATTATTGGTAAATATTATTTACCTCACATTTTGGTCAACAACTTTATTTACCACTGGCGGGCGCGACCTCAGAGGTTCGCCTGGCCGAGGTGCGTCATTCCCGCCCGGGAAAGAGTGGTCCGTTAGAAAGACTTGTTATTTTTCATTAGGCTGTATGGGGTACTGCCATCCGTATTTCTGGGTACCGAGGGTTGAAGTTTTGGGGGACAGTGGTAAACTTTTAGGATGACTTCTTTGCCGCGCTGTTCCCTACCTCTATGAGAACGACATGACTGATATCCACCCGTTTGACCCTGTAGGGCACGAATCAATCGCCGATGCCGTGGTCGAGCAAATCGAGACGATGATTGTCGACGGCATCCTCAAGGAGGGCCGGAAACTGCCCTCCGAGCGGGAACTGGCGGAGGCGATGGGGGTGTCGCGGCCCAAGCTCCGCGAGGCGCTGCAGACACTGGAAAGCCGGGGGCTGGTCAACGTGCGCCACGGCGAGGGCACCTTCATCGCGCCGCTTACGGGCCGGGCGATGTCCCCGGCGCTGCTGTCGCTCTACACCCGCCACGGCGGCGCCTTTTACGACTACCTGGAATACCGGCGCGAGCAGGAGGCATTTGCCAGCCGCCTGGCGGCAACCCGGGCCACGGAATCCGACAAGGCGCGGCTGGCGGAGATTATCGCCGACATGCAGCGCGCCTGGGAGCAGGACGACCAGGACGCCAGCCAGGAGGCCGACTTCCGCCTGCACACTGCTGTTGTCGACGCCAGCCAGAACACCACGCTGATTCATATGATGGCCTCTGTCTATGACCTGACCCGGCAGGGGGTGTTCTACAACCGTGAGTTTCTGCGCACGATTGATGGCACCGGTGCGGAACTGCTGAAACAGCACGTGGAGATTGCCCAGGCAATTATCGACGGCGACCCGGACCGCGCCGAGGCCGCCGCGCGGCGCCACATGGATTTCGTCGAGGAATCCTTCCGCGCCGGCCAGGAGCGGCAGGCCCGCGAAATCCGCGCAGCCAAGCGCCGGCAGCTGACGAAATAGGGGTCAAAACAGCTGTGCGCCTGGGGGCTTGAGCTTAGCCGTCCCCAGCGAATGTTTGGAATGGCGGGTGTCTGCGCATCTGTGCCACTGGTGTGGAGCGCAGCATAATCCGATCGGCTAACGGCTTCTAGATGGCTGCTTTCTTGAAAATGGCCCGAATGCGTCACACTCGCGGCGAAGCAGTCACTGCGCTTGATACAAGGGTCGCGTTTGGGCTGGCTCAGGAAGATCACGGTTGGCCTGGGACCGGCTTGTGCCGATCTCTCGGCGCTGCGCCGCCGAAAGCCGGCAGTGAGCCCAACCCGGTCATTGTGATTTTTTTCGCTGCGCGCGCTCGCAGCAGCAAAATCGCCGCGACTGCATCATTTCCGGCTCCGCTGCGCGGCGTTAAAACCAGCCGTTCAAGGATGCAGCAGCGAGATGTATCACCCGAATTCACAGGTCGCCGGACTTTTCTGCCGTTCGCTGCGGTGACACCATCCTTCAGTTCCCGTACAGGCCGTAGTGAGGAAGGGCGGAAGCCACCCCTCGCTGCATGCACAATTTAGCCCCGGTCCGTCGATGTTCACCGACACCTTAACTGAGACCATTTTCGCCAGGCAGCGCTTCGGCACGATCCCAAGCGAAGTCCCTGGCCGCACCGAAGAAATCTCTCCCGGAGCACCACCATCCGCTCCAGCTCACGAGAGCCCGCAGAGGAGATCCTTTGTCGCCGGCATGCGTCCAAGGCTTGAGGAGATCCGATCGCGCCAACGGGGGCCCTGCGACAGCGCGTGCTCATAAGCCTCGGCGAGATCGTCGGGCTAATCGTTCGCGAGGATGCGGATGAGGAACTCAGCTTGAGCCCGGTCTTTGCGCGCCTTCGCTTCGTCTGGGCCGTCATGCCGCCTGCTTGCCAGGATCAGTTTGTGGATCGCGAAGCGCTCGGGGCGCGGGATCTGCACAAGGACGCCGGAGCGGTATAGCGCAATCGCGTGCATCGGCTCCGCAATCAGGAAACTGAGGTAGTTTAGCGCCTGAGCGCTCACGCCCAGTGCCGGAAGCGGCTTGATGCCTTCCTCGCCGGAAGCCGGCGTCAGGAACTCGACCATGGCCCGCCACCGCTTTGATGCCACCTCCATACCCGCCGGTCGACAAAACCAGGGGCAGCCTCGAATTTCATCGACCGAAGAATATCCCCCGGCTCTTCCTCGACGCGGCCGCCCAGAGCCACTGAGAGCCGCTCAAAGCTCGTGAAACCGATGTCATCCGTCTGGGCAAGCTCGTCAGAGTCAAAGCGAACGCCAAGCTCCCCCTAATAGAGCGCGTAGGCTCCGGTCCCGATCAAAGTGCCGCCCAGGCGGAACACACCTGCGCGCGCGAAGGCCAGAAGAAGCGAGCCTGTCTCGCGGTCGGTACCGATCATCCCTTCGGCTCTCAGAACGCGCGCCAGACGCGACATGCGCTTCTTTCGCACCTGCGTTTCCGCCTTCAGATCAGCCGCGCGCGCCAAGCGATTGCGCAATTCGGGGCTATCCCCGCCGAGGTAGCGGCTTTTCATCTCGGTCCCGATCCGGAACCGATCGTAGAGGTAGGTTCGCCCTTTGCGCTGACGCTCCTCGATACTGCCCACAACCTCCGAGGCCACCTCGTCGAGATGCATGCGCAGCAAGTCCTGATACGCGACTTGAGCTGCGCGGGAGTGCGATACTGGGTCCATCTGATGCCTGAGTGTTCTCCGTGTGCATCAAATATAAGACTGATACTCGCAGCTGTCTGTGTGCAGCAAAGTCTTTTTTGCTCTATACAACTCCCAACGCCCGGATTGCGGTCACGCTCATGCATGTGAAGCTGCACCGCAGCGGTCGACAGCTTAGCCAATGGCCGGGACCCCTCGCATCGAAGCGAGTCTCGCTGCACGCGTGAACGCGGCCTTTCCGGGCACAGTCCTTTGGGCTCGCTGCCGCCTTACGGCGGCGCAGCGCTGAGAGATCTGCGCAAGTCATACCCAGGCCATCCGAGATCGGCTTGAGCAGCCCAATCACGACATTCATGCAAGGTGCGGCGGAGGCTCTCCTGCAAGCGCGAAGACTATCTGGCGTTTCCCCGAGAGCGGTCATTCAGACCAGGGCCACCGGCCAGTGTGGTGCTGCACATCGCACCAAGGTCACCGAAGCGCAGGAAGCGTCCTTTTGCAAACTCGGCCGTTTCACGCAGCCAGATGAGGTTTTGTGCTGCGGCGCAGCCCGCCGTTTCTGCCGTTCGCTGCGACGGCGCGGTTCCGAAGCCGATGAACTCACTCAATGCGGGACCTTTCTGCCGTTCGCTGCAATTGCTGCTTGCGCTCCACCGTCGCCGAGGCGCGCAATGTTTTCGCCCCACATCGGACATTCTGCGCCGACCGCCGAAACGTGGCGACGTGGAGCCAAATTCCTCCTATAAGTTTATCTCGATCGTCTTCATGATACGGTCGGTTTGCTGCAAGATTTTAAGAATACGTTGATAATGCTTAGGGTCAGGACCCATTGATTTTCGGCTATCGGTATGATTCACGGCTCGAAAACGAGCGGTGACCATGTCTGATCTTTTCTGGCTAACTGACGCGCAGATGGCGCGCCTTGAGCCTTTCTTCCCCAA
>NZ_JBMERR010000036.1:0-16355 GCF_048820915.1 Cribrihabitans pelagius | reverse complement strand
AACAGGTCTTCGTCTCCAAGCGCGGCCAGGGCACAGGGTATTCGGGCATCGAGAACCCCCTGTTCTTCAAGGAAAACACCCGCATGTTCTACGGCGACGCAAAACAGTCGCTCGATACGCTGCTGGGAAAAATCGCGGCCTGACCGCATGAGAGAAGGATTTGGACATGACCACTGATCCAAAGCGCGCAAACGCGATGGACGCCTATTGGATGCCTTTCACGGCCAACCGGCAATTCAAGCAGACCCCGCGCATGGTCGCGGCAGCCGAGGGCATGTATTACACTACCACTGAAGGCCGCAAGGTGATGGACGGTACCGCCGGCCTGTGGTGCGTGAACGCGGGCCACGCCGCGCCGCGCATCACCGAAGCGGTGCAGAAACAGGTGACCGAGCTGGACTATGCCCCCGCCTTCCAGATGGGCCACCCGAAAGCGTTTGAACTTGCCAACCGGCTGGCCGAACTGGCGCCGGGCGATCTGAACCACGTGTTCTTCACAAACTCCGGCTCGGAATCGGTGGAGACCGCGCTGAAGATCGCGCTGGCCTACCACAAGGCCAAGGGCGAACAGGGCCGCACGCGGCTGATCGGCCGCGAGAAGGGCTATCACGGGGTGAACTTCGGCGGCATCTCGGTGGGCGGCATCGTCAACAACCGCCGCCATTTCGGCAGTCTGCTGACAGGCGTCGATCACCTGCGCCACACCCATGACCTGGAGCGCAACGCCTATACCAAGGGCCAGCCGGCGCATGGCGCGGAACTGGCCGAGGACCTGGTGCGGCTGATCGACCTGCACGGGGCGGAGACCATTGCCGCGGTGATCGTCGAGCCGATGGCCGGCTCCGCCGGGGTGATCCTGCCGCCCAAGGGCTACCTGGAGCGGCTGCGCGAGATCACCCGCGAGCACGGCATCCTGCTGATTTTTGACGAGGTGATTACCGCTTATGGCCGCCTCGGCCGGGGTTTTGGCGCCGATTACTACGGTGTGGAGCCGGACATGATCACCACCGCCAAGGGACTCACCAATGGCGTGATTCCGATGGGCGCGGTGATGGTGAGCAGCGAAATCCACGACGCCTTCATGACCGGGCCCGAGCATATGATCGAGCTGTTCCATGGCTACACCTACTCGGGCAACCCGGTGGCCTGCGCGGCAGCGCTGGCGGCGCTGGACACCTACCGCGAGGAAGAGCTGTTCGAGCGTGCCGCTTCGCTGGAGGACTATTGGGCGGATGCGCTGTTCAGCCTCAAGGGGCTGCCGCATGTGAAGGACATCCGCTGCGCGGGCCTCGTCGGTGCGGTGGAGCTGGAGCCGGTTGCCGGCGTGCCGACCAAGCGCGCCTTCGACACCTACCTGCGCGCCTGGGACAAGGGGGCGCATCTGCGCACCACCGGCGACATCATCGCCATGTCGCCGCCGCTGATCATCGAAAAGCATGAAATCGACGAGCTGGTCGGCATCCTCGCCGAGTCGCTCACCGCGTGAAGACCTGCCCCTGCATCGCGGTCCAAGGGGCGCGCGGGGGCAGGGGCGGAACAGGGAGAAAGACATGAAAGACGTGCAAAGCGACGCCCGCATCGACGGCAGCCGCCTGTGGGATTCGCTGATGGAAATGGCCAAGGTCGGCCCCGGCCTGCGCGGCGGCAACAACCGCCAGACGCTCACTGACGCGGACAAGGACGGCCGCAACCTGTTCAAGCGCTGGTGCGAAGAATCCGGCATGACGGTGGGCGTCGACAGCATGGGCAACATGTTTGCCCGCCTTGAAGGCACCGAGCCGGATCTGGATCCGGTGATGATGGGCAGCCATCTGGATACCCAGCCCACGGGCGGCAAGTACGACGGTGTGCTCGGCGTGCTGGCGGGGCTCGAGGTCGTGCGCTCGATCCGCGACCAAGGCCTGCGCACCCGCCGCCCCATCGTGGTGGTCAACTGGACCAACGAGGAAGGCACCCGCTTTGCCCCGGCGATGCTGTCCTCCGGCGTCTTTGCCGGCGTCCACACCCAGGACTGGGCCTACGGGCGCGAGGATGCGGAAGGCAAGAAATTCGGCGAGGAGCTGGCGCGCATCGGCTATGTTGGCGACGAACCGGTGGGCAGCCGCAAGATGCACGCGATGTTCGAGCTGCATATCGAGCAGGGCCCCATTCTGGAAGCCGAGGACAAGGACATTGGCGTCGTCACCCATGGCCAGGGCCTGAACTGGCTGCAGGTGACGCTGACCGGCCAGGAGGCGCACACCGGCTCCACCCCGATGCCGATGCGCCGCAACGCCGGCCTGGGGGCGGCGCGGATCACCGATCTGGTGCATGAGATCGCGATGAGCCACCAGCCCGACGCGGTCGGTGCTGTGGGCCACTGCGACTACTACCCCAACAGCCGCAACATCGTGCCGGGGAAGGTGGTCTTCACCATCGACTTCCGCTCGCCCAGCTTCGACACCCAGGAGGACATGGAACGCCGCCTGCGCGAGGGTGCCGCAAGGATCGCCGAAGAGCTGGAACTGGGCCTGGAAATCGAGCAGGTTGGCCATTTCGACCCGGTGACATTCGACGAAAACTGCGTCTCCGCCGTGCGCCGCGCGGCCGAGCAGCTGGGCTATTCGCACCGCAACATCATCTCGGGCGCGGGGCACGATGCCTGCTGGATCAACAAGGTGGCACCGACCGCCATGGTGATGTGCCCTTGTGTCGACGGGCTCAGCCACAACGAGGACGAGGAAATCAGCCGCGAGTGGGCTGCGGCCGGGGCAGATGTGCTCTTGCATGCCGTGCTGGAAACGGCAGAAGTCGTGGAGTGAAGAATATGACGACAAGAACCGTGATCAAGGGCGGCACCATCGTCGCCGCCGACCGCAGCTACGAAGCCGATGTCGCTATCGAGGATGGCAAGATCGTGCAGATCGGCACCGGCCTCAACGGCGACAAGGTGCTGGACGCCGGAGGCTGCTATGTCATGCCCGGCGGCATCGACCCGCATGTGCATCTGGAAATGCCCTTCATGGGCACCCATTCCGCGGATGATTTCGAGAGCGGCACCCGCGCAGGGCTTGCGGGCGGCACCACGATGGTGGTCGATTTCTGCCTGCCGAGCCCCGGCCAGTCGATGCTGGAAGCATTGGAGGCCTGGCACGCCAAGTCGAAACGCGCCTGCGCCGACTACTCCTTCCACATGGCGGTGACCTGGTGGAGCGAGCAGGTGTTCGAGGAGATGCAGCAGGTCGTGGACCTCGGCATCAATTCCTTCAAGCACTTCATGGCCTACAAGGGCGCGCTGATGGTGGAGGACGACGAGCTGTTCGACTCGTTCCGCCGCTGTGCCGCGCTCGGCGCGCTGCCGATGGTGCATGCGGAAAACGGCGACGTGGTTGCCACCATGCAGCAGAAACTGCTGGCCGACGGCATCCGCGGGCCGGAAGGCCACGGCCTGTCGCGTCCGCCCGAGGTCGAGGGCGAGGCCACCAACCGTGCCATCATGATCGCCGACATGGCAGGCGTGCCGCTTTACGTGGTGCACACCTCCTGCGAGCAGGCACATGAAGCAATCCGCCGGGCCCGCCAGAAGGGCATGCGCGTGTTTGGCGAGCCGCTGATCCAGCATCTGGTGCTGGATGAAAGCGAATACCGCAACCCCAGCTGGGACCATGCCGCGCAGCGGGTGATGTCGCCGCCGTTCCGGGACAAGGCGCATCAGGACAGCCTCTGGGCCGGCCTGCAGGCGGGCTCGCTGCAGGTGGTCGCCACCGACCATTGCGCCTTTTCGAACGAACAGAAGCGCTTCGGCATTGACGACTTCACCAAGATCCCCAACGGCACCGGCGGTCTCGAAGACCGGATGCCGGTTCTGTGGAGCGAGGGCGTCAACACCGGCCGCCTGACGCCGAACGAGTTTGTCGCCGTGACCTCCACCAACATCGCCAAGATCCTCAACATCTATCCGCGCAAAGGCGCGATTGTGGAAGGCTCCGACGCTGATCTGGTGGTGTGGGATCCGAAGAAGTCCAAGACGATCTCGCCCGAGACCCAGCAGTCGGTGGTGGAATACAACGTCTTCTCCGGCCGCGAGGTCACTGGCCTGCCGCGCTATACCCTCAGCCGCGGCGAGGTGGCAGTGGACAACGGCAAGGTCTGCGCCACCCCGGGCCACGGCCGCTTTGTCGAGCGGCCCGCCTTCCCGGAGGTGAACAAGGCGCTGTCGAAGTGGAAAGAGCTGACAGCGCCGCGCAAAGTTGTGCGTTCGGCGGAAAACATGCCCGCCTGCGTCTGAATGAATTCCCTGGCGCGAGCCGGGGAATTTTTGCATGTGCTGTCCGCCGCAGAAGCGGGCAGCGGGAAGCCATAAAACAGGGAGACAACGACCATGGCTGACATAACCAGCGGATATTCCGCCCTCGGCGCCGAGGCGCCGCCGCGGGTGGATCTGGCGGAGATCGACCCCGCGCTCTACAACGAGGACCAGTTGCCGACGACGGCGGCAGAACGCACCTGGGACTGGGTGGCGATTGCCGCGCTCTGGGTCGGCATGGTGGTCTGCATCCCGACTTACCTGCTGGCATCCTACCTGATCGGCTCGGGCATGAGCTGGGACCAGGCGGTGATGACCATCCTCGCCGCCAACGCCATCGTGCTGATCCCGATGGTTCTGGTGGGCCATGCCGGAACCAAATACGGTATCCCCTTCCCGGTGCTTTTGCGCTCCTCTTTCGGGCCTACTGGCGCCAAGATCCCGGCCGTGGCGCGCGGCATCGTCGCCTGCGGCTGGTTCGGCATCCAGACCTGGGTCGGCGGCTCGGCGATCTTCGTGATCCTCAACACGCTTACCGGCGGTGCGCTGGCGGGCGAGGCGCTGCCGGTCCTGGGCATCAGCCTGGGCGAGTTCATCTGCTTCCTCGCGTTCTGGGGCCTGCACCTCTACTTCATCAAGAACGGCACCGAGTCGATCCGCTGGCTGGAAACCTATGCCGCCCCCTTCCTGCTGGCGATGGGTCTGGCACTCCTGGGCTGGGCCTATGTCAACGCTGGCGGCTTCGGCGAGATGCTCTCCACCCCCAGCGCCTTTGACCCGGGCCAGCCGCAGGAAGGCCAGTTCTGGGTGGTGTTCTGGCCGAGCCTCACCGGCATGATCGGCTTCTGGGCGACGCTGGCGCTGAACATCCCTGACTTCACCCGTCATGCCAAAAGCCAGAAAGACCAGTTTCTGGGCCAGCTGGTCGGCCTGCCGATCCCGATGGCGCTGTTTGCCTTCATCGCCTCGGCCGTGACCTCGGCCACCGTGGTAATCTATGGCGAGGCGATCTGGGATCCGATCCAGCTGTCTGAGAAGATGGGCGGCTTCTCGGTGATCATCGCGCTGTTTGCGCTGATCGTGGCAACCCTGACCACCAACCTGGCGGCCAACGTGGTGGCACCGGCGCACGGGTTTTCGAACCTCGCGCCCAGCAAGATCAACCTCAAGCGCGGCGGCTACATCACCGCGGGCATCGGCATCGCCATGTTCCCCTGGGTCCTGGTCAACCACATCATCGGCTGGCTGATCGCCTATTCGGCCCTGCTGGGCCCGATCGCGGGTGTGATGCTGGCGGACTACTACCTGCTGCGGAAAACCAAGCTTGAAGTGGCGGACCTGTTCAAGATGAACGGCATCTACTCCGGCAAGAACGGCACCAACTGGGCCGGTGTCTGGGCGCTGGTGATCGGTATCCTGCCGAACCTGCCGGGCTTCCTCGCCGGTGTCGGCATCACCGCCGGAACTTCGGACTTCTTCGCCACGATCTACACCTACGCCTGGTTCGTCGGGCTGTTCGTGGCCGGCGCCGCCTATCTGGTGCTGTCCAAGATCCTGAACAAGTGACTCCTGGCCGGGGCGGCGCCTGCCGCCCCGCCTTACCTCTCAGAATAGTGGAGCTCTCATGCCCAAAGCCTATTGGATCGCTCATGTCACGGTGACGGACCCGGACCCCTACAAGCTTTATGCCGAGGGCGCGACGCAGGCGTTCAAGACCTACGGCGCCCGCGTGCTCGCCCGCGGCGGCGCATGCGAGCAGATGGAGGGCGACGGCCATCCGCGCAACGTGGTGATCGAGTTCGACTCGATGGAGGCGGCGCTCAGCTGCTACAACTCGCCCGAATACCAGGCCGCCAAGGCGCACCGCGAGGGCGCGGGGCTGGCCAATATCGTGTTCGTCGAAGGCGCCCCGGACTGAAAGGTGCCCTCGGGTGGGCGGTGGCAGGCCCGCGCCCGCCGCCGCGCCGCTGCTGGCGCTCTCAGCCCACTGCCTTGGACTGGTTCACGCGCTTGGACAGTTCCGCCCGGCTCTCCACCCGTTCCGAGTAGCGGTCGACCAGGTGCTCCTTGATGTCCCGGGTCAGCAGGGTGAATTTCACCAGTTCCTCCATTACGTCGACGATACGGTTGTAGTAGGGCGAGGGTTTCATCCGGCCGTCCTCGTCGAACTCGTCCCAGGCCTTGGCGACCGAAGACTGGTTCGGGATCGTCAGGAGCCGCATCCAGCGGCCGAGGATGCGCAGCTGGTTCACCGTGTTGAAGGATTGCGAGCCGCCGCACACCTGCATCACCGCGAGCGTCTTGCCTTGCGTCGGGCGCACCCCGCCAAGGCTGAGAGGAATCCAGTCGATCTGGCTTTTCATGATGCCGGTCATCGCGCCGTGGCGCTCGGGCGAGGACCAGACCATGCCTTCGCACCAAGTCACCAGATCGCGCAGCTCGGCCACCTTGGGATGGTCCGTGTCGGCGTCATCCGGCTGGGGCAGGCCCCGAGGGTCGAAGAGCCGCGCCTCGGCGCCCAGGCAGGTGAGAATGCGGGCGGATTCTTCGGCGGCAAAGCGCGAGAAGCTGCGCGCGCGCAAGGAGCCGTAGAGGATAAGGATGCGCGCCGGATGGCGGTTGGGTTCGGCCGGGAACAGCGCGTCCGGGCCGATCGGGGCAAGGCTCCCGGCGTCGATATTGGGCGTGTCGGTCATGGCGGTCTCCTGTGTCCGGCGGGCACTCCTGCCCGCGCCCGCAATGGTTCCGGCTTCGCAGGGCCATGCGGCCCGGTGGATCTGCCGGATTGTCATTTCGGGCAATGACGAATTGAGGCTCCTCTAGCGGCTGGCGGGCATTCTTGTCAACACGCCTCATTTCGCGTAATCACGAAACATGAACCAACTCCCCGCCATAAACGCCTTCGGCGCGCTTGCCCATGACACAAGGCTGTCGGTGTTCCGCCTGCTTGTCCAGCGCGGCCCCGCGGGCACGCCGGCGATGGAAATCGGCCGCCTGCTGGAGCTGAAGCCGTCGACCGTCTCGGGGCATCTCGCTGTGCTGAAGCGGGCGGGGCTGGTGACGGCGCAGCGCAACCACCGCGAAATCCTCTACGCGCCCCGCTTTGCAGCGGTGAACGCCCTGGTGCGCTTCCTGCTGCAGGACTGCTGCGGCGGTGATGCCGCGGCCTGCGCGGGCGTCGACCTTTCCGCGTTGCAGTAGACGCGGCCGGCGCAAGGCCGCCCGCGCCGCTCTCCAGCTCAGCGCGCCCCGGCAGGCTGGGCCAGGCGCGGCGGCGCGCTTGGCTGGCGGCGGGAGGCCGGGCTCAGGTCCGCAACGCAGCGCAGGATCTGCGCCGCCCCCCGGCGGACCTTTTCGGTGGCAATCGCATAGGAAAGGCGGATGTTGTCAGGCGCGCCGAAATGGCGGCCCGGCACCGCAGCGACGCCATAATCCTGCAACAGCAGATCGCAGAAATCCTCGTCGGTGGCGATCAGCCGGCCATTGTGCATGGTGCCGAACAGGCGGGAAACGTCAGGAAACAGGTAGAAGGCGCCCCCCGGCACGGCGCAGCGGATCTGCGGCGCGGCCGCGAAATGTCCAAGCAGGATGCCGCGCCGCTCCCGGTAGCTTTCGGTCATGCGCTCGGAAAAGTCCTGAGGACCTGCCAATGCCTCGGCCGCGGCGGCGGCAGCGGCGGGAGGCATGTTGGAGATCGAATTGCTGTTGAGCGTCGCAACCGCCGCCGCCACCTCGGGCGCCGCTGCCAGCAGCCCGGCGCGCCAGCCCGGCATGCCGTAGAGCTTGGAGATGCTGTCGACCTTGATGATGCGGGGCGCAAGGTCCGGCGCCACGTCCAGCAGATGCGGGCAAGGGGCATCGGTATAGACAAAGCGCTGGTAGACGTCATCGGTGATGATCCAGACGTCATGGCCGCGCAAAACATCGGCGAGCGCGGCCAGTTCCGCGGCACTGTAAAGCGCGCCCGAGGGGTTTGACGGATTGTTCAGCACCAGGGCGCGGGGCTGGCCGGCCAGCGCCGCCTCCAGCCCCGGCGCGTCCAGCTTGTAACCCTGTTCCAGCCCGCAGTAGGGGCTGCGCACCGCCACGCCCGCCAGCCGCGCGATGTCGAAATAGGTGGGCCAGCACGGCGCCGGGATCACTACCGTGTCGCCGGGCTGGAACAACACCTGGAACAGCGAATACAGCAGGTGCTTGGCGCCCAGACCCATCGCCACATGATCGGGACCGTATGTGGCGAGCCCGAGCCGCGACAGGTAATGCAGGTAACCCGCTATCAGCCCGTCTTCACCGCGGCTGGGGCCGTAGCGGCAGCGGTCGCTGGCAATGGCGGCGATGGCGGCGTCATAGACCCGCTGCGGCGGGGTGAAATCCGGCACTCCGATCGAGAAATCGGTCACCGGTTCTTCGCGGGCCTGGATGCGGCCCGCCAGCTCCAGGATCGGGCAGAAGGGCGTGTCGCGGTGCAGGGCGGCCAGCTCAGGCATGGGGAACTCCGGTGCGGGGCAGGGTGCGGGGCAAGGCAGGGCGCGGCGGGAAGGGGTGCGGCAGCATCAGGCGACGCTCTCCATCGGCTGGCGCGCGCGCTCACGCGCGATGGCCTCGGCCATGCGGGTGGCGGCCGCGGTGATGATATCGAGATTGCCCGCCGACGGGTCGAGGTAGTCGCCCGCGCCGGTGACGCGCACCATGGTAAACAGCCGCTCGCCCGTGACATGCGGTTCGACCGTGATGTCATAGCCGGGCACGGCTGCGCGCAGTTTCTCCACCGCCTGCGCAATCGCTGCCTCGGTGGCACCGAGGTCATGCCGGTCGGCCAGGGCAGAGACCGCGGTCTGCATGAAAACGTTGGGCTTGGCCGGGTTGATGTTGAGGATTGCCTTCACCTGCCGGCAGCCGGTGAAGCGTGCAAGCGCCGCCTCTGTGGTCTCGATATAATGGTTGAGGTTCAGCCGCGTTGCGGGTCCGGCGCTTTCGGCGCTGATCGAGGAGACCACCTCGATATAGCGGATTTCCGGATTGGCCGCGGTCATTGCCTGGGCAATCGGGATCGAGGCCTGGCCGCCGCAGGTGATCATGTTGATGTTGGGCGCCCCGATGAGGGCATCGCCGTTCAGCGACGGCACGCAGGCCGCGCCATTCGGGGCAGGCGTGAGGTTGATCAGCGTCTTGCCGGCCGCCTGCAGCGCCGGGGCATGGGCCTGATGCGCTGCGGAGGAAGTGGCATCGAAGACCAGATCGAAGCGGTCGAGTGCCGCCATGAGCCCCTCGGCGCCGCGGCCGGTGACGGCGACACCGTGCTTGCGGGCAAAGGCCAGCCCGGGCGAGGCCGCGCTGCGCCCGGCAAAGAGGGCGCAGTCCAGGACGGGCGATTTCAGCACCTTGCACAGCACGTCGCAGCCAATGTTGCCGCTGCCGATGATGGCGGTTTTCAGCCTCATATCTTCACTCCCTTCAAGTGGTTGCAGGGTTGCCCGCGCCGGAAAGCCGGGCCGCGGCGGAGATTATCAGGTCTTCCTGGCCCGCCACCGCGTTGCACTTGGACAACTCCTCGTAGATGAACCGCGGCGCGACGCCGAATTGCGCGGCGGCGCGGGTCACGTGTTTCTCAAAACCTGCGCAGACGCCGTAGATGCCGCTGATCAGGTTGGAGGTGCCGACGATGGTGCGCCGCTCCACCGGCGGCAGGCCGGGCAGCGCCTCCACCGCCTCGCACAGCGCAAAGACGTCGGTGCCGGTCTCGAAGCCGTAGCGTTCCAGCACCGCGCAGAGCACCTCGAGCTGGGTGTTGCCCGCGCCCGCCCCGAAGCCGCGCATCGTGCCGTCAAGGATGGTGGCCCCGGCCTCGGCCGCGGCGACGGAATTGGCGATGGCCAGGCCCAGGTTGTTATGGGCGTGAAAGCCTACCGGCACCGGCAGTTCGGCGGCCAGCAAGCCGACCTTGGCGGCGGTGTCGCGCGGGTCGTAATTGCCGGCGGAATCCATCAGCACGATCGCATTGGCGCCGAATGAGACCTGTTTCGCGGCCTCCGCCAGCAGCACCTCGGGCGGCGCCATATGGGTCATCATCAGCACGCCCTGAACGTACTTTCCCTCGCCGCGGGCGTAGTCGATGTAGCTTTGCGTCAGGTCGCCCTCGGTGCAATGGGCGGCTATACGGAAGACGTCTACCCCCGCCGCAATCGCCGACTTCAGGTCGGAAATCTTGGCAAATCCCGGGATCGCGTGAATTCCAAGCCTGGTCTTTTGAAGATTAGCCCGGGCGGTCTCCAGCATTTCCATATCGGCATGCCGCGCAAGACCCAGCTGGAGGGAGGAAGCGCCAAGCCCGTTGCCATGCCCGACCTCGACCACCTCGAGCCCGCAGCCGTCCACGGCGCGGCAATAGGCGGCGATGTCGTCGAGGCTGAGGTCATGGGCGATCGCGTGGTTGCCGTCGCGCAGGGTGGGGTCATGAATGGCAATGGCCATGGCAAGCTCCTTTCCGGGGGCTCTGTGCGGGAAATGGGGGTGGGGCGGGCGCCGCTCAGGTCATCTCGATGCGGGCGGCGGCGGCTTCGGCCCGGGCCAGTGCCTCGTCGCGGCTGCTGCCGCGTGCCAGCACATAGGCCACGCGCGAGTCTGCCGAGAGCACTGCGCCATAGTGCCTTCCGGGCTTGGCCGAGGAATGCACCCGCGCGACGCCCTCCGCCGCGGCGGCGCTGTCGAGTCCGGTGATGGCGTTCAGCGTCCGGTCTCGGGCCAGCACGTAGCGGATCGCCATCGCGGGTGCGGCTGGCTGCCCGGGGGTGTGGTCCAGGCCGAGGACAGCGGCAAAGGTTTCCTTGAACACATCGGCGCCGGTGGTTTCCAGCGTCAGCTCCCAGATCTGATCGCCGCCGTTGCGGGTCTGGGTTTCTATCACATGCACCTCGCCATCGTGGATCTTCACCTCGCTGTGGGCCGGGCCGCAGCGGTAGCCCATGGCATCGAGCAGGCGGCAGACTTTGGCCTCCACGCGGGCGCGGGCTTGCGCATCCAGCGCGGCGGGCTGCACATGGCCGCTTTCGATGAAATAGGGGGCGCCGGTGGTGGTCTTTTCGGTCACCGCCAGCACCCGGTGCCGCCCTTCTGCCGACATGGTTTCCACGCTGTACTCGGGGCCGGGGATGAACTTCTCTGCAATCAGCTCGGCGCGGCCTGCATCCAGCGCGTGGGCCAGTGCCGCATCCGGGTCGGTGCCGGGGCCGATGAAATGCACGCCTTCACTGCCGCCGCCCTCGGCCGGCTTCACGATGCAGTCACCATGCTGGGCGGCGAAAGCCGCAATATCCGCGGCGCTTTCGATACGGGCAAACGGCACGTCCCCGATCCCCAGTGCGCTGAGCCGCTCGCGCATCAGCAGCTTGTTGCGGGTGAGGCGCACCGGCTCGATCTGGCAGTTGCTGGGCACGTCCAGCGCCCCGGCGATACGGGCAGCGGTGAGGAAGCCGTATTCGGCAAAGGAAAACACCGCGTCAAATGGCGTGGCGCCATGCAATGCGCGGGCGAGGGCAAGGCTGGCCTCCGTGTCCTCGTAGTCGGTGACCACCACGGTCCGGGCATTGTCGAGCAGGTGATCGGTCAGATGAGCGCGGCATTGCAGGGCGCTGTAGGTGAGGCCCATTTCCGGGATCCGGGAAAACGTATGGTCGCGGCCGCCGACCAGGAGGATGTGGGGTTTCTTGTCAGACATGGCTTCCCTTGGTCTTGGAGGGTTGAGGCTGCCGGGCTGCGGCGGGTGCGGAAGGGTTGCGGAACATATCGCGGCGCAGGAAGACCGGCGCGGCATGCAGGATCGACATCCGCAGCACGTGGTTCAGCATCACAAAGGCGGGCTCCAGCCCCAGCACCAGCGCGGTGGCCACCATCACCTCCACCCCGCCCGGCACCCAGGACATGAAGAGCACCAGAAAGGCCTGCCCGCTGAGCGCGCTGAACAGCCAGGCCAGCGCCGCGGTGAGGCTGAAGGTGATCGTGGTGACGATTAGCCCGGCGCGCAGATAAGACACGACATCGCGGAGGGTGATCTCCTTCAGCCGGATGCCGATCAGCCCGCCCAGCAGCGCCATCGCCAAAAGCACCAGCGGCCCGGGCACCGAAACCGGCGCGATGAGGCCGCTGAGGTTGGCCGCAGCCGCCAGCATCAGCCCGGTGATCATGTAGGGCGCGGGCATCGCGCAGCGTTCCAGAAGACGCCCCGCGCCATAGCCCGCCGCGGCAATCGCCAGCAGCATCAGATAGGCTCCGGCGCCCGCAGCCGGAATGCCGGCCGCCGCGCCGGAACCGCGCGGGCCTGCGATCACGAACACCGCCACCAGAAGGGCAACCGTCCGCACCATATGGGCAAAGACGATCTTGGCGGAGGCCTTGCCCTCGTCGCCAGTCAGCACCATCACCGCTGCCATCGCCCCCGGCACCGCGCCCAGCAGGCTTTCGGCCGGCGACCATTTTTCGACCCGGCGCAGCCAGCCATAGCCCGCCGCAAGCTGGGCGCTCATGCAGACCAGCAGCCCCGCCAGCACCATCGGGCGGGTGATCCCGGCCAGAAGCTCAGGATTCAGAAGCGCGCCCACGCTGGCGCCGAGGATCAGCTGGATCAGCACAATGGCTGCGTTTGGTGTCCTGAGCGGCAGGCCGAGGCGGCCGGCACCGAAGGTCAGCCCGGCAGCGCCCAAGAGCTCACCCAGCGGCAGGCCGCTCAGATGCCCGAGCGCGGCGCCGGCGAGGGCGAGCAGGGCCGTGAGGGCAAAATCCCGCCGCATCAGCCTGCGCTCCGCAGCGCTTGCACCGGCGCCAGAGTGGCAATGCGGGCCTGGTGGTGGATCACGTCGATATTGTTCACCATGTAGAAAGTGCCGCAGGTCAGCTGGCCAAGCGCAAACAGCCCGGACGCGAGGCGGCCGCCGCGCGACAGCACCCGGCAATCCTCCAGCCGCACTTTCAGCCCGCCCGCCGCATCCGCCTCTGCAAACCCCTGGCTGATGAGCGCGCCGGTCAGCGGGCAGCGTGGATCGAGCCCGCGCTGGATGCCGGTCGCATTGACCACCACATCCACCTCTGTCTCTCCTTCGGCGAAGACCATCCGGTAGCTTCCGTCCCGGTAGATCACATCGCGCAAACCGCTGCGGTGGCTCAGCGCGCCCTCCGCCTGCAAGGCCGCTATCCTGTCGGCATTGGTGCGCGAGATCGGCACCCGCATGTTCGACCAAAGCCGGTGGAAATGCCGCATAAAGGCCGCTTTGGAGCGCTCCGGCAGGCGGCTCCAGATCATCGGGATCAGCGTGTTGGTGGCAGCCAGGATGCTGGACACCAGATCATCGTCGGCGCAGTCCGCACCGCGCAGGAGTTGCGCAAAGCTGACGCCGACGCCCTGGTGGCGCATCTCCGCCTCGAACAGCTCCATGACCTGCGCCAGGCTCAGCGGCGTGCCGGGCGCACCGAGGGCCGCCAGCCCCGCGGGCGTCAGATGTTTCAGCGTCACCGTGCGGTAGGCAGTCACCGCCTTGGGCAGCCCGGCCCGGCGTGAGGTCATCAGCATCCGCTGCCCCCCGATGCCAAGCGCCACGTCATAGGCGGTGAGTCGGCAGCCCAGGATTCCGACGCGCTTGTCCTTCAGCGCCCGAAGCCGGCCCGCCGGGTAGGGGGCAGCATAATAGCCGGGCGTCTGAGCCAGCCCGTAGGGGTCGGCCTCCAGCTTGGTTCCAAGGCAGAGATAGACGGCGTCATAATCCGTGCTGCTGCGGCCCCAGTTCAGCCGGTACAGCGCATCGGGCCGCGGGCTGGAAGCGATCCCCTCCACCCCGGCTCCGATCAGCCGGATACGGCCGCCGCCGCTGCGGATTTGCCCGCTCAGCGCATCAAAGCGGCTTTGCAGGAAGCGGCCGAACAGCGCGCGTTCCAGGAAGCCATCCTCATCCGCCGCTGCCTCCGCCGCGCCGCTCTGGCGCAGCCAGTCCCGGAAATCTCCTTCCCGCGCCAGGTACATCAGTTTCAGCGGGCGGTTCAGCAAGTTGGTCCCGGTATCCTGCTGATAGGCGGCGCCCGGACCGAAGCTGCGGCTGCGTTCGAAGACATCGACCGTGAGGGAGGACAGGTCCGGCGCCGATGTCACCAGGTTTTCAAGAACGGAGACACCGGCATAACCCGCGCCAAGCACAGCAATCTTCATTGGATCACCCTTGCAGTTTTCGATTGGCAGTTGGCAGGGCTCAGGCGGCGGCGCCAGTGTCCCAGAGGCATTCGGCGTGGAACCACGCTTCCAGCCGGTGCAGCCTGTCGGCAAGCTGCGCTTCGCTGTCGCCTTCAACGATGGCGTTGAGGATTTCGGCATTGGTGAAGGTCATCTGCCCATATGCGGCGCCGCTCTCGGCGCTCATCCGGTAGGCGCGTACGAAGTCGAACGGGCAGGGGCCCGGCGCCCGGCGCAGAAGGCCGCCGCGCGGCGGCACGTTGAGATGGCCGACAAGGCGCAGCGGCTCGCTCATCGGCTCCGGCGCAAACTCGGGATCGCGCATGGCCCGCAGGAAGCTCATCCGCGGATCGATCCCCCAGGCCTCGGTCATTTCCTGATTGAAGAAGCAGCCGCCCAGCCGCGAGGCGATCTCGCCCAGCACGATGGTGCCCTCCGCGGTCACGAAAACTTCCAGGTGGAACAGCATGGTGGGCGGAGAGGGCATCACCTCCTCGACCAGGGTGCGGGAATAGCTGACCAGCTTCTGGCGCAGCGGGTTCGCGGCCTCCAGCATATGCAGATCGTGCGACCGGCCGCCGAGGAAGTCGAGCGCCGAGGTCAGCACCCGCACCGGCGAGATGACGATGGCCTGCCCGCCGATATAGAGCCCGTTGACGATGTAGTGGTCGCCCGCCACGAAACTCTCGATCATCGTGTTGTAGAAGGTGGTGCTGGTCTGCCGCGCCAGCCAGCCGTTCAGATCATCCTGGGAACGGATCACGCAGACCCCGTTCGATCCGCGCCCGTCGCGCGGCTTCAGTACCACCGGATAGCCCTGAGCGTCGATGAAGCGCTGGATATCGATCGCGCTGCGCACGATCGCCATCTCGCAAACCGGCAGCCCGGCGGTCTTGGCCCGCCGTTTCATCGCGAATTTGTCCCGATAGGGGTGGAGCCGGGTCTCGGCGCCCTGGGACAGCCCGAGGTAGTCATTCACCCGGGCCGCCCGCAGCACGTCGATCTCCGCCAGAGCCACGCAAAGCGGCTGCTCCAGACTGCGCGCAAGGCTGATGGCGGCCAATTCCACTGCGGGGCTATCATTGAAATTTTCAAAGAAGCGGAAGTTCAGTCCATCGGGAAAGACGCGCAGGAGGTCCGTCCTGGCGCTGGCACATGTCAGGATAACGCTGTCCGGGCCGATAGCCGCGCGCCATTCCGTAACGTCATGCTGCAACAAAATTTTTGGCGGAGCGAAGAGAATAAGGCTGGTCATGAGTCAGGTCTTCCGAAAGTTTGCCGGCAAACGGGAAGCTCGCCTTTTAGGTGATTTGAGTGCAACCTACAGTTTAGTATCTGACAGTCAACCTGAAGTTTTGTGGAAGTTGCGCGACAAAGCGGCTGCGCGAAATTCCGCTGATCCCGGGCTCTCGCACGAAAGCACCGCGCCCGCCGGAGGGATGACGCGGGCCTGTTGCAACATCCGGAAATCCCACGGGCTGCGCAAAGCAGGAATGTCTCTGGTGGCGCCTGCGGGAGCGCAGCCTGACAGGGCGCAGACCTCAAGTACCGGAACCCTGGCTGGCTGCGCGGGTTGCCCTGGGCTTGCGGTCTGCCAGTGTATTCCCGCCGCCCGTCCGCGAATTCGCAGCTGTCCGCATATTTGCTGGGCAGGCCGCGGGTCACTCCGTTCTCTCCGGGGATGATCCGCTGCCGGCCGCAGGAGAAGGCCGGCTGGGCGCTTGGCGAACCTTGCATTGCACCGTTCCATGAAACCGGAAAGGAACGCATTGGCCGCCTCCATGTCAGAGATGCCGGCCAGCCGCAGTTCGTTCACCAGCCGGTCCTGCAACGTGCGGGTGGCGCGTTCCACGCGGCCCT
>NZ_JBMERR010000035.1:0-16571 GCF_048820915.1 Cribrihabitans pelagius | reverse complement strand
CGTGCTTGCCGGCGCCGATCAGGCCTTCGACATCGGCCTCCATGATCAGCTGAAGAACGGCCTCAGCGACGGCGCGAAGGAAATCGCCGCCGTCCTGCTTTGCGAGAAGCTCGGAAAGGGCCATGTTGGTCTTGGTCATCGGGGTCTCCGTGTGGGTCGTGGTTGAAGCTGCGAAACTCCACCTCGACCATACACCTCGATGGCCACCCGGATTACACCGGCAGCGCCGATGAAATTACACCACGTCCGCGGACACTAACGTCAGTTACGACGACGGCAGAGACTTCATCGAGTTCCAACTGATCCATGACCGTCTGTACCGTATCAGTCGGCGATACTGTTGACACAACTGAACCTTTCTCTCTCAACACTGCATGAATCGACATACTTGCCTACTTGCTTCTTACTCTGTTGCTCGCTTCCCAGTTCGCCGGTTTTCAGAAAGTTTCCTGTACGCCTCCAGAACCGCGCGCCGGGTCGCCGTCGGCTGCTGTTCGATGGCGCTGGCGAGAGCTCGCAGTTCGCTCCGCAGACCATGCAACTGGTCCAACAGAGACAGGACCGTCGGAATCGCTCCGCCGGTGATCCCGATATCCTTTTTCAGGTCACAGATCAGCCGAAGACGCGCGACGTCCATGTCGTCGAACAGTAGACCATCGTTGCCCCGTTTTGGCCGGACCCAACCGGCCCGGACCCAGGCGCGCAGTTCCCGAAGGCGAAGCCGGCGCACCACTTCCACCACTTCTTTCTCCTGCAGCCTCATTCGTACTTCTCCATGGTTTTGCGCGGATCATGTCGAACCCTGTCGCGCCAGCGGCGTGCGAGTTCCTCAATTTCCTCATCAATCTTGTCGGGAAGAACGATCTTCAGCCGCACGAGCTGATCGCCCTGCTTGCCTTTCGCAGGCTGAATACCCTTGCCTTTGAGCCGCAAACGCCGTCCGCTGGATGCGCCCTTCGGGATGCGCATCGACACGGTTCCGGAGATTGTCGGGACATCGATCTTGCCGCCCAGGACGGCCTCGTCGAAGGTAATCGGCACCTCGATCTCGATATCACTGCCGTCGCGCCGGAACAGCGGATGGGAATTGACCGAGATCTCTACGAAAGCATCCCCTGCCGGGCCGCCGCCCATGCCCGGCTGACCCTTGCCGCGCAGGCGCAGCGTCTGCCCGTCGCGAATACCTGCAGGAATGCTCAGATCGATGGCTTGCCCGTCCGGCAAGGGCACTTTCCGCTTCGCGCCCTTTGCGGCATCCATGAAGTCGATATCGAGGTGGTATCGAACGTCGGCGCCACGGGCCGAGAAGCCGCGCGCCGTTCGGCCACCACCCCGCATTCGCTGTCCGAAGAGGTCAGCGAAAATATCCGAGGCATCGGCAAAATCATCAAACCCTGCGGTCGAATGGTAGCGGCGGCCGGTGTCAGCCCCCGCATATTGCCGGTAGAACTGGCGCTCCGGCCGTTCCTGCCCGCTTGCATCGATTTCACCGGCATCGAAACGGCGGCGTTTCTCTGGATCGCCCAGGATATCATAGGCGGTGCCGACGCGCTGGAATTCCGCCGCCTTGCCGGTGTCGCCGGGCGAGAGGTCCGGGTGCAGCTTTTTGGCGAGCTTGCGATAGGCCTTCTTGATCTCGGCCTGGCTCGCATCCTTCGGTACGCCCAGGATGTCATATGGATCGTCGCTCATGCAATGCTCCCCGCTCTTACCTGCGGATGGAGCTGCGGCTGTGAGGCAAAGGCCTTTTGCGGCTGTGTGCCGCGCCGCCTCTCAGTGCAGCGATCCGCTTCTCCAATGGCGGGTGGCTGGCGAAGATCGCCTGCATCGCGCCCGCGTCGAAAGCTAACGCGCGCATCTCGTCCGGCAAGGGTTGCGCCGTCGGCACGCGCCGCAACCGATCCAGCGCGGCGATCATGTTTTGCCGGCCGGCGAGCTGAGCGCCACCTTCATCGGCGCGGAACTCGCGCCAGCGCGAGAACCACATGACGATCGCCATGGCGAGGAAGCCAAGGATGACCTCGGCGACCAGCGACACGATCCAGAAACCCGGCCCGTGGCCGCGTTCGATGCGCAGCACAAGACGGTCGACCAGGAACCCGATCAGCCGCGACAGGAAAATAACGAAGGTGTTCACGACACCCTGGATGAGCGCCAGCGTAACCATGTCACCGTTGGCGGCGTGGCTGACTTCGTGGCCCAGAACCGCCTCGACTTCGCCTTTGCTCATGGTCTCCAGCAGACCGGTGCTGACGGCGATCAGCGCCTCATTCCGGTTCCAACCGGTGGCAAAGGCATTCGGCGAAGGGTGATCGAAAATTCCGACCTCGGGACGGCCGATCCCGGCCGCATCGGCTTGGGCGTGGACCGTTCCGACCAACCAGCGTTCGGTGGCGGTCCGCGGCGTGGCGATCACCCGTACCCCCATGCTTGCCTTGGCCATTGTCTTCGACAAGACAAGCGAAATCAGCGACCCCGAGAATCCGATGACGCCGGAGAATATCAAAAGCGCCTGAAGATCCAGATCGACACCGTTTGCCTGAAGCAAACCGTCGATCCCCAACAGCCGGAACGTCAGCGACAGAACGACGAGGATCGCGAGGTTCGTCCCAAGGAAGAGCGCAAGCCGCAGCATGACTTAGTCCTCCTCTTTTCCCCCGGAGCCGCGGCCCGAGGGCGAAGCGCTCACCGTCACCCGGGCCGGCCGGATCAGTCGCTGGCCGATGGCGAACCCGGGCCGATGCAGTGACAAGACCCGCCCGGGATTCGTGTTCCCGCTTTCCAGCGTCCCAATCGCTTCGTTCTGGTTCGGATCGAAGGCCACGTCCTCGGCGGCGATCGTTGTGACACCGAGGGCCTTCAGGCCGGTCTCGAAGGCGGTGCGGATGTTCCGCAGCCCTTCGAGATGGGCCACACTCCTGGGATCACCGGCCTCCGGATCTTTATGCGCGGCTTCGATACCGAGGGATAGCGCATCGAGCGCGGGGGCCAGTGCCTCGACCGCGACGGCAATACCGTGTTCACGCCCCTCCAAACGGGCCGCACTCGCGCACTTTCGCGCGTTTTCTGCGTCCGCCAAGGCCCGTTTCCACTTGTCGGTCAGCTGGCTGATCTCAGCGCCGGTGTCTGGTGCTGCATCACCTCCAGCCGGTTTGACCGGATCTTCAGCGGCGCGAAGCGGCTGCGCACCGGCTGCGGTCGTCACTATTTGTTCTTCCGTTTTCAGCTCTTCCTTTGCCATCTCATCCTCCTTTCCGGCGCAGTACGGCTTTACCGCATCACAAGGAAAATCCGCGCGGACCCGCGTTGCACCGTGAGCGCCAGCACCCCGTCGACACGGGCCAGATGTTGACGCAGGTCGCTCAGCGACGCGACGGGCACGCGGTTGACGGCCAGGATGATGTCGCCAGCTTCCAGCCCGGATCGCGCGGCCTGGCTGCCGGGGTCCAGCCTCGCGACAACCACACCGTTGAGGTTGCCGTAAAACGGGTCACCCGGCTGCAATTCGCGCAGCTCAGCTCCCGAAAGACGGTCGAGCACGCGGTCACCGGCCGCCGCGGCCGCGGGTCCAGCGTCGCGCAGCGTCGCTTCGATGGCCAGCGTTTCGCCATCGCGGATGACCTCGAGTTCGACAACGCTGCCGATCCGGCGCAGACCGATTTGGCTGCGCAGATCGGCAGAGCCCGAGACGGGCCGGCCGTCGACCGAGACGATCAGATCCCCGGCCTGCAACCCCGCCGCTTCCGCGGCACTGTCCGGTTCGACCTGTGTGACGACAGCGCCTACGCCTGCTTCGCTTCCAAGCGCATCTGCCAGGTCTGGAGTGAAGTCCTGGACGATGATGCCCAGGCGCCCGCGGCGGACCTCACCGAATTCGATCAGCTGGTCCATGACCGCCTGCGCCATGTTCGACGGCACCGAAAACCCAATGCCCACATTCCCGCCCGAAGGGGCGATGATCGCCGTGTTGATACCGATGAGGCGGCCGTCGAGCGTGATCAGCGCGCCACCGGAATTGCCGGGGTTGATCGAGGCGTCGGTCTGAATGAAGTCCTCGTAGCCGTCGACGTTAAGACCGCTGCGACCCAAGGCGCTGACGATGCCCGAGGTCACGGTTTGGCCGAGGCCAAACGGATTGCCGATTGCGAGCACGTAGTCGCCAACCTCCAGCCTGTCGCTGTCGCCCAGATCGAGGGCTTTGATGCTCTCCGCTTCGATCCGCAACAGCGCGATATCCGTTCCCGCGTCACTGCCGATCAATTCGGCGTCAAACTGGCGGCGGTCCTTCAAAGTCACGATGATCCGATCACCGTTCTCGATGACGTGATGATTGGTCAGCACGTAACCTTCCTCCGCATCTACAATCACACCCGATCCCGCGCTCATTTGCCGGCGCGGCTGAGGTTGCTGAGGCGTCGGGGGCATGTCGAAGAACCGTCTGAAGAACGGATCGTTGAAGAGCGGGTTCAATTCAGCCGTCTGGCGGCTTTCCACGGAGATGTTCACGACCGCCGGCGTCACCTCGGCCAGAAGCGGTGCCAGCGTCGGCAAGCCTTCGGAATTCCGGAAGACCGGTGCATCAGCCGTTTGCGAGGCGGCTGGCGCGGCAATAGTCAGGGTAACAACAAAAAGCGCCGCCAATGTGCGGGTGAGAAGAGAAATGAGTGCGGGCATTTTCCTGTCTCCTTATTTCGGTGAACTCCGTGGCCGGACGACCCCGGCCACATGCCCGCGAGGGGCAGTTTCGGGGCAGCAAGTGGCCGGCCGGCATCAGGTCTCCGAGGTGAAGAACCGTTCCTTGAACTTGGCGAAACTCTCACCGATCGTGCCGAGGATACCGCCGGCATCCTCCTCAGCTCCGATTTGCGCATCGAGCCGTTCCAGATCTTCGCGAAGCTCGGCGAAGCCGTCTTTTGTCCCGTATCCGGGCGCCTCTGCCAATTCGGGATGCTCATCCTGAACGGCATTTTCGACCGCGGCATCGGCCTGAGCCGACACCTCGCCGCTCAAATCCCCGGCGAGACCTGCGGCACCCATGGCTGTGAGCAGAGCCGCCCCGCCCGCAGCCGGCTTAAGTTTGCCAGAAACAGACATCGGGCCCTCCTTTCTCCGTCTGTCGATGGTCCAGTTTCCCCGGGGAAATGTGCTCCCCGGCACCGGATTTCACTTTGTGAAAAGTCATTCGGATATGGCGACCGGGCGCCCCGATCGCCAAGTGGGTCACGCTCCTTTCACGGGAATCCGCTTGATCCGCGCCTGTGCCTCGTCTGACTTGGGGAGCGTCACCGTCAGCACGCCGCGCTTGAACTGCGCTTCGGCTTTGTCAGCGTCGACTCCCGGCGGCAGCGGGATCGTACGGTAGAAGGCTCCATAGGAACGTTCGGCCATATATACGCCTTTGCGCTTCTCCTCGCGCGCGGCCTTTTTCTCACCGCGTATCGTCATCGCTTCGCCGGAGACCGAGACTTCGATGTCGTCTTCGGCCATGCCGGGCAGCTCGATGGCGATTTCAACGCTGTCGTCGGTTTCTGCGACATCCGTGCTCGGCCCGAAGGTGCCGATCGGGTTCATTCGACCGTTCCATCCAGTCTCGACACGCTGCCAGAAATTCTCAAAGACGCTGTTGATGTCGCGCTGCAAGGTCGCGAGGGGGTTGTTCGAGGTCGAGCCTTCGTGTTCCGGGGTCTTGTCCTTGTCACGACCCCAGGGAATGAGATCGCTGATCTGCATGGTTTCATTCTCCTTTCGCGTGTTGGGTTAAGCGGTCTTGACCGTGATCTTCCGCGGTTTCGCCTCTGCCGCCCGCGGCAGTTCGAGCCGCAGAACGCCGTTCTTAAAATCGGCGTTGATCTTGTCCTGATCGACGGCGTCGGACAGGGTGAAGACCCGGCTGTAGCCGCCTTCCCGATATTCCGATGACAGGCGGCGATATCCTTCCGGCGCGTTGCGTGTCACCCGGCCCGTCAGGGTAAGCACCTGGCGCTCAAGGGTGATGTCCACGTCTTCGGGAGCAACACCCGGCATGTCCGCGAGGATCACCGTCGCATCCTCTTTCTCGAAGATGTCGACAGCCGGGGTGAAGACCCGCCCGGCGGGATTATCGGCCCCGTTTCGGGTGCTGATGCCGCGTCCGCCTTGGGTTGTCAGTTCCTGTGCCATGTTATCCTCCTTTCTGAAGGCTTGCTTACGGCCTGATCGAGATCCGTTTGGGTTTTTCGTCCTCCGGGCGCTGCATCTCGACCGTCAGGATGCCGTGTTCGAACCGCGCATCGACCTGATCTGCGTCGATGCGGAACGGCAGTTCGACGGACCGCGAGAATTTACCCTTGGGCCGCTCGCGGCGATGCCAGGCAATGTCCTCGCCGGTGTCGTGATCGGTGAACTCACCCCGCAGCGAGATCATGCTGTCCTGCACGGTCAGTTCGATGCTGTCTTCCGAGAGACCGGGGAGTTCAGCAGTCATGACGATACTGTCCTCGCCGGCCCAGAAATTCACCGGCGGATAGATCGATGCGCGGCGCGCTGTGCCCGCGCTGTCGAATATGCGGTTCAGATCGTCCTGCATACGGCGCATTTCAGCAAGGGGATCGCCAGCCCCGAACGGGTCAAATCGTGTTTGAAGCATTCTCGTCCTCCTTTCTTTTGCTCGTGCCACTCCGTTCATGACACCGCGTGCAACCGCGGCCATCGCAAGAATGGCGTAGAAGTAACGGTGGTGCTGGGGAGGTCGATGAGGCGGATTGCAGGAGGGACGCAACGCCACTGCATTGGCGGAAGTGAACCCGCGCCAACGCTATTCTGGCAATCAGACCAGCGACTGCAGAAAGAGCCAGCCGCCCGTATCCACTACCTGGGGACCCGCCATCGGCATCCCCGGACACCATTGGATTTGGAAAGGGTATTGTTGATGTCAAGGCCCCTCTGGAATTTTTTTGAGATCAACCCCAGATCACAGTCAACGCGGAAACAGGGTCCGGGAAGGAGGTGCAAAATGGACCAGAAGAATAAGATCAATCTGTGGTATTTCGTACTCGCATTTTTCGGTGTCCTGTTGGTGCAGGACCTTTGGCTGCGGTCACAAACGATCGAGGCGATCCCGTATAGCCAGTTCGAGGAATATGTCGAAGAAGACCTTGTCGACAACGTCGTAATCGGCGCTGATCGCATCACCGGGTCCTTCACGATCCCACAAGACGGCAAGACGGAATTTGTGACCACCCGTGTCGAACCCGGGCTGGCCGAATTGCTTCGCGATCACGACATCACCTATACCGGTGCCGTCGAGAGCACATGGTTCGGTACACTTCTGTCGTGGATCGTTCCGGCGCTGGTGTTCGTCGGCCTTTGGTTCCTGTTGTTCCGAAAGTTCGCCGAGAAACAGGGCTTCGGCGGCTTCATGTCCATCGGCAAGAGCCGGGCGAAGGTCTATGTGGAGACGGACACCAAAACCCAATTTGACGACGTCGCGGGCGTTGATGAGGCGAAAGCCGAACTTCGGGAAATCGTCGAGTTCCTGAAGGACCCCGAAGGTTACGGCGCACTTGGCGCCCGCATGCCGAAGGGCGTGCTGCTGGTCGGCCCGCCGGGGACGGGCAAGACGATGCTCGCCCGCGCGGTCGCCGGCGAGGCCGGTGTGCCGTTCTTTTCCATTTCTGGGTCGGAGTTCGTGGAAATGTTCGTCGGTGTCGGCGCGGCACGGGTGCGTGATCTTTTCGAGCAGGCGCGCGCCAGGGCCCCCGCCATCATATTTGTCGATGAGCTCGACGCGCTCGGACGCGCCCGCGGCGCAACGCCGGGTGCCGGCGGCCATGATGAGCGCGAGCAGACCCTGAACCAGCTTCTGACCGAACTCGACGGCTTCGATTCCTCCAGCGGGTTGGTTCTTCTTGCGGCAACCAACCGTCCGGAAATCCTCGACCTGGCCCTGTTGCGGGCAGGCCGCTTCGACCGGCAAGTCCTGGTCGACCGGCCCGACCGTGCCGGACGCGTAGCGATCCTCGAAGTGCATATGAAGAAGATCAAGGCCGCGCGGGAGGTTTCGCCTGAAGAGATCGCAGCGCTGACAACCGGCTTCTCCGGCGCCGATCTTGCCAACCTCGTCAATGAAGCTGCGCTGCTCGCCACACGCCGCGGTGCAGGCAACGTCAAGATGGAGGATTTCACCAATGCCATCGAGCGGATCGTCGCGGGGCTGGAAAAACGCAACCGGCTTCTCAATCCGCGCGAACGCGAAATCGTCGCCTATCACGAGATGGGGCACGCGCTGACCGCGATGGCCTTGCCGGGCGCGGACGAGGTCCACAAGGTCTCGATCATCCCGCGGGGCATCGGCGCGCTCGGCTACACGATCCAGCGCCCGACAGAGGATCGGTTTCTGATGACGCGTGAAGAACTGGAGAACAAGATTGCCGTTCTGCTAGGCGGCCGCGCGGCCGAGGCGCTGATCTTCGGGCATCTGTCCACAGGTGCCTCGGACGATCTGGCCAAGGCGACCGATATCGGGCGGTCGATGGCCACGCGCTATGGCATGAATGAAGAACTGGGTTTCGTGAGCTACGAAGACGCCAAGCCCGATTTCCTTGGCCGAAGGAATGGGCCCGGAAACGAGGCCGCCTATAGCGAAACAACGGCGGAACTCATCGACGCCTCAGTGCGCGAAACAATCGCTGCGGTGTACGAGCGGGTTTATGCGCTTCTGGAGACAAACCGGGAATTGCTGGAAAGGTCAGCCAGGGATCTGCTGGAGCGTGAAACCCTGACCGACGCCGATCTTCAGGTCTACAAGGACGACCTGGTGCCTGAAAGCGATCCGGACCTCGAGCGGACGGCCTGAGATCAGGTCAGGCCGTCGCACGCTCCCCACCTGCTGGCGGTCCGATGCCGCCGGACCAAAGCGGCAACGGGCCGCTTGCCGGGAACGTTTCCACCAGCAGTTCATTGAGCCGGTCTCCGGCTTCGCTGCCGGTATCGGGCTTCGCCGCCCTCATGTTCGTTTTGACCGGATGAGCGGGCTCGGTCGAGCCTTGATGCAGGAAGAAACTGCCTTGCATCGCGCTCACCTACGTAACCTGCCAAGTTTCGATCTGTTCGCGGCAGCTCTTGCGAGCGGGCTTGCGCTCGTTTTCGGGAAGAGCGTAGACCCTCCACCCCTGCTCTTTGCCGAAGCGGAATGCCGCCTCGCGGGTTGGGAAGGTCAATCTTATCTGACGCGCAGGATCAGAACAGCTTGTCCAGCCCATCAGCGGCTCCAATTCCAACGGGCGCTGCGGTTCAAGTTGGAGCAGCCAATTCCTGGACCGCGGCGCCGATTGCATGGGATTGCGGGCCGGTCGATAGACGAACGCGATTGGAGCAGCGAAATCACTCGATTTTGGTAAGAGCGATGTATCGCTTCCGGCAGTGGGATACTTCATATGCTCGCCAGAATTCCTATCCTGTTTTTCTTCCGAAACACATGTCTGAGGTGACCCTCTCTGGATGTCGCCAAGTTTCATATCCATAGATCCCTCCTTTCGCTGAACTGCGCTGCAAGTTTCATTAAAACAAAACCTGAGACAGGATTTCATCTTTTCAAGATTTTGCAGGCCGCCAGTCGTTCCCCATATGTCTACAAATTCACCATTCGATCCTCGGATTGTCCCATGCGTCGACCGGCTGCTTCTGCGTCGGATGGCGTGTCGCCGGATCCGGCCGCGTTCCAAGCAACCCTCAGACAGGTCGCGCCACTTCTGCTGGCCGTGACATTTCTGATCGTGGGGCACGGCCTGCAAGGCACATTGCCCGGCCTGCGCGGTGGCCTGGAGGGGATGAATGCGCGCAGCATCGGCCTCATCATGTCGGCCTACTTCGCCGGTTTCATCATCGCGTCATTTCACTGCGTGCGATTGATCGAGGCGCTCGGGCATATCCGCACGTTCGCGGCGCTCGCGTCCGTCACCTCTGCTGTGGCATTGGCTTATGTCTTGCAGATCAGCGTTACGGGGTGGTTGATTCTGCGGGTCATCAACGGCCTCTGTTTCGCAGGCATGATCCTCGTCGTAGAAAGCTGGCTGAACGCAGGCACGAACTCCCGCTGGCGCGGCCGCGTACTTGCGGTGTACGGGAGCATCACTCTGGCTGCGTGGGCCGCGAGTCAGCCGCTTCTCTCACTGGCAGACCCAAGCGGCTTCATTCTCTTCTGCTTGGTCTCGGTCGTGGTGTCGCTGGCGCTCGTGCCCGTGACGTTGGCCCGGACAAGCGTGTCGCCGGATGTCGGGGCGGACCGGTTGTCTGCGAAACGCCTTTTCGACGCTTCGCCCATCGGGGTCATCGGCACATTCCTGATCGGGGTCTGGGCCAGCGCGTTCTGGGGCATGGGGCCAACCTATGGTCAGATGTCGGGGCTCGATACCGGGGCAAACGCTGCCCTGATCTCCGCTGTTATGGTCGGTGCCGCGGTCGGGCAATGACCTGTCGGCTGGCTTTCGGGCTTGATCGACCGCCGTGTCGTGATCGCTGGCGTAGCTCTGGCGGCCGCCGCGTGCGGCCTAGGCCTGAGCAGGACCGACGGTGCAGACCAAGGTGCCCTGCTGATCCGGGCCGCGCTTTTTGGCGCCACCAGCATCACGCCCTGCTCGGTCATCATCGCCCATGTGAATGACCGCGTGGCACAGACAGGGCTTCTCGCCGCGGCCAGCGGCCTGTTGGTCAGCTGCGGCGCGGGCTCCACCATCGGACCCATCGTTGAGGGACCGCGGTGGAACAGTGCGGCGCGTCGATGCTGTTTGTCGGCTCTGCTATCATACAAGGCTGTTTCGCACTCTTCATTGCCTGGCGTATCGCCGTGGAACGCTCCGTTCCGAAGGCCGACGAAGACGGGTTCGCCGCTATGCCTTCGACGGCGACCAGCCGCATTGGCGTTGAACTGAACCGCCATGTGGCTGAATTTCCAGGACACCTAAAGCGATCCAAGAAGGTTGAACCGCGCCGGCCTGCCCGGAGAGCAATACTGTCAAACGATAGCTCTCCACGGACAGGGAGAAAAATCGACGAGCCCCGACTCGGCCGCGTTCCGCGAGCGGAAAGTTCAGATGACAGGAGACCATCTTGATAGTTACCGGAGACTGACGGCCGCAGTACGCGACACCGCCAGCTTGAGCTGCGCGGACCTGCTGGGTGTTCAGTCCCGGCATCTGGTGGATCGGGTTTAAGATGAATCGATCCGGCTCGGATGTCCAGATTTTGCAGATGTATTCCTAAGGCGTGAGGCCGCTGAGGGTCTTGAGCCTGCGCGCAAAGTTGCAAGCCGCGGTGAAGTCGCCGAGGTGCGTGCGAAGCTGCGCGTGGTTGTCGCAGTGGAAGCGCTTAACGGCGGCCTCCTGGATCGTGCGGTTCATGCGCTCAACCTGGCCGTTGGTCCAAGGATGGTTGGGCTTGGTCAGGCGCTGTTCGATCTCATTGGCCTCGCAGATCATGTCGAAGCGCATCTGCCGGGAATGGGCCGTCTTCCGGTTCCCGGGCTGGCCGGCGAACTGGATCCCGCTCGCCATTGGGCCCGAACCAATGGCGCCTTCAATGGCGCGCTCAGTCAAGATCGTGCGGATCCGGTAAGGAACGACCTCCAGAAGGTGTTCGAGGACCTCCCAAGCCGTCCGCCGGTCGGCCTTCCCGGCCAGTTGGGTGACTGCGCACTTGCTGGTCCGGTCGATGGCAACGAAGAGATAGAGCTTTCCTTCGGCTGTCTGCACTTCGGCGATATCCATGTGAAAGAAGCCAATGGGGCAGCGCTTGGAGCGCTGACGCTTGGGCTTGTCCCCCCTGGACATCCGGCAACCGCGAGGTGCCATGCCGCTGAAGACAGCGGTGCCGCGCTGACCGGGTCAGGTGCGGTATGGAGGGCTGCAAGGCGTATAGACAATCATCCAGCGGCGGGAGCGTTTGCCGGCGAAACGCCACCACCATTGCCTCGTCAGCCTCGCTGAGAACGGTCGAACGCGGCTCTTTCGGTCCGGTCTTTCTATCCTCGACCGTCTCGCGCTTGCGCCATTTCGCGACGGTTTTCGGATTGATCCCCGGCTCCCGGCTCAACTCCGCGGTCGAAGCTTGCCCCTCTCGGGACATTGCTGCGCAATGCCCTGCCGGGCAGTGGATCGCTGTATTGCTGCTCGGATGGCGGGCGTGCCCTATCGGCAGATTGCTCCGCAATCGCCTGCCGGGTGACAGTGCGTGGCGCTGCCGTGACGAACTTGTCCCATAGAGCTTCCTTCCATTCTCGTGAATGGATCGCACCATCAAACCCTGGGATCAAACACCTAGGTCAAATTCGCAGAACACGCGCCTGTGCGGGACGCAGTGGCGCTTTTGGTGCCGGGACCCGCGGCCCGGCACGCACCCGTATTTTACGCAGTCATCCCAATGAGAAAAGGAAGTCATCGGCGGCGGAGAGCTGGTTGAGGGGGACGCCCACCAGCGTGGTTGTACCGCCGGCATAGGAAAAGACGGTGTTGCCGCCGATCTCGGATGCGTTGTTCAATGCGTCCTGGGCGCCGGCATAGACGTTTCCGTAAACCAGCGCGTCATCGGGTCCGCCGGCGGTAAAGTCGAAGATCAGGTCATTGCCTGGGCCCAGGACGAAAAGGTCGTTGCCGGCACCGCCGCACAACTCGTCGTCACCGCCGCCGCCATCCAGCACATCGTCGCCGCCGGCGGTGTCCGTCGGGTCGGTGGAATCGCCGTAGAGCTTGTCGTTGCCTTCGCCGCCCAGGAGTGTGTCATTGCCAGCGATGACCCCGGCGCCAAGATCGGAGGCATCGCCAACCAGCGTGTCATTGCCGGAGCCGCCCCTCAGCGTGTCATTGCCTGCCGTCGCGGATGTATCAAAGCCCGACACAGTGATCTCGCCCCGGACGTCCCCAAAGAGCAGGTCGTTGCCGCCCTGGCCGTGCAGCGCGTCGTCGCCGCCCAAGATGCTTCCCGTGGAGCCTGCGGCGATATTGCCGCCTGCATCCCCGGCGAGGATATCGTCGCCTTGGCCGCCAAGCAGGGTATCGTTGCCGCAGACAGCGACGCTGCCGCCGGAGTCTCCCGGAATGCTCTCGCCGCTGATCACGTCGCCCCCCGCGTCGCCAAACAGCTCATCCATGCCGGAGCCGCCATAGATCAAGTCATTACCGAGGGTAACGCTGGAAAAGTCGCTGAAGGACAGCACGTCGTTTTGGGCGTCCCCGAACAGGCTGTCATCGCCGTGACCGCCGCGGATTTCGTCAGAGCCTACCAGCATGGGACCGTCGCTCTGCAAGGAGCGCACGTCATTGCCGGCATCGCCGGCAATCACATCATGGCCATTGCCGCCGCCCAGCAGGTCATCGCCGCCGTTGGCCCCTGCGTCCAAGTTCTCATCACCGAAATCCGCGGCCGCGTCACCGAATATGCTGTCGTTGCCGAACCCGCCCCAGATCGTGTCGGCGCCGGTGACCAGGAACGAGAGGTCGGCGAAGTCGGTCCTCGCATCGCCGCCGGCATCCCCGGCAAGGAAGTCATCGCCGCCGCCGCCTTCGATCGAGTCGTCTCCGCCGAAGCCGCCAAAGGTGCCGCTCAGCAGATCGGTTCCGGCGTCGCCGAAGATGCTGTCATCGCCATTGCCGCCCCGCAAGGTGTCGTGTCCGGCGCTGGCACTGTCGAACCCTCTGAAGACGCCGCCGGCATCGCCGAAGATCCGGTCGTTGCCGCCACCGCCCTCGATCAGGTCGTCTCCTCCCGCCTGTTCCGGGGGGAATGCGTTATCGCCCCTGGCCCGGATATCGCCTCCGGCGTCCCCAAAGAGGTGGTCATTGCCGGTCCCGCCAAAGATCGTGTCATTGCCGCCCCTCGCATCGCCAAAGTCGGGGTCGGGTCCCTCCTCCTGCTCCCTGATGTCCCCGATGGCGTCGCCATAAATCCAATCGTTGCCCCCATGGCCGTTCAGAAGGTCATCACCGCCGATGATTTCGACCGGAACGTCAAGCCCCGCGCCAAGAACATTGAAACTGCCGCCGATGTCGCCGGTCAGGGTGTCATGACCGCTGCCGCCCAGCAGCGTGTCATCGCCCGCCAGCGCCGTGGCATCGCCGTCCCCGTTGAAATCGCCGCCGGCATCGCCGAACAGCTGGTCATTGCCGAACCCGCCATGCAGCAGATCATGCCCGGTCTCAAAGAGCACAAAGGAAACCCCGAAGGCGTTCAGGTCATTCCCGGCATCCCCGTACAGGCTGTCGTCGCCCGATCCGCCTTCGATCTTGTCGTTTCCCGAGATCACGATTCCGTCCGTGCTGCGCTGCGATATGTCCGTGCCCGCATCGCCGGCAATCAGGTCGTCGCCTTTGCCCCCGGTCAGGGTATCGTCGCCGCCAAAGGCAAAGGCATCGGCCACTTCGGACGTCTGGAGGTGGCTGCGCGCATCGCCAAAGATGCTGTCATTGCCGGAGCGGCCCAGGATCCGGTCATCCCCGCCCCTGACCTGGTCGTCCGAAGAGCCCCCGGCCGCCAGCCCGGCGGTCATTCCGCCCCCCGCGTCACCGGCCAGAAGGTCGTTCCCGCGCCCGCCGTCGATCCAGTCATCGCCGCCTTCGGCCCCCAGGAAACCGCCTTCGAGATCGCCGCCTGCGTCCCCGAAAATCTGATCGTGGCCGTTGCCGCCGCGCAGCGTGTCGCCGCCGCCGCTGATCCCGTCCTCGCCGCTGATCCGGAGGCCCGCATCGCCGTGGAGAGTATCGTTGCCATCTCCGCCCACCAGCAGGTCGTTGCCCCCCGTCAGGCCATTCCCTTCCAGGTTTCCGGAAGCATCGCCGGAGAGCACATCATTGCCCGTTTGGCCAAAAAGCGAGTCGTTGCCGGCAAGGAAGGTTGCGCCGGAACCAGCGAAGATGCTGCCTCCCGCGTCGCCCGCAAGCGTGTCGTTGCCGTGGCCTCCCGCCAGGTAGTCGGAGCCGGCTTCGATCGATCCGCCCGGCCCGGCCTCCGCAGCGATGTCTTCGCCCGCATCGCCGGCCAGCAGATCATCCCCGCTTCCGCCGGTGAGTGTGTCGGCGCCGGCCGCGACGCTGCCGTTCCCGGCGGTCCGGATGCTTTGAACGGTATCTCCAAACAGATCGTCGTCGCCGCCGCGGCCGCGAATGTCGTCGTCATTCAGGATGACATCGGGGGTGGCGGGCGAAGGCGCGATGTCATACGCGCTGTCGCCGAAAAGCAAATCATTGTTCGGGGTGCCGACGATAAGTGCCATTTCTGTAGCTCCTTGTTCGGTCGTTCTGACCTTGGCCCAGCCTCCCGGAAAGGCAGCGGTCTGATGTCACGTCACAGAAGCGGAATCGGGCGGACCGATTGCCGTTTGGAGGACCGTTGCCGCCGGGAAACCAGCCCTGCGGCTGCGCGGCATTGCGGGCTTTTGGAGGGAGGTGCCACCGGTTCACCGCTCCCGGACGCCGACCTTGGAATCCGGCTGCGCGCCTATCCAAGCCGAGGCCGGAGATTAAGTGCAATCCATGCGTCAGTTTTCGGCGGAAACCACAACCTTAACCACACCCTGAAAATAGCCATCGCGCCGGCTTTCAGCAAGCTCCCTGGTTGTAGTCATTTGGAGCTACTGCTGTTCAAAAAATATATTGCGCTTTGCAGTTGCATGCCCGCATTGAGGCGGTCCAGCTCGCAGCAGAAGTAAAAATCGCGCGCGCAGGCAAATCCGGCGTGAGCTCTTGTGACGTTTTTCAAGAGGTCGTCAGACTCCGAAGGAAGATACCGCATGGTATGCTGAGAACTGATTTTGTGTCGTTAAATCCTGGCCCTGGGTGTCGCGCGCGCCTGAAAATGATCCCAGGACGGGGATCATCACCGCCACGCTCTTGGGGCCAGTCTGGATCGCAACTATCCCCTGCTGCTGTCCGGTGTCGTTCGCAAACCTCCGCGACAATCGGGCGGGTGCTGCAAGACGCGGCACGCAGCTGGCTAGGGGCGTATGCTGCCTGGGTCTGGGGTTGCAATACCGCTGGGTCGTGCGCGGACCAAATTATGGATCAATAAATTACCCCTTTGGAGAGAGCCGATTCTGGTTTACCCTATGTAAGCTTTCACGGCGAAGGCACGTCCGGATTGTTGTTTTGTGACTGGTTACGAGTTTTCAGGCCGGCCAAATACTTGAAACTGTTCCATGGAAAGGTCCGGGCATCTGCGCCCGGACCTTTCTATCGGGATCGAATTCTCTGTGAGCCTGCGCTGACCCCATTCTCAGCCTAACAACCCAAGCAGCTTCAACATGACCTCAGGCCGTCCGGGAAATTACCCAAGCGTGACGGACGCGACCAAACCCGCTGTGCATCACCCTTCGGCGGGTACTGGAGGTTAGGGGAAGTATCGCTTCTTAAGTGACATGAAGCCGGCGGTCCGGAGCTTGCCAGTTCTCATGGGATTGAAGCATGAATTCTGAAGGCCCTTCCTTAGGGTCAGGACTCATAGCCAGTAAATGACGAGTGCGGCGAGGGCGATGGCTGAGAGGAAGACCTTCGGGCATCTGTCGTATCGGGTCGCCACACGCCGCCAATCCTTCAGCCTGCCGAACATGA
>NZ_JBMERR010000034.1:0-17946 GCF_048820915.1 Cribrihabitans pelagius | reverse complement strand
GGCTTCTCAGCCGAACTGCGCCCGCCTAACGGCTCACGCCCCTCGAACCTACAGCGCTAAGCCAATCAGGCCGCAGTAGCAGCCCCCCAGGGCTGCTCATATTACCCCGCACATCAGAAAATCACGGATTTCGGAGGTGTCCGGGTGTCCATGACATTCCGGGAGGAGACGAAGGTCGCCGCAAGCCCCAGCGCGATGAGGCTTTGGCTTACGGGCAGGACGGTTGCCGGACGGCTCCGCCCCTGATCGTCCAGCGCCCAGCCGTCTACCCCGCTTTCCCGGAGCTGATCGAGCTCTTCGCTGTCCCGGGGCTGTGTCTTGGGCAGGTCGTTGAGCGCGTTTAGAAGTTCGGATTTGGGATGGTCCGGGGTGGCACCGGTGCGTTTGTCAGCTGCGTTGTCTTGATCTGAGATCATCCGGCGCAGGACATGTTTGGCAAAGGAGATCCAGGCGGGGTTGGGGGAGTGAAGCGGGAACTGTGGCATAGTTCGTCTCCGGATAAGTTGCAGATAAAAGGGCGCCGCCCTCCCCGGACTCCGGGTTGGATGGGGCGGTGCTGTAGGGGCCGATGAAGGGGCGTCAGGCGGCGCTGTCGGTATCGATCTCATCGAGCAGCCGAAGGATCTCCCGGGTCACATCCGGGAAATAGATCTCGCTGCGGACATTGATGGATCCGGCATAAAGATCGGGCGGCGCGATGCTGTCCGGGAAGGTGGACTTCAGCCTGGCATGCAGTCGTTTCTCAGTCTGCAGGGTACGTTGCCCGGTCTCCATGGGGACGGTCTTCAGGATCTGTGCTTCCACGCTGCGGTGCTTCAGCAGCTGGTGGCGTAGGCGGGAGACCGGGTTCCGGGAAAAGCCCAGCTTCACCAGCAGCGCGCCATTCGGAAGCTTGAACCGCATGGCGTAGAGGTGGCTTGGCGCGGCGGGCCAGTCGTCACCGCAGTTGCCGCAGCCAAACCTTCCGGTTTGCATGTTGACCCGGGCAATGCGCTGGACATGGCCGCAGGATGGATGCCGATAGAGACGATAGTTCGGATCGCCTTCCGGGTCGGGCCCGGTCAGGTTCCAGCCCTGGGTCTCGGCCTCGGTTCGCTCTTTCCGGCTGTGACAGGCCTCGCATCGCACGTCGCAGATCCCCGCGGCCGCGCGCTTGACCAGCTCAATCTGCCGCCGCAGGCGATGGCCGCAGTCTGCGATGTAGAAGCCATGATGACGGCTTTGCGGGTCGCGGCCGGCCCACTGCAGCCCGGCTGCCGCGGCATCCTCCCGCCAGCGCGCCTCGATGCAATGCGGGCAGAGCGGATGGTTGTTCATCAACACGAAGAGTTTGCTTACGTGCGTTGCCCCGCAAGCCCGGCATGCTAGCAGCAGGTGGTAGCGGTCGCGGATGCGCTTCAGGATGTCGAAGCCTTTGTTTGCAGCGGCGTCGCGCCAGTGGGCATGGATGGTGAGCGGGAACGTCTGAGTTGCGGATTGGGTCATGAAAAGCTCCAGTCAGGCAAAGGGACAGGGGACGGCGGACGCGGGGTGCGCCTGCCGGGGAAAATTCGGAAAAGGACAGGACATGGCGGACGCAGGCGGGGAGATCCGCTGCCGGTGCCAAGTCAGCCGTCGTTAGGGGAGATTGGGGCCGGGTTAGGCCGGGGTGAAGTCAGGCGCCGTCGCGGCCATCTCCACGATGGCGTCAACGTGCCGGGCAGCCCGGTTCAGCGCCTGGCGGGCACCGGGATCTTCCGTGCTGAAAAGATCACGATGCTCATACATCAGATGCTGAAGATGCTGGGCCTCGTCCGGGCTTGTGGCCTCGATCAGAAAATGCAGCAGCATGGCCATGCGCTGCACCGGCAGGTGGTAGGACGAGGCCGGTGGAGCAGAGAAAACATCAGACGCCAGGCGCAGGCAGTCATGCCACTGGTTCTCAGCCGCCTCCGCAAAGCCGCTGCTCGCGGGGTCCCAGCTCATCGCATGCGACAGGTCGCGCTCCATCTCGACAGCGGACTCCACCGCGTCGGTCAGCATGGTGAAAGCCCGGAAGATCGGGGTGGGCGTCTTGTCCGCAACCGCGGCGGTCAATGGAGGATGCAGGTCTTTTGCCGCGCGAACGCGCGTGATAGGGCAACAATTAGCCATGGTCGGTCTCCTTCTACGAGATCGGTTTGGTCAGGGCTGGGCGGGGAGCTTCCACCTTCCCCTCAGCCCGTTGCAAATGTGTGCAACTGAGTTTAATATGCATCCATCCAATTTGAATGTCAACTGCACACAAGTGAACTCATGGCGAAGACCTCTGCAATTTCCGTACGAGTGACGGACGAAACGAAGAAGGCCGTAGAAAAAGCAGCGGCAGAAGATGCCCGGTCCGTGGCCTCGTACGTTGAACGGCTACTGATCTCCCATCTGAAGGAACAGGGATATCTGCAAAAATAGTCTCAGCCCTTTTGTAATGCAAAAGTGATCAAAGGGGGCGGTTGAAGTCTTGAGCAAAACAGCCTTCTCCCCACTCAGATTATCGAAAAACAATAAGGCATCCACGGCCCCCGGCAGGGCGGGTCCAGCAGGCTGCTGGCCGCAGGAAGCTTGTCGAGGCGAAGGCCGAAAACAAGCTGACGAGGAGGGGATCGAAGGGGGTATCCCTCTCGCGAAATGGCAAGTTGAAATTCCGGGGTCCAGCCCGGGATTGCAACTTGCCTAGTGAGTACAAGCCTCACAAAACCAAACAAGTCTCTCGGGACTTTCGTCGTCTTCGCAGACACTCGGATCAGTCAAGCAGATCTGAGGTTGCAGATGACCGTACATGCCAAGTTCCGCCAAGACCAGTCTGACAAACTTGATAAGGCACCTGTCGTCCTTCGGTTCGCCGGTCTGTTCCCGCATCAGCTTTGGAAATTCCGGCTGCATGCCCAGCGCGCTGGCGGAGACCTGGCGCACGTGTACCAGGATATGTCCGGGCTGAACGAGGTGCTTGCCGGGGATCGGCCTTTCCCATCCATCGAGATCCGCACGCCGGATCGGCGGAGCCGATCGGTCCAGGCGAAGGATGGGAACTGGCTGCCCTGATCCGTGTTCATGATCGCGGGCACGCCGAACTTGTGGATGGCCTCATTCAGCGCTACGACACAAAAGTCGGTTTCCAGCGTGATCGAGATCC
The DNA here is from genome assembly GCF_048820915.1 of Cribrihabitans pelagius. Taxonomy (NCBI): domain Bacteria; kingdom Pseudomonadati; phylum Pseudomonadota; class Alphaproteobacteria; order Rhodobacterales; family Paracoccaceae; genus Cribrihabitans; species Cribrihabitans pelagius. Next base: position 14,798 of record NZ_JBMERR010000034.1, on the reverse strand, counting down.
GCCAGGACAGAACCTTGCGGGTGTGCCAGTCCATGATCGCGACCAGGTAAAGGAACCCGCGCCGCATGGGCAGGTAGGTGATGTCCGAGCACCAGACCTGGTTCGGGCGATCCACACGCAGTCCTCTCAGCAGGTAGGGGTAGGTCTTGTGCCCCTTCGATGGCCTGCTGGTATTGGGCTTCTGATAGATCGGCATCAGCCCCAAAAGGCGCACCAGCCGCCGGATACGCTTCTCGTTCACAACGTGGCCGCCGTTGCGCAGGTGCCAGGTCATTTGGCGGACACCGAAGAGCGGCGTCTCCAGGAACTGCTCGTCGATCTGCCGCATCAGGCCGAGGTTCTGTTCGGTCTCGCCCCTGGGGGTGTAGTAGAAAGACGAGCGCGCGATTGACAGCAGCTTGCACTGCTGCCCAATCGACAGTTCCGGGTGGCCAGGCTCGATCATGCCGCGCCTCACTTCCCGCCCCAGGGCTTCAGCTTTCTTTCCAAAAAAGAGTTGGCCACCGCCAGCTCCCCGATCTTGGCGTGGAGCTCTTTTACCTGCTCCTCATCGATCTCGGGTTTCTTGCGGCCTCCGCGCTCGAACACGCCGGACGCGCCGTCGAGCAGGGCTCGCTTCCATTGATGGATCATCGTCGGATGTACCCCGAACCGGCTCGCCAGCTCGGCCGCCGTCTCTTCACCCTTCAGGGCTTCCAGCGCGACCTTCGCCTTGAACTCCGGCGCGTGCTGCTTGCGTTTCGACATCTCTGATCTCCTTCTCGTCGAAGATCAGCAGACTGCAAATCGTAGCTTACGTCACTGTCCGAATTTCGGGGGGTAGCTCAACCGGGACCGCTTCCCAAGTCCCTTTGTCAATTGCCGCATAGGTAAGCTGCAGGATGAGGCTGCGCACCCATTCCTGGGCAAAAGTGGCCGGGCGGTCCGCCAGCTCGCACATGTAAAGCGTCCGGCTTAACTCCGGTTCTATCAGGGGCCTGGCGTGCAGCCGTTCCGTTTGCAGATGTTCGCGCATGAAAAGTGGAGTGCCGACAGTGCAGCCCAGACCGGCGCAAAGGGAAGCCGCGATGGCGGTCACCGAATTCAGGTTCAGGCGTGCGCGGGCCTCCAGCTTTTTTAGAAGGTTCAGGTCGTTCATCAGCGCGCGCGTGGACAGGCCCTGGCGCAAGAGGATGATCGGCAGATCTAAAAGCTCATCAAAAGTAATGGGCGCATCGGTGTCTCCAATCAGCTCATGGCGGCCTATGCAGACCACGCGTTCCTCCAAAATCGGCTGCAACCGGAGTGCATTGTTCTGCGGCGGGTTGTAAACGACCGCCAAGCCGATCTCTGTGGTCAGCAAATGTAACAGGGTCGAACCGGAGAGGCTTTCGGAAATCGAGAGCTTTAGTTTCGGGTGATCTTCCAATACCGTCTTGATCAGGTTCAGTCCGATGGCCTTAACCGCGGAATGGGCCATGCCGACGGAAACCTCTCCTGCAATCTCCCGCGTTGCGCCCCGAATATCGTCCCCGGCGGCTTGCAAGGCTTGCAAGATGGAGCATGCGTGTTCGTTCAGCCGGACTCCGGCTGCGGTCGGCGCTAGCCCGCGTGGCTGCCGCACGAAGAGTTTCGTGCCCAGTTCGGCTTCGAGGTTGGAAAGATGATGGCTGAGCGCAGAGGCCGCAACATTCAATTCCCCGGCTGCCTGCGCGAGTGAACCCTTTTGGTAGATGGTCGCAAAGTAGCGGAGTTGACGGGAATCCATGGCTTCTGTATTTTCGAATGCTTCAGTCTAATCATTATGATATTCATATCCCATTTTCAATGCCAGTATTTATGGCCAAGAGGGAGGTCTGCCATGACCGGCAATGAGTTTGCCTTGCTTAAGCGCCTGCGCGTCACTGACATGAACCACGTGATTGTGGGGCCGTCTTTCGGCGTGTCTTTGCCGCTGCTTGGTGTCGAAGTGGTAAAGGCGGATCCGCGGTATGGTGCCAGGAGCCGCAACTTCACGGGCTCTTTCCTGGCACTTCTTAAAGGGAAGAAATCCTTCACTCACGGTCTGAAAACCGCGGAGGGCAGGCCCGGGGCGCAGAAGCAGCCGCCGCGCGGCAAGGTCGAGGTGAACAATCCGCCGGGCCTGCCCATTAACATCGGTGAAGTTCCCGCCGCAGCCGCCAATGTGGACCTGCCGCCGATTGATGGCAGCACGGCAAAGATCCGCGGCGCGCTCGTCCTGACCGCGGAGAAAAACCCCCGCGTCCGGGTAGGGCCTTGAGAGAATCCGGCTGATGGATGCCGCCACAATTTACCCGGGTGGCCGTGTAACACTGCGCGAAGTCGGCCTGCGCAACGGGCTGCAAACGGTCCGCAAGCTTCCCTCTTCCACGGCCAAGCTTGAACAGCTGCGGGCGGATTACTCGGCCGGTGTGCGCCACTTCGAGGCCGGCGCGTTCCTGCCTGTCTCGCAAACGCCGCAGTTTGACGGTGTGCGCGACTTGATCAAGCCTGCCGCCGGTCTGGGCGCCCATGAGTCAGCCGTGGCACTGAACGAGCGCGGTGCGCGGGAAGTGGTGCGAACGCCATGGCACGAGGGCGTTAATGTGGTCCCGGCTACGGAAGAACTTAGCCGCGCCAAAATGGGCCGGTCGCGCACTGAAGCGGTAAAACTGGTGCGCCGGACAAAGGCCCTTGCCTCTGCAGGCAAGCCGGTGGTCAAGGCGGCGATTGTCATGGCCTTTGGCTGCCCGGCCGGCTGGGGCGACGTGTTTGCGGTTTTCAATCGCGCATTCTGGGCGCTGTTAACGATCCCGATCGTGATGGCGGTGATCTTTGTCATGGGAATGTTCTTTGAAGCTGTTGCCATCCTTCTGATCACTGCGCCGGGCGTCTTGTCCGCGTTGCACGCCTTGAACATCGGTCTGGTCTGGGACGGTGTTTTGCTGATGATCAATCTGGCACTGGCGATGATCACACCCCCGGTGGGCATGAACCTGTTTGTCCTGCAGGGCATCACCGGTGCGCCGCTGGCTGAGGTAGTTTGCGGGGCGGCGCCCTATGTGCTGCTCTTGGCGGGAGGGATGCTGCTCCTGCTTCTGAACCCGGGGCTTGCCACTTGGTTGCCGCATTCTGCCGGACTTGGCTGGTGGGCCGGGAGAGGGAAGAGGCCTTGCCGGCAGATCCCGCGTGCTGCCGCGGAATGGCACGCAAGGCAGCGTCCGAGCCAGACGTGCATCGGTTTTGCAGCGCAGGTGCCGCCAATTCGCGATACGCAGGGGCCGCCGCGAACTTCCCTTTGAACTCCGGGGGCGGCTGCCTTCGTTTCGGGATGCGCGGCCGTCCGGCGGGCCATATGCCAAGGACTGGCAGGCCGCGCATCGAGTCTCTTGTAACAAATTTCATCGGGTAGTTTAATTTCGGTCTGAAATGTCTGAAGCGCCTACCGTGAATCGTGCCGGCTGCCAAGATTACTGACAGAATGAGAAACCCGGCCCCGGGCCGATGCACGGGCGGTGCCGAAAGCCGGTCCAGCCTCGGGTGTGAATTGGTTTCGGGAGGCCTGGACCCGGCCTCCCGGCTGAATCAGTTGGAAATCAAAAAACTGGCGGCATTTAATCCTGGCATCCGGCCCGCCTCCCGATGCGTCGGATTAATTTCTAGTTGAAGCGGTGAGCATCGATCCTCGAATTGATGTGGGTGAAATATGTGTTTTGCCCAACTGATTCGAATTAGGGGGGGCGCACTCCTTTAAGTGGACTAGGATATTAGCAATCACCTCTCGGTGGTGGGCGTGCCAATAAGCGTGTGAAATCAATGCGCGAATGCAGAGGCGGCCGTGAATGTTGAGTTGTTTTTAACTTTTGCTGTGGATAAAAAATCATTCTTCGAGTTTGCCGTGAGGAGGCACACACTATGGAATTGAATGAATCAACCAAAAAGATAAAGTCCATCCGAAAATTCTCCAATTGGCCTATGAAGGCAAAAGTTTTGGCTGCTGCTGCGGCACCTTTAGTGCTGACACTTGGAATTGGCGTTGTTGCGAATGTAAATCTCTCGAAAATGTCCGAGACCGACGGCTGGGTCGAGCACACTCAAAAAGTCTTGAAACAGGCTGACTCTATTGTCGCTTCGGCAGTAGACATGGAAACCGGGATGCGCGGCTACCTGCTGGCGGGGGAGGAAAAGTTCCTTGATCCCTACAAAAATGGAGATGCAGGGGCTTTTTCTTCTCTGGAGGCATTGCGAAAAACAGTAAGTGATAATCCGCCCCAAGTAGAACGTTTGGCACTTGCGGAACAGGTTCTGAAAGATTGGCAATCGGAAGTGGCTGAATATCAGATTTCCATGCGGCGCGCTATTGGAAATTCGAAGACGATGGTCGATCTGTCGCGCGAGGTTCAAAAGGCCGAAGGGAAAACCTATTTCGATAAATTCAGGGCGCTGGCAGCTGAGTTTATCGAGGTGGAAGAAAATATTATTGAGCAGAGGAACTCCGAGTTTTTCCAGTTGCTCGATCGGGGTGAAAGCCCGCCTGCCACCATTCGCTTTGCCGTTGGAAAAATGAACCATACACAAGAAGTGGTCGCGCAGGCGTTAAATGTGGTAGGGGCCGCTGTGGATATGGAAACCGGGGTGCGCGGTTTTCTTCTGACAAGAAAGGAAGAATTTCTTGAGCCCTATGATGCGGGTTGGCAAAAAATTGAAATTCTGTTGAGGAATCTTTCTCAGGCCATGCGCGACAATCCCGCCCAAGTGGAACGTCTCGGTAAAATGAAGTCGGTGATTGACGAGTGGCGCGCAGAGATTGCGGAGCCGATGCTGGAATTGCGCCGTGACATTGGCAATGCCGAAACCATGGACGATATGGCGCGTCTTGTCGGTGAAGAACGCGGCAAGCAATTCTTCGACCAGTTCCGTGGTATCATGGGCGAGTTCACTTCGATCGAGCAGGGTTTGATGGAAGAACGCAATCAGGCCAACATCGAAACTTCGGCGAACACGCGGAACATGATCCTTGGCGCGGTGGCTGCCGCTGTTGTGATCGGAGCGGCCGTGGCCCTGGTAATCGGGTCCAACATCGGCAACGCAGTGCGCACGGTTACCCGCTCGATGGAGCGCCTGGCGGATGGAGATACCGCCGTGGCGATCAAAGGGCAGAGCCGCGGGGATGATGTTGGCGCAATGGCACGGTCCCTGGACGTGTTCCGCCAGTCGCTGATCCGTGAAAAGGAACTGGAGGAGGCGCAACGGGCCCGCGACGAAGAGCAGGCCGAGGTCGTTCGCGAACTCAGCAGCGGCCTGTCCGATCTGGCGCAGGGAGACCTGACGGTGAATATCAGCCGCACCTTCCCCGAAGACTACGAACGGCTCCGGAAAGACTTCAACACCACCGTGTCCACGCTCAGCCAGACCGTGACCCAGGTCATCAGTGCCTCGTCGAGCATCAAGAATGGCGCGGCAGAGATCAGCCAGTCCTCTGATGATCTGTCGAGCCGCACCGAAAGCCAGGCGGCCACACTCGAAGAAACCGCAGCGGCGCTGGATGAGCTTACCGCCAGCGTGAAATCCGCTGCCGACGGCGCACGCAGCGTTGAAACGATCATGGGTGAAGCTAGGGCGGAAGCGGAAAGCAGCGGCGTCATCGTGCAAAATGCGGTCTCGGCGATGACTGAAATCGAAGTGTCCTCGGCGAAGATCTCGCAGATCATCGGGGTCATCGACGATATCGCCTTCCAGACCAATCTGCTGGCTCTCAACGCTGGTGTCGAAGCGGCACGAGCCGGCGAAGCCGGGCGCGGATTTGCCGTGGTGGCCTCCGAAGTGCGCGGCCTGGCCCAGCGTTCCGCGGATGCGGCGACCGAGATCAAGACTCTGATCACTGACGGCAGCAAGCAGGTGACCCATGGTGTCGAATTGGTCGGAAAAGCGGGCGAGGCTCTCAACAGCATTGTTGGACGGGTCAACCACATTTCCCAGCTTGTGTCTGACATTGCTGAGGGGGCTGCAGAACAATCCACCGGTCTGGGTGAAATCAACACTGGTGTGGTTCAGCTCGACAAGGTAACGCAGCAGAACGCAGCCATGGTTGAGCAGTCCGCGGCGGCCGGCCACCTGCTTAGAGGCGATGCCACAAAGCTTTCCGAGCTGGTCGCCCGCTTCAAGATCGCGGACGGAGGTTCTGCGGATGAGCCTTGTGAAAATCAACCGGCAGGGCCTTCCTCACATGGCAACAATTGGGATGCGTCGGAAGTCTCTCCTGCCCCTGTCGCGGTGGCCGTGGAAGGCAACCTCGCCAAAGATCAATGGCGGGATTTCTGAAGCCGCGGTCCCAATCCTGAACCGTGCCTATTCTGCCGGGGCATCTCCAGCCCAATCAACTTAATGGGATAGGCGCGGTTTATGACCGATCGGGGAGAACTGCTTTCCCAGCGTCTCGCAGCGAATGTTGCGGGACTGGCGGAGTGTCTGTCATCAGGGCGCGGGCCGACAGACCCTGGCGCAGCAGGATGATCGGAAGCTCCAAGACTTCGTCGAAGGTAATGGGCGCATCCGCGTCGCCTATAACCGCGCGGCAGCCGAGGCAAACCATACGTTCTTCCAGCACCGGCTGAAGTCTGAGCGCCTTGTTTTGCGGCGGATTGTAGACCACCGCCAGATCCACTTCCGAGGCCATCAGATGCATCAGGGTGGAGCCGGACAGGCTTTGGGACAGCGACAACTTTAGTTTGGATAACCCCGAAGCACACTTTCAATTAGTGGCAGGCCGATAGCCTTTACCGCGGAGTGAGCCATGCCGACGGAAACCTCTCCCGCTACCTCCTGGGGTTCTTCCCTGATGACATCGCCCGCGGCTTCCGCCGCCCTTGGGATAGCGCGGGCGTGGTCATAAAGCCTTGCACCAGCCGCCGTCGGGATAAACCGCGGGGGCGCCGCAGAAAGAGCTGTGCGCCCAGCTCCGCCTCGAGATTAGCTAGGTGATGGTTGAGTGCGGAGGCTGCAGCATTCAGATGCCCGGCAGCTTGCGCCAGCGAGCCATGTTCATAGATGGCAGCGAAGTAGCGGAGTTGACGGGACTCCATGGCTTCTGATTTTGCGAATGGTTCAGTCTGAGGATTATGTTTTTCACATCTCAGCTTCAATCCTACTCTCAGAAATGAACAAGGAGGACAGCCATGACCGGCACTGGATTTGCCCCGCTTGCGGGCCTGCGCGTTATCGAGATGAGCCACATGATCATGGGACCGTCCTGCGGCATGTTCCTGGCGTTCCTCGGCGCTGAAGTGATCAAGGTGGAGCCGCCGCAGGGCGACAAAACCCGCAATCTGACAGGGATGGGACGCGGGTTCTTTCCGACATTCAACAGGGGCAAGAAGTCGGTCACCCTCGACCTCAAAAAAGCGGAAGGCAGGGTTGCGCTGGAGCAGCTGCTGGAAACCGCGGATGTCTTCGTCGAGAACTTCCGGGACAGCTCTCTGGCGGCCATGGGATTTGCCCCGGAGGTATTGCGCGAACGCTTCCCTCGGCTGATCGTGGCCTCCTGCAAGGGGTTTCTGCACGGTCCTTACGCGACCCGCACCGCCATGGACGAGGTGGTGCAGATGATGACCGGCATGGCCTATATGACCGGCCCCACCGGGCGGCCGCTGCGGATCGGCTCCTCGGCCAATGACATCATGGGCGGGCTGTTCGGAGCATTCTCTGTACTCGCCGCGCTGCTCCAGCACCAAGTGGACGGAAAGGGTCATGCGATCAGAGTCGGCCTGTTCGAGAACTGCCTGCTGCTGGTGGCCCAGCACATGGCGCAGTTCGACATCGAGGGCACCGAAGCGCCGCCGATGCCGGAGCGCGAATTCTCCTGGCCGGTCTATGACATCTTCCGCACGGGTGACGGAAAGCAGATCTTTCTCGGCGCAGTGACAGAGGGGCAATGGGCCAAGCTGTGCGATCTGCTGGGGCTTGAGGAGCTGAAGACGGACCCTCGCCTGCAGACCCGTCCGGATCAGATTGCCGCCCGCGACTGGACCCTGCCCATAATCGAACAGGCAGTGGCGCAGCAGTGCTATGCTCCCTTTACCGAGCAGCTGGAACTGCAAGGCATTCCGTTTTCACCCATTGCCCGGCCTGCGGAAATGTACGAGGACCCGCACGTCAACCGGCCCGGCGGGCTGTTCACCTCCGCCTTGCCCGGCGGCGGCAGCTTCCGCGCTCCCGGCCTGCCCTTCGAAGTGGACGGTACCCCGGCGGTTTCGGCCGATACGGACTTGCCGCCCGTCGGCGATGACACGGCAGAGATCCTCGGTCAGCTTGGTTTGACGGAGGAAGAAATTCTTGCAGCCTCGGGGACTGGGATTAGGGAGGCCGTGGGATGAATGCCGAAACGCTGTACCCGAAAGACCGCGTGACGCTGCGCGAGGTGGGATTGCGTGACGGGCTGCAGCTGGTCCGCCGGTTTCCGTCCACAGAGGTCAAGCTCAACTGGCTGCATGCGGAATTTGCTGCCGGAGTGCGCCATTTCGAGGTTGGCTCGTTCCTGCCCGCCTCCCGTGTGCCGCAGTTCGCTGATATTCGGGCCTTGATCGGCGCCACAGCGGATATGGGCGCTTTTGCGTCGGCGCTGGCCCTGAATGAGCGCGGCGCCGGGGATGCCGTTCAAACTCCAGTGCATGAGATCATCAACGTGGTTTCCGCCACCGAGGAGCACAGCCGGGCCAATATGCGCCGCTCCCGCGCCGAAGCGGTAAACCTCGTGCGCAGGACACGGGAACTTGCCGATGAAAGCGCTGCCCGGCCGCTAGTGAATGCAGGGATTGCGATGGCTTTCGGCTGCTCGATCGCCGGCGATGTGCCGCAAGCCGAGGTCTTGCGTCTCGCAGAAGACTGCCTGAACGCTGGGGCGGATATCATCGGTATTGCCGATACCGTTGGATTTGCCGGTCCGCGCCAGGTGGGCGCTCTAACTTCCGCACTGGTCAGCCTGTGCGGGCATGTACCGGTGGCCGTGCATCTGCATGACACCCGCGGCCTGGCTCTGGCAAACGCGGCCGCGGCCCTGGATGCGGGCGCGCGGGTGCTGGACGGCTCGCTGGGCGGTCTAGGCGGCTGCCCGTTTGCGCCGGGGGCCACCGGCAACGCCGTCTTTGAAGACCTGGTCTTCCTGTGCGAGCGGATGGGATTTGCCACCGGCATCGACTTGAAAGCTGTGACAGCGATCCGCGGTATCCTTGAGGAGGAGATGCCCGCGGAGGAGCTGCATGGGGCGCTGGCCCGGTCCGGGCCGCCGCCACTGATCCATTGGGCCGCCTGAGGCGCCCCATAGTCCAAGGTTCTAGGGAGGGAACCCATGAAACATCTGATCCCGGCGCTTGCCGCCGCCAGCATTGCCGCTACCGGCACCGCCGCCTCGGCGGGCGCCAAGGAAATGCGCTGCAGCCACCAGCTGCCGCCGTCCCACGCCGTCGCGGGCGTGATTGACCGCTGGGCCGAGGAGGTCGAGACGCTGACAAACGGCGAGATCGACGTGCAGATCTTCGGTGCCAACAGCCTGGTCGGGGCCAAGGAGAACATTACCTCAACCGCCAAGGGCGATATCGAATGCGCTTTTTCCGTGCAGTTCCAGTGGGGCAAGACCCTGCCGATCATGACGGTAACCACGGCGCCCTACGCCTTCTCCGATATGGCCATCTGGCGCAACTGGGACGGCTCGGGAGCGGCCGGATTCCTTGAGGACAAGCTGCGTCAGAAAGGGGTCGAGAACGTCGTCTGGCTGTTTCAGACCAACACCAGCGTGTTTACCTCCAAGGGTGATTTTCTGAATGACCCCTCGGACTTCGAGGGCAAGAAGATCCGCGGCCTAGTGCCGGCCTTCAATGCCTCGCTTGAGGCTCTGGGTGCAGCGCCAGTATCGATGTCCGGCGGCGAAGTCTACCAGTCGCTTGCCACCGGCGTGATCGACGCGGCCCTGACCGGGATCGGTGCGGCCCATGCCCGAAAATATTACGAAGTGCAGGACCATTTCACGGTAGTGCCGGTCATCTCGGTCTTCTTCCACGGCTACCTGAACCCGAAATTCTATGCCAGCCTGTCGGATGAGGCCAAGGCGGCCTTGGATGAGGCCGGGGCCAAGGCCGCGATCTGGGCGATCGAGGCTGCCGAGGCTGCCGATGCCAGCGGCGCGGCGGATCTCGAAGCCGAGGGGGTGAAGGTGCATGTAAACTCAGCCGAGGAGAACGCAGCGCTGGAGGCCCTGATGCGGCCTGCCTATGATGCGGTCTTCGGCTCGGATGACGCCCACAGCCGCGAATTGCTGCAACTGATCGATCAGCTGCGCAGCAAGGGGCAGGGGTAACCCGGGTGCCGGTTCGCTCAAAATTCGCTGCAGCGGCGCCCAAGGGCGCCCTGCACACATGCCTTGCGCTGGTCCTGAGAGCGGTGAACGGGCTGGTGAGGCTGGCGGGCGCCATCAGCACGGGACTGATCCTGCTGGCCTTCGCGCTCACCATCTATGCTGTCTTTCAGCGTTACCTGATGAACGCGCCGCTGCGCTGGTCTGACGATGTGACAGGCTGGGCGCTGGTGGCGCTGATCATGTTTGGCGTGGCCGAAGCCTACCGGCAGGATGTTCATATTTCGATCGATCTTGTGACCGCGCGCCTGCGCGGCCGCGCGGCCAAGGCGCAAAGGGCCTTTGCCGATCTGGCAGTATTGGTTTTCGCCGCTGTCCTCGGCATCAGCAGCTGGGAGGCGGTGTCCTTCGCCCGCTCATTCGAGGCCTACACCTCCGGCACCGTAGAGGTGCCGCTTTGGGCTGTACAGCTGCCGCTGGTTGCGGGCGCAGCTTTGCTGGCGCTGATGGCGCTGGCCCGGATCCTCAGCCGTTTTGCCCACGGAGATGAAACATGACAATGGCCCTGGTATTTGGCGGTTTGATCCTGCTTTTGCTGACCGGCATGCCGATCTTTGCGGCGCTTGGCCTGACAGCCAGTGCGATCCTGCTGATCTTCGAGGGCAGTATCGGCAGCGTCGCGGATACGGTCTATGCTCATCTCGACAAGCCGATCCTGATGACGGTGCCGCTGTTCGTTTTCATGGCACAGCTGATGATCCGCGCCAGGGTGATCGATGACCTGTACGACATGGCCCACACGGTGGTGGGCCATATCCGCGGCGGCCTGGGCGTGGCCACAGTTCTGTCCTGCACCATCTTTGCCGCGATTTCCGGCTCGTCGGTGGCGACGGCCCTTTCGATCGGCTCCAGCGCGATCCCGCAGATGAAGCGTTTCGGCTATCCGGAGCGCGACGCGCTGGGGGTAATCGCTGCGGGCGGCACCCTGGGCATCCTGATCCCGCCCTCCGGGCCGATGATCCTCTATGCCATTGTCTCGGACGTCTCCATCGGGGCGCTGTTCCTGGCCGGCATCGTGCCGGGCCTGCTGCTGGCGCTGATCTTCTCCGCCTATTGCATCGTGCGGGCCAGCCGCCGGGGCGAGGCCGCGCCGGACTGGGCCGGATGGAGCCAGGTGTTCGGAGCTCTGAAGCGTTCGATCTGGGCGGTGCTGGCGCCGCCAATCGTGATGGGCGGCATCTACTTCGGCGTTTTCACCGCGGGTGAGGCCGCAGCCTTTGGCTGCCTATATGCGCTGGCTGTGGCGCTGACGGTCTACCGCAGCCTGGGTCTGGCGGAAATCTGGAACTGCGCACGCCAAGCCATGCTGACCTCGATGATGGTGTTCATGATTATTGCGGGCGCGGCGATGTTCGGTCATGCCATCACAATTATCCGCCTGCCGATGGGCGTGACAGAGGCGGTGGCGGGCATGGGGCTGAATCCCTTGCAGTTCATCTTTATCGTGATGGCGATGATTTTCGTGATGGGCATGTTCTTTGAATCCATTGCCATCATCCTGATCACCACGCCGATCCTGCTGCCCACGATGCACGCGCTGGATATCGACCTGGTGTGGTACGGGGTGCTGCTGATGATCAATCTGGAGCTGGCGATGATCACGCCGCCGGTTGGCATGAACCTGTTCGTGATCAAGGGCATTACGGACGCGCCACTGTCCGAGGTTGTCCGCGGAGCGGCGCCCTATGTGCTGCTGATGCTTGGTGGGCTGGTGCTGATGCTGCTGGTTCCGGGACTTGCTACGTGGCTGCCCTATGCCTCCGGGTTTGGGAGATGAAAGGCTGACAGGCGGCCTCGAAGTCGTCCTGCAGGCTAGCCTGCTCCGCAATGGGGCTACACGGAAGAAAGATCAGCCCCACCTGAGTGGTCCAGTTGGATTGTTAGTGATGGCGTGGATGCCCCCGCCTAACGGCATCGCAGTGTGCCAAGGTGATGTTCTGCAGAATGTCACTTCGTAGGAGGAGCATCCATGACTGAAGTTAGTACTATAGGCGTCGATCTGGCAAAGAACGTGTTCCAGCTCCACGGCGCTCGCGCAGATGGCTCAGTTGCTTTTCGCAAGAAAGTGAACCGGGCGCAGTTCCTCAATTTTCTCGGCCAACATCCTCGATGTGTTGTTGCCATTGAGGCTTGTGCTACGGCGCACAATTGGGGGCGTCAAATTACACAGGGCCATGAAGTTAAGTTCATCGCGCCCATATACGTAAAACCCTTTGTGAAGCGTCAGAAGAATGACGCGGCCGATGCTGAGGCAATTGTTGAGGCAGCGTTCCGTCCGACGATGCGGTTTGTCGCCGTGAAGAGCAAAGACCATCAGGCGCGTGCGATGCTCTTCCGGACACGGCAAATGCTGGTTGGCCAGCGCACGCAGGTGATCAATGCATTGCGCGGGCACCTGGCCGAATTCGGTGTGATCGCGCCAAAGGGGCGTGTGCATCTCAAGGCTCTGGCGGAAGCGCTGGCCTGCGATGACGCCGGCATGCCAGAACTGGTACGTGAATTGGGGCATCAATATCTCGAACAGGTGGCCACTCTGGACACCCATATTGCCAGGCTCGAGGGAAAAACGCGGGCAGCGTCGAAGTCATCGAGGACATTGAGGCGTCTGCAGACCGCACCAGGTGTTGGGGCGGTAACGGCGCTGGCGATTGAGGCCTTCTCTCCTGACATGTCAGGCTTTAGATGCGGGCGCGACTTCTCCGCGTGGGTTGGCCTCGTGCCGCGGCAACATTCCTCTGGCGGCAAATCACGGCTGGGGCGAACATCAAGACGGGTCAGCGCGACATTCGGAAGCTTTTGATTATTGGGGCAATGGCGGTGGTTCGCGCGGTCTTGCGGGACGGCGCGGCAAAGGATTCTTGGCTCGCTAGAATGCTGGAGCGCAAACCTCGAATGCTGGTTGCCATTGCTCTGGCCAACAAGATGGCCCGGTCAATCTGGGCAATGCTGACGAAAGATGAAGATTACCGGAATCCGGCCGCGGCAGCATAACCAGCGTATACAGCTAACCTGTGCTGAAGCTGCCGGAAGGTGAGGAGGTCAGAGAACTGTAAGGGCAATGGATCGACCAGATCCGGACCGGGAAAACCATCCGCATGCACAGAGCAAAAAGCTCGCGTTAATGAATTGGACCCGGTCTGCGCATCGCCATACCGGCCCGCGGCCAAGTAAACAGTTGCCGTATGAGGATGCCTGATACATCACGGCATCCGATCACATACCCGAGCCGTTCAAAATCTTCTTGCACACCAGGGGGCATCCATACATGCATGACCGGCGTCTGGTCCAACGGAACGACGGTTTGAACCGCGCCGGGTTTGCCGGAAGCTGATTTCAGTTAGTTACGCGGCTAGTTCCTCAGTTTCCATAGCCGCATAGAAATTGGCCTCTGCTTCTGCCGGCGGAATATTCCCGATAGGCTCGAGCAGGCGGCGGTTGTTGAACCAGTCCACCCCTTCGAGTGTTGCGTATTCCACCGCTTCAAAACTGCGCCATGGGCCGCGGCGGTGAATGACCTCGGCCTTGAAAAGACCATTGATCGTTTCGGCCAGCGCGTTGTCATAGTTGTCCCCGACGCTGCCGACAGAGGGCTCGACAACAGCTTCTCCCAAGCGCTCTGTGTATTTGATCGACAAGTATTGGCTGCCGCGCGCGGAGTGATGAACGAGCCCCATCGCCTTTGTGAGCCGCCGCTCATGAACAGCCTGTTCCAGGGCGTCGAGAACGAACCCGGCATGAGCCGCGGTGCTGACACGTCAGCCGACGATCTTGCGGGCATATGCATCAATGACGAAGGCGACATAGGCGAACCCTTTCCAGGTGGTGACATAGGTGAAATCGCTGACCCAGAGCATGTTGGGTGCGGGTACACGGAATTGCCGGTTTACTTGTCCAGCGGGCACGGGGCCTTTTTTGTCGGGCACCGTGGTTGTGCGGCTTGCCCCGGATGATGCCTTGAATACCCATGCTCTTCATCAGCCGGGCGACTGTGCAGCGGGCAACAGTGAAACCCTCCCGCTGCAATTGCCGCCAGATCTTCCGCACGCCATAAACCCGCCAGTTCTCCTCGAAAACACGCAGGATCTCGGGCCGCAATGCCGCGTCACGCCGGGCACGGTCCGACAACCGGGCCGGATCGGCCCGCCGCGCCAGATGCTCGTAATACGTGGAAGGGGCAATCGGCAGGACAGTGCAGATCGGCTCGACCCCATGCTCACCGCGATGCATGTCGATGAATGACACCATCACTTCGACCGGCGGTCGAGCTCCGCCATCGCAAAATAAGCCGGACACCTCCGGAAACCTCTGGCTGATCGGCGGATAACGTGATTCACTTCCCGCGTAACCGGGAGGCGGCCATGTCGAGGCAAGCAGGCTTCTGGAGCGTTGATGACCGGCTGGCGGAGATCTCGGC
>NZ_JBMERR010000033.1:0-18104 GCF_048820915.1 Cribrihabitans pelagius | reverse complement strand
TTGCCCCATCAGAACTTCAACCTGCCTTAACTTCACGACAATCTCTTCAGGCTTGGGTCGCTTCGTTGCCATCTATGGTCCTCCGTTTCCTAATCATAGGGGCGGACCACTTCTTTGGGGGAGGCTCGTCTTCTTGCACACAAGGGGGCATCCATACATGCATGGTTGGCCTGGATTGCATCGGGATGACGGTTTCCGGGGCCGGTGGGCGGCAGATCGGGGCGCTGCTGGATCAATCCCTGAAGGGTTTGATCGTGATCGCCGCCTCGGACCAGTCCGCCGGCCCCGGAAACCGGCCTCCCGATGGTGTCGGTCGACCGGCGGTTTGGCAACTGCAAGCCCACTTCTGCCGGCCACGCGGCGGGATCGGCGCTGGTCGCCGAGCACCTGTACCAGCTCTGGCACCGGCGGATTGTCTATATCTCGGGCCCGCAGACGACCGAGGTCGGGCGTCTCAGGAAGAAAGGGTTCTGCGAAAAGCTTGAAGAGCTGGCCGCGGGCAACGGCGGGCTTGAGCTGCGGGTCCGCGAGAGGCAATTCGATTATGCCTCGGGCGAGGCCATCGCGCGCAGCCTGCTGGACGGGGCGGGAGGGCGTCCGGCCCACCGCTATCGCTTCGGCCAGCGCTCAGCAGGCAATCGGCGCCCTGCGCGCGGCGCCGGATCTCGGGATCGGCGTGCCGGATGAACTCTCGACCGCCGGGTTCGATGACAGCACGCTGGCCAAGCTGGTGGTTCCCCGGCTGACCAGCGCCTCCCAGCGCACCGATGAGATGGCGCGCCGCGCCGTGCGCTGCCTGCTGTCCGGGGCGTCCCTGCTGCCGGGGGACGAATTTGTCGATACCGTCCTGCGGGCCCGCGGCTCCGCCGGACCTGCCGCCGGCGGTTGAGGGCATTGGCAAGCGGGCGGTCAGGCCGCCGCGCGCCTCCTGAGCCGCTGCCGCAGCACGCCCGGAGCTTCCTGATTTCATGACCTCTCAAATCCTGGCCCCCTGGAGGGGGTGAAGCGCCATCCCGGCAGACGGCGCACTGCGGCCCATTTTGGCTTGAACAGTCCCCAAGCGGCCCCCGCCGAAATTTCATCTTGGGAAATGAAATTCCACATATTGAAATTATAAACTGAACTTGTTACTAAAACCCAAGCCGGGAGGTGCGGCGGACAACGGGGAGGACGCGGGATGAAGAGCCAGGTCAAGCTGACAATGGATGACGGCGTTGCGGTTTTAGGGGTGGATAACCCGCCGGTGAACGCGCTGTCGCAGGCCGTGCGGGCGGGGCTGCAGACCAGCCTGCGCGCGGCGCTGCGCAGCGACGGGGTCAAGGCCGTCGTGATCTGCTGCGCGGGGCGCGGGTTCTTTGCCGGTGCGGATATCCGCGAATTTGGCCAGCCGCCCAAGGCGCCGGCCCTGCCGGATCTCATCGATGAGATCGAGGCGGCGCAGGTCCCGGTGGTTGCCGCGATGCATGGGCGCGCGCTGGGCGGCGGGCTGGAGGTGGCTCTGGGCGCGCACTACCGGATTGCGCTGAAGGGCACCCGTTTCGGCTTGCCGGAAGTGTCCCTGGGGCTCTTGCCCGGGGCAGGCGGCACGCAGCGCCTGCCGCGGCTGGTTCCGGCAGCCGATGCCGCAAGGATGATCACCGGCGGTAAACCGGTCGATGCGGAGACCGCGCTGTCGCTGGGGCTGATCGACCGGATCGCGGACGGCGATGATGCCTGCGCCGCGGGCATCGCCTTTGCCCGCGAGCTGATCGCGGGCGGCGAGGGGCCGCGCCCGACGGGCAGCTTGCCCTGCAATCAGTTGAAGCCCGCGGAGCTGGCGGCCATCCGGGCGCACACCGCAAAGGCGGCGCGCGGCGCGATTGCGCCCTTGAAATGCCTGGAGGCCGTGGAGGCAGCAATGACCCTGCGGTTCGAGGAGGGCTTGAAGCGGGAGCGCGCACTGTTTCAGGAGCTGATGGCGTCCGATCAGAGCAAGGCCCTGATCCACGCCTTCTTTGCCGAGCGGCAGGCCGGAAAACTGCCGGAACTCGACGGAACAGAGTCGCGCGCGATCCGTCGGGTTGGCGTGGTTGGCGGCGGCACGATGGGGGCGGGGATTGCCGTGAGCGCGCTGCTCAGCGGCCTTGAGGTGACCCTGGCCGAGCGTGACGATGCGGCCGCCGCCAAGGCCGCCGCCAGCGTTGCCAAGATGCTGGACAGCGCGGTGAAGCGCGGCAAGCTGGCTGCCGGGCGGCGCGACGCCATCCTAGCGCAGGCTTTCCGCACCACCACCCGGTTTGAGGATTTTGCCCAAGCGGATCTGGTGATCGAAGCGGTTTTCGAAAGCATGGACGTCAAGAAAGACGTGTTCACCCGGCTGGATCAGGTCTGCAAACCGGGCGCCATTCTGGCATCGAACACCTCTTACCTGGACCTGAATGCCATCGCGGCGATGACCAGCCGCCCGCAGGATGTGATCGGGCTGCATTTCTTCTCGCCCGCGCATGTGATGCGGCTCTTGGAAGTGGTCGTGGGCGCACAGACCGCGCCTGACGTTGTTGCATCCGGGTTTGCCCTGGCCAAGCGGCTGAATAAGGTGGCGGTGCGCGCCGGGGTCTGCGACGGGTTCGTCGGCAACCGGATCCTCTCGCACTACGGCAAGGCGGTCTACGGCATGGTGCTGGCGGGCGCGAGCCCCTACGCGGTGGACCGCGCGCTGACCGGGTTCGGCCTGGCGATGGGGCCCTTTGCCGTGGGCGATCTGGCCGGGCTCGACATCGGCTGGGCCAACCGCAAGCGGCTGGCCCCCGGCCGTGATCCGCGGGAAATATACCCCGAGTTCGCCGACCGCCTGTGCGAGCTGGGCCGCTTCGGGCGTAAGACCGGCCGTGGGTTCTACATCTACGATGACGGGGCCGGCGCGCCCCGGCCCGACCCCGAGGTGGAAGAGATCATCGCGAAGGAGCGTGCCGCCAAGGGGATCACGCCGCGCAGCATCAGCGATGCGGAGATTGTCAGCCGCTACATGGCCGCGATGGTGAACGAGGCCGCGCGCGTGGTCGGGGACGGCATCGCGCTGCGGCCGCTGGACGTGGATGTGACCCTGCTGAACGGCTACGGCTTTCCGCGCTGGCGCGGCGGTCCGATGCACTATGCTGACACCGTGGGGCTGGACAGGATCCTGACGGACATCTGCCGCTACCACGAGGAAGATCCCTTCCTCTGGCAGCCCGCGCCGCTCTTGCAGCGCCTGGCCTCTGAAGGCCGGACCTTTGCCAGCCTCAATTCCTGAAGGAGTTTCCAATGAAACAGGCGGTTATCGTCTCCACCGCGCGCACTGGCCTCGCCAAGTCCTACCGCGGCGCTTTCAATGAAACCCATGGCGCCACCATGGCAGGCCACGCCATCAGCCACGCGGTCCAGCGGGCGGGCATTGCGCCCGACCTGATCGAGGACGCGCTGGTCGGCTGCGGCTACCCCGAGGGCTGGACCGGCGCCAACATCGCCCGCCAGTCGGTGATCCGCGCCGGGCTGCCGGTTTCTGTTTCCGCGGCCACTGTGAACCGCTTCTGCTCCTCCGGGCTGCAGGCGGTGGCGATGGCGGCGCATTCCATCGTGATGGAGGGCGCGCCGGCGGCCATCGGCGCCGGGGTGGAGAGCATCAGCCAGATGCCGCCGTCGCGCCCGCCGCAGGCGCAAGAGAGCTGGATCCTGGAAAACAAGCCGGAACTGTATCTTTCGATGATCCAGACCGCCGACATCGTGGCCGCACGCTATGGCATCAGCCGCGAGGCGCAGGACGAACTGGCGCTCGCCAGCCAGCAGCGCACCGCAGCAGCGCAGGCCGCGGGCAGGCTGGACGAGGAAATCGTGCCGATTACCGTAACCCAGGCTTTCAAGGACAAGCAAAGTGGCGAGATCACCCGCAAGGAGGTGACATTCGCCATGGATGACTGCAACCGGCCCAATACCACGCTGGAAGGGCTCTCAGGGCTCGCGCCGGTGCAGGGCGAGGGGCATTTCGTGACCGCCGGCAATGCCTCGCAGCTCAGCGACGGCGCGGCGGCGCTGGTGCTGATGGACAGCGCGGTAGCCGAGCGTGAGGGCGCCGAGCCTTTGGGGGCCTTCAAGGGCTTTGCCGTGGCAGGCTGCGAGCCGGATGAAATGGGCATCGGCCCGGTCTTTGCGGTGCCGCGCCTGCTGGAGCGGCACGGGCTGACCGTCAGCGACATTGACTTGTGGGAGCTGAACGAGGCCTTCGCCTCGCAGGCGCTCTACTGCCGCGACCGGCTGGGGATCGACCCGGAGATCTGCAACGTCAACGGCGGCTCGATCTCGATCGGCCACCCGTTTGGCATGACCGGCGCGCGGATGACCGGGCACCTGCTGCTCGAAGGCCGGCGGCGCGGTGCCAAGCTCGGCGTTGTCACTATGTGCATCGGCGGCGGCATGGGCGCGGCCGGGCTGTTCGAAGTCTTCTGAAGGGGCAAGGCGCAATGGATCTGAATTACACTGAGGAAGAGCAGGCGTTCCGGGGTGAGGTCCGCCAGTGGCTGGCCGAGACTCTGCCGCATGAGCTGAGCGAGAAGGTGCGGCTGGGCAAGCGGCTGGCCAAGGAAGACATCGAGCTGTGGCACAGCCTGCTGAATGCGCGCGGCTGGCTGGCGCCGAACTGGCCAAGGGCCTACGGCGGCTGCGAGTGGAACGCGGTGCAGCGCCATATCTTCGAGGAGGAAGCCTGCCTCGCCCATGCCCCGCGCAGCCTGCCCTTTGGCTTGTCGATGCTGGCCCCGGTGCTGCTGGCGTTCGGCACGGAAGACCAGCGCAAGCGCTTCCTGCCGCGGATCCTGAACGGGCAGGACTGGTGGTGCCAGGGCTACTCCGAGCCGGGCGCGGGCTCTGACCTCGCCGCGGTCAAGACCCGCGCGGTGCGCGAAGGCGATCACTATGTGGTCAACGGCCAGAAGACCTGGACCACGCTGGGCCAGCACGCCAATTGGATCTTCTGCCTGGTGCGCACCGATCCCGACGCTAAGAAGCAGGAGGGCATCTCCTTCCTGCTGATCGACATGGAAACGCCTGGCGTCACCGTGCGCCCCATCGTGCTGATCGATGGCGAGCCTGAGGTGAACGAGGTGTTCTTCGACAATGTCCGGGTGCCAGCGGAGAACCTGGTGGGAGAGGAGAACAAGGGCTGGACCTACGCCAAGTACCTGCTGACCCATGAGCGCACCAATATCGCCGGGGTGGGGTTCTCCACCGCGCTCCTGACCACGCTGAAACACGTGGCCGGGCGGGTGAACTCCGGCGGCCGGCCGCTGGCCGAGAACCCGCATTTCGCGGCCCGGATGGCGCAGGCGGAGATCGATCTGATGGCAATGGCAACCACCAACCTGCGGGTGGTGTCGGCCGCGGCCAAAGGGCAGGCGCCGGGCGCCGAAAGCTCGATGCTGAAGGTCAAGGGCACGGTGATCCGGCAGGAGCTGACATCGCTCCTGCGCCGCGCGATGGGGCCCGATGCGCTGCCGTTCCAGCCCGATTTCCTGGAGGGCGGCAGCAATGCGGGGGCCCTGGGGCCGGACCATGCGGCAGCTGCGGCACCTGCGTATTTCAACATGCGCAAGCTGTCGATCTTCGGCGGCTCGAACGAGGTGCAGCGCACCATCATCACCAAGGCCATTCTGGGGCTGTAACGGGAGCAGGCGACATGGATTTCAATCTGACAGAAGAACGGGTGATGCTCCGCGACACGCTGCGGCGGTTCCTGGCGGACAAATACGCACACGAGGAGCGCCGGGCGCTGATCGCGGCGGGCACGCCCTTTGATGGCGGTATCCATGCCGGCCTGGCTGACCTGGGCGTGCTGGGCGCGATGTTCAGCGAAGAGCAGGGCGGCTTTGGCGGCCAGGGCTTCGACCTGATGGTGGTGTTCGAGGAGCTGGGCCGCGCCGGTGTGATCGAGCCTGTGCTGCCTGCGGTGCTCGCGGGCGGGCTGATCGCGGCCCTTGGCGGCGAGCGCCAGCGCGGGCTGGCAGACGAGATCATCGCCGGCACCCATGTGGCGGCGCTGGCGCAGGGCGAGGCCGCGGCGCGCTACGACCTGAACCACGTGGAAACCACAGCCGTGCCCGAGGGCGATGCCATTGTGTTGAGCGGCATCAAGACCCATGTGCTTCATGGGGCAGAGGCGCAGACCCTGGTGGTCTCCGCGCGCGAGTTTGGCGGCGTGGCGGATGCGGCGGGCATATCGCTGTTCCTGGTGCCGGTGAATGCGCCCGGCGTGTCGGTCAGCGGCTACCGCAACATGGATAGCATTCCCGCGGCCACAGTGACCCTGGACGGGGTGCGGCTGCCTGCCTCAGCGCGGCTGGGTGCCGCCGGAGAGGGGCTGGACGCACTGGAGGCAGCCGTTGCCCGCGGCCTGACGGCCATCTGCGCCGAAGCGCTGGGGGCGATGGAGGCGGCGAGGGACCTGACCATCAGCTACCTGAAGGAACGCAAGCAGTTCGGCACCCCGATCGGCAAGTTCCAGGCCCTGCAGCACCGGATGGCGGACATGCTGATCGAAGTGGAGCAGGCGCGTTCGGCGGTGATCAACCTCGCAGGCAACCTGGAGCAGCCGCGCGATCTGCGCGAGATCCACGCGAGCGCCGCCAAGAACCTCATCGGCCGCACCGGGGCGCTGGTGGCCGAGGAATGCATCCAGATGCACGGCGGCATCGGCATGACCGATGAATATGCGCTCTCGCATTTTGCCCGCCGCCTGACGATGATCGACCACCTGTTCGGGGACACCGACCACCACCTGGAGCGCTTCATCGCGCTGAAGGCGGGCTGAGCCATGGCGCCCAAGCGTCCCGCAAAGCCCCTGATCCCGCTGTTCGAGGCGATGGGCTACGACATCGAAATCGACGCTGAGGCAATCGAGGCCCATTGCGTGCTGGACATCTCGCCCCTGCACCTGAACCGCCAGGGCAGCCTGCATGGCGGGGTCGCGGCGACGCTCCTGGATACCGCCAGCGGCATCACCGCCAGCCTGACCTGCGATCCGGAAGGCATCACGCCCTTCGTCACCCTGTCGCTCAACATCAGCTATATCGCGGTGGCCCGTGAGGGCCGCGTGCGGGCCACCGGCCGGATCACCGGCGGCGGGCGGACAACCAAGTTCGTCGCCTGCGATCTGCGGGACGAAAGCGACCGGCTGATCGCGTCCTCCACCGGTGTCTTCCGGCGGGTGCGCGCACAGGACAGCGGGGCGGCGGCATGAGCGCGCTTTACCGGCTTGAGCGCCGCGGCGGCGCGCTGATCATCTGGAACTGCAACACCGCGATGCGCAACGCGCTGTCCTATGAATATTATCAGGGCCTGCAGGACGGGCTCGCGCAGGCGGCCTCCGACCCCGGCATCGCGGCGGTGATCCTGGCGGGAGAGGGCGGGTTCTTCTGCTCCGGCGGCAACCTCAACATGCTGAAGGAGCGCCGCGCGATGGCTTACGCGGAGCGTCAGGTGCAGATCGGCAAGCTGAACGCCCTGATCCGCGCGGTCCGCGCCTGCCCCAAGCCAGTGATCGCCGCCGTCGAGGGCGGCGCGGCCGGGGCCGGGCTGTCGCTTGCGATGGCGGCGGACATGATCGTGGCCGAAGAAGGCGCCAAGTTCACCCTGGCTTATGTGAAGGCGGGCCTGGTGCCGGACGGCGGGGCGACCTACGCGCTGACCCAGGCGCTGCCGCGGGCGACCGTGGCGCGGATGGCGATGCTGGGCGAACCTCTCAGCGCGGAGCGCCTG
Source organism: Cribrihabitans pelagius (assembly GCF_048820915.1). NCBI lineage: Bacteria > Pseudomonadati > Pseudomonadota > Alphaproteobacteria > Rhodobacterales > Paracoccaceae > Cribrihabitans > Cribrihabitans pelagius. The sequence goes on along the minus strand of NZ_JBMERR010000033.1, from coordinate 10,340 downwards.
CACCAGCTGGGCGCCGTCACGGAACTCGCGCCCAAGGGCCGCGCCCTCGCCCAGGCCGAGGCGCTGGCCGAAGCCCTCGCCCGCGGCCCCAAAGCGGCAATTGCCGATATCAAGATGCTGCTCAACCAGTCTGAGACCGCCAGTTTCGAAGACCAGCTTGCGCATGAACGCGACGCCATGGCCAAGGCGCTGGGCGGAGACGAGGCCCAGGCGGGCATCAGCGCCTTTCTTGGCAAGACATCCGCAGTATTCTGGTGAGGAGACCGACATGATGCACACTTCTGCACGTCCGGCGATATTCGACACGCCCGTGACCCGGACCTATGGCACCCGGTTGCCGGTGGTGGCAGGCGGGCTGCAATGGCTTGCCAATGCCGAATACGTCTCGGCCGCGGCACGGGCCGGGGTGATTTCCTTCATTACCGCAGCCAGCTTCCCCGAAATGGACGACCTGCGCGCAGAGATCCGCCGCTGCCGGGAGATGTGCGGCGGCAAGCCTTTCGGGGTCAACGTCTCGATGATCCCCAAGCTGGTGCCGGGGGAGAAGACCGAAGAGGTGTTCCGCCTGATCGCGGACGAGGGCGTGCAATTCGTCGAAACCTCCGGCCGCAGCCCCGAGGCCTTCATGCCCATCCTCAAGGACGCCGGGATCAACGTTCTGCACAAGGTGCCGAGCCTGCGCTACGCGGTGAAAGCCGAGCAGGTGGGCGTCGACATGGTGTCGATCGTCGGCGCCGAATGCGGCGGCCATCCCGGCATGGACATGGTCGGCAGCATGGTCAACGCCGGGCTGGCGGAGGACCGGCTGAGCATCCCCTGGTTGATCGGCGGCGGCATCGGACACGGCAAGCAGATCATCGCGGCGCTGGTGATGGGGGCTTCCGGCGTGGTGATGGGGACCCGCTTCCTGGTCGCCGCTGAGCTGACGGCGCATCCGGGCTACAAGCAGGCGATGGTTGAGGCGAGCGAGCTGGACACGCAGCTCACCATGCACTCGGTGCGCAACACCGTGCGCAGCCTGCGCAACCAGACCACCGAGGCCGTGGCCCGGCTGGAGCGGGACAACCCGGAGATCGGCATCCAAGAGCTGATGCAGCATGTTTCCGGCAAGATCGGCCGCAACGCCTATGAAACCGGAGATGTCTCGCGGGGGCTGCTGTCGGCAGGCCATGCCCTGGGGTTCGTGGACAAGGTGGAGCCGTTTGCCGAAATCACCGGCCGGCTGGAGGCCGAGGCGATGGCGGCGCTTGCGCGGCTGGGCGTCGCCGCCTGACGGCGTGACGGCAATGGGGAGGAGGAAAGACATGCACAATCGCGTACACGGGCTGCTTGAGGCAGCCGCAGAGGCCCGCCCGGATGCTTTGGCTCTCAGGGATCACGACGGCCGCCGCCTGAGCTGGCGGGAGATGGAAGCGGCAGCCCATGCCGCGGCGGAGCAGCTGAAGGCCGCAGGCGTGCGGCCCGGAGACCGGGTGGTTCTGGTGTGCGAAAACTGCGCCGAGGTGATCGCGTTCTTCTATGGCGCAAGCCTGCTGGACGCAGCGGCGGTTGCCATTAACGCGCGGCTCACCACGGCTGAACTCGACCGGATCTTCGCCCATTCCGACCCCAGCGCGGTGATGTTCTCGGCCGCATCCTCCGCCGCGGCCCGCGCCCATGCGGATCACTACGGCGCGCAGGATGTGCAGGGCGCCTTTGGCGCGGCGGCGCTGATGCCGCGGGCGGGCGCGGTGCCGGACGCGGTGTCCGGCGACGGGCGCGAGCAGGTCTCCCTGCTGCTATATACCTCCGGCACGACCGGCACCCCCAAGGCGGCGATGCTGACCCATGGCAACCTGATCGCAGGCGCCGCCGCGGCGGCGGAGGTGCGGGGCATCCAGGTTTCGGACGTGACCTACCTGGCGCTGCCGCTCAGCCATATCTTCGGGCTGGTCACCATGCTCTCCGCCACCCTCGCGCAGGCGGCGATGCGGATGGAGGCGCAGTTTTCGGCCGAGCGGATGTACCAGGCGCTGCAGGAGGACGTCACCCTGCTGCCCGCGGTGCCGCAGATGCACGCGCATCTGTTCAACTATGCCCGCTCGCACGGCAAGCCGCGCTACGATGCTGGCAAGCTGCGGTTCGTCTCCTCGGGCGGCGCGCCGTTGGATCCGGCCTGGAAGCGCGAGGCGGAGGCGTTTTACGGCCTGCCGCTGCAGAACGGCTACGGGCTGACCGAGGGCACGGCCGGCGTCTGTGCCACCCGCAACCTCTTCGGCGATCCGGACATCAGCGTCGGGCTGCCCATGGGCGACTGCGTTCTCAAGCTGGATCTGGACGCGCCGGGGGCCACCCCGGAGGAGGGGATCGGCGAGATTCTAGTGGGCGGGCCGCAGGTGATGAAAGGCTACTTCCGCGACCCGGAGCAGACCGCGGCGGCCTTGACCGAGGACGGGTTCTTCCGCACCGGCGACCTTGGCCGCTTCGACAGCGAGGGCCGGCTGCACATCGCCGGGCGCACCAAGGAGCTGATCATCCGGTCGGGGTTCAACGTCTACCCGGTCGAGATCGAAGCCGCGCTGACCGAACATCCCGATGTGGTGGTGGCCAGCGTGGTGGGCCGCACGGTCGAGGGCAACGAGGAGGTCCTGGCCTTTGTCAGCGCCGCCACCGGCAGCGGGACCACTGAGGCAGAGCTGAAATCCTTCCTGCACGACCGGCTGGCGCCCTACAAGCGGCCCGCGCGCATCATCGTGGCCGAGGCCCTGCCTGCCGCGCCGACCGGAAAAATCCTGAAGGCGAAGCTGATCGAGACCTTCGCCAGGGAGCTGGCTGAGGGCGTCTGAGGTGCTTTGTCCGCTTTGCTGAAGTGCGGCACGGCGCAGTGCTGGAGGGAAATTCCATTAGGTGAAATAAAAACCTAGACATGCTGTAAAAATTCCACATAGTGAAATAAATTGGGTAGCTTTTGAGGAGGAGATGCCAGTCATGGGAATGATCAAGAACTTTCTGGGAGGGCTGACAATTGCGGCCAGCCTCGGTGCAACCGCGGCGTCTGCGGAAACCGTGATCTACTACGGCCACAGCGGCCCCGACCGGGGCACGGTTCCTGCCGCGCTGAAGTGGTACAACAGCAGGATCGCCGACCTCTCCGGCGGCGATCTGCGGATGGATGTGCAATGGGGCGGCGCGCTGTTCAAGGCGAGCGCGGCGGTGCAGGGGATCAGCGACGGGGTGGCCGATGCGGGCTCCATCATCGCGGCCTACTTCCAAAAGGAAATGGCGGCCTATTCGCTGGCCGACTTCCCCATCGGGGGCCCGAATGCCTGGGTGGCGATGCGCGCGGCCGACCGCATGATGCGCTCGGAACCCCAGATCACCGAACATCTTGCCAGCCAGAACCTGGTCTACATCGGCACCTTCACCGCCTCGGCCGTGAACGTGGCCTGCGCGGGCGAGCCGATCCGCTCGATCGAGGACATCAAAGGCAAGAAAGTCCGGGGCGCCGGCGTCTACGGCAAGGTCTTCGGCGAGATGGGCGCAACCCGGGTGAACCTGTCGGTCTATGAGGCCTACCAGGGGCTGGACACCGGCCTGATCGACTGCAGCCAGGGCTATGACTACATCGTGCCCTCGCTGAAGTGGGACGAAGTGATCGACAGCTACACCGTCCTGAACTGGGGCCAGATCGGCGGCTACGGCATGTTCATGAACAAGCAGGTCTTCGACGGGCTGGAGCCCGGCCAGCAGCAGGTGCTGATGCAGGCGGGCGAAGAGCTGGCGGATCAGTTTGCCCAGATCGTGAACAGCGCCAACAGCAACGCAATGGATGCCATGAAGACGGGCGACACCGCCCGCAAGATCGAGGTCATCGAGCTAAGCGAGGCGGACAAGGCGGCGCTTAATGCCGCGGCGGAACCCTTTATCGCGGAGTGGATGGACAACGCCCGCAGCGTTGGTATGGATGCCGACCGGCTGATGGAGACCTATACCGCCGCGGTGGCCGAATACACCGCCGAGTTCGAAGCCAAGGGCTATCCCTGGACGCGCGGCAACTGACCAGGGCGGAACGCGGACCGGGCGGCCGCGGGGCCGCCTGGCAATTGCAGGGGAGGACGTGATGCTGCACAGGCTGGAACGGGTTTTCGTGGATGTATCGGCTGCGGCCATCATCCTGCTGGCGCTTCTGATCTTTGCCGATGTGGTGGCGCTCAATCTGTTCGGCAGCTCGGTGCCGGACACCATTGTCATCGTGCGCGAGCTGATGGTGCTGGCCATTGTGATGCCCCTGGCCGCCGCCACCGCGCAGCGGGCGCATATCGCGGTGGAGTTCGTAACCAACGCGCTGCCGCCGCGGGTCACCGGATGGCTGACGGTGTTCGGCACCCTGTTCGGCCTGCTCGCATTGTCGCCGATCCTCTATTCCGGCGGCCGGGAATTCCTGCACCAATGGCAGACCGGCAGCGTGTTCTACGGCGATCTGAACCTGCCGCAATGGCCGGGCCGTCTGGCCTTTGTGCTGGGCATCGCGCTCGGCTGGCTGCGGCTGGCCGTGATGGTTGCCGGTGACGCCGTGACCCTCTTGCGGGGCGGCGAGATCGCGGCCCCCAAGACCTGACCCCCGAAATACCTGCCCCCGAAATACCTGCCAAGGAGACTGTCCGTGGATCCTGCAATGATCGGCCTTGTGGCCTTTGCCGTCATGCTTGTGCTTCTGGCCCTTCGGGTGCCGATTGCCTTTGCCCTGATCGGCGTGGCCACGCTTGCGGCCTTCACGATCTTCGCCTTCCGCACCGGCACCTTTATGCCCGAGCGCGCGTTCCGGGCGACCTCGTCGCTGGTCTTCAACAACTCTTTCGATCTGCTGCATTCCTTCGACCTGTCGATGATCCCGCTGTTCATCGCGCTGGGCAACATCGCTTATCGCGCAGGCATCACCACGGCTGTCTACGACGCGGCCAAGGTCTGGCTGCTGCGGCTGCGCGGCGGGGTTGCGGTGGCCTCGGTGATGGGCTGCGGCGGCTTCTCCGCCATCACAGGCTCCAGCCTGGCCTGTGCCTCGACGATGGGGAAGATCTGCACACCCGAGATGCTGCGCCTTGGCTATGACCCGCGGCTCGCCACCGCCAGCGTTGCGGCGGGGGGCACGCTGGGCTCGCTGATCCCGCCGAGCATTCTGTTCATCATCTACGCGATCTTCACCGAGACCTCGGTGAACAAGCTGTTCATCGCGGGCATCCTGCCGGGGCTTCTGACGCTGGCGGGGTTTGTGCTGGTCATCGCGATGTGGATCCGGTCCGACCCGGCAGCGGTGCCCGCCCGGGGGGAGGCCGCGAGCATGGCTGACAAGCTGACCGCCTTCCGCCGGGCCTGGCCCGCGGCATTGATCTTTGCGGTGATCGTGGTCGGGATCTACGGCGGCTACTTTACCGCCACCGCGGCGGCGGCGGTGAGCGTGGTGCTGACCGCGGCGATTGGCCTCGCGCAGCGGCAGCTGAACCTCGCGGGCATCTGGCTGGCGGTGCGGGAGACCTGCGTGCAGACCGCCGCGATCTTCTTTGTCGCCGCCGGTGCCAAGATCTTTGTCGCGGCCATCGCACTTACCGGCATGGCCCCGGCGCTGGTGGACTGGGTTGCGCAAGCCGAGCTGTCCAGCGCGGTGCTGCTGTTCGCCATCTGCGTGGTCTATCTGATGCTCGGCATGTTCCTGGACCCGATCGGGATCATGGTCCTGACCCTGCCGCTGGTGGTGCCGCTGGTGGAGTCTTACGGGCTGAACCTGATCTGGTTCGGTGTCGTGGTAGTGAAACTGCTGGAGATCGGCCTGATCACCCCGCCGGTGGGGCTGAACGTCTTCGTCCTGTCCAATGTCGTCGGCAAGGAGGCTCCGGTCGGCATGGTGTTCTCCGGCATCTGGCGGTTCCTCAGTGTCGACGTGATTGTCCTGATCCTGCTGGTTGCTTTCCCTTCGATCTCTCTGGTGCTGTCAAACGCGGTTCAGTAATATCGGGGGCCACCGCAGAACGGCCTCCAGCACGGGCCGGATGCCCGCACAGACATAGGAACACCCATGCCAGCCGACCCATCGGACAAGAGATTTGCCAACACTCTGGCGCGCGGCCTGACCATCCTGAGAGCATTCCGCCCAACGGATGACGGCCTCGGCAATCTCGAGATTTCCGAGCGCACCGGCATTCCGCGGCCGACGGTGTCCCGGCTCACCTTCACGCTCTGCGCGCTGGGCTATCTGACCCACGGGCGGCGGCATGACAAATACCGCCTTGGCCCGGCCGCATTGGCGCTGGGCAATATCGCCGCGGCCTCCTTTGCCTTTGTCGAGATCGCCGCGCCGGTGATGCAGCGGCTGGCGGATGAGACCGGGACCTTGACCGCGATCAGCATCAAGGATGACAGGCGGATGCTGCTGACCAAGGCGTGGCGGCCGGTAAATTCTTCCTCCATCTGGCTGGATGTCGGATACCGGATGCCGCTCCATACGTCGTCCAGCGGCAAGGCCTACCTCGGCGCGCTGAGCGATGAGGAGTTCGCCCGCTTCCTGGAGAGCCACAGGGATGAGCCCGAGGAACTGCTTGCCGAAATCGCGGCGATCAGGCTGGCCGCGCATGACGAGATCCTGGCCGATGGCCACACCCAGGTGCGGGGCGGCGACCGGTTTTCCGAGACGATCAACGCGGTCGCGGTGCCTTACCGGCCATCGGACCTGGGAGAGCCGGTGGCCTTTCTCGCCAGCTCGACCTCCAAGCTGCTGTCCGACCAGCGTATCTTTGACGAGGTCGGCCCGGCGCTGGCGCGGGCTGTTTCGGAAGTCCGCAGGATGACCGGCCAGCAGGCCGCCCTGGTGATGAACGGGTAGACTTGTTCTGATGAAACCGCCCTTGGCTGGCAGGGCGGCAAAATGACCGGATGGAAGGCCGGTGTTGCCAGCGCAGGCGCCAAGCCGGGTCCGCTCGGAGCTTCCTGCAATTGATCGTGCTGGATTGCCAGGGATCGAATTCCGGTACGTTCTGCCGATTCCAGCGCAGCGCTATAGCGGGTAATGCCAATCGCGGCTGCGACTATCTGGATATTTCCGGGCTTTGGCGAAACAGTGTCCAAGGCCGCTCCCGCAGCAATCGTTTCCGGCCACGCCCCTGCACCCTGCGGGGCTTTGTCGATTCCGGCTTCCCCAAAGCCGTCAATTCCGCCAGTTTCCCCACAAGTTCAAGCTGATGGCCGCCGGGCGCACCACTGTCTGGAACCATGCGCACTTCCGAAATCAGCGCCCGCAGCGATGCAGTGGCCTCCCGCTTCACCTCGGGCGCGTTCAGCGACCGGGCGAGGTCCTCGACCATCTCGCGGTAGCGCTCCGAAAGGCTGGGATGCGGCCGCAGGGCAGGGGGACGGGTTTTCCTTAATAATGGCCTCCCGTCTGGCTTTCTTCGCCTACAGTTCCGACATCTTGGCCTTCAACGAGGCGTGGTGCATGCCGTCTTCGATGGCGTTCAAGATTCCTGCGATTTTGGCTTTCACTTTCTTGAGCGAGACTTCCGCCTTTTGCCGTTCCTGGGTGGCTCCGGCTGCGGCTTCATTGAAGGCCTTGCGGTAGTCTTCGGCGAATTGCGCCAGCAGATCCGGGGCCAGCAGGCGCTGCGTCAAACCGGAGAGAGCCCGCGCCTCCATCTCTTCCCGGCCGATGGTGGCGCGGTTGGTGCAGATCGCAGCGCCCTTGCTGCGCGCACCGGCGCAGCCATAGCGCGTCTTGTTGATCAGCGTGTAGCTGGCGCAGCGCAGGAGACCTGACAGAAGATAGGCCGGCCGGCGCGCACGTTCCGGCCGCGGCCGCTCGGTGGGGACTCCGGCCGGGTTCATCGCCTTGCTCACCTTTCCCTGACGCGCCTTCACCGCATGCCAAAGTGCGTCATCAATGATGCGCAGCTGCGGGACCTCCTCGGTCTTCCAGGCTTCGGGCGGGTTGAAGCGCGACAGCCGTTTCCCGGTGTCCGGGTTGGGTGTCATAGGTCAGCCGGTTCCGGACCAGGCACCCGATATAAAGCTCGTTGTTCAGGATTCCGGTGCCGCGCTTGATGTTCCCGGAGATCGTCGAGGGGTTCCAGACGCCGGTGCCCTTGCCGCTTTGCGGTCCGGGCACGCCCTCGGTGTTCAGGGCCGCGGCGATCGTGCGGCGGAAAGGCCTTCAGCGTAATCCCGGAAGATCCGGGTGATGACGGCGGCCTCGTCCGGTTCGATCTCCCGGTCACCGGTGCTGACCGTGCCGCTGGGCAGGATCTCGCGCTTCACCCGGTAGCCGTAGCAAATCCCCCCAGCGGACTTGCCCCGGGCAATGCGTCCTTCAAGGCTGCGGCGTGTCTTCAGGGCCAGGTCCTTCAGGAAGAGAGAGGAAACCAGACTCCCCACCCCGACCTTCTGCTCATCGAGCTCCTGGGCGGCCACGGTGTAGAGGCTGATCCCGAAGAATGTCATCCGCTTCAGAAGGGTCGCGGAATCCGTCCGATCCCGTGAGAGACGGTTCTGGCTTTCAGCGACGATGACATCAACCTGGCCGCTTTCGGAGGCATGGAGCAAGCGGGCATAACCCGGACGCTGACTGATTTTACCGCTGATGGCGTGGTCGGTGAAGACGTGCGCCACGTGCCAGCCCTTCTGACCGCAGAGGCGGCGGCACAGGCTGACCTGGTCTTCGACTGATGTGTCTTTTTGCTTGTCCGCCGGATAGCGGGCGTAGATGGCGGCGCGGAGACCGGGTGTTGCGTTCATGGCTTATTCCTCTGAAGGCGGTTGGCGCCTCATTGCCGCGATGTCTTCCCGGGCGAGGAGCCTGACGATTTGCAGGAGCGCGGCCGGGCAGCCGCCCGGGGCGGCCGCGCGGCCTTCCGGGACATGCCGGGGAGATTGGCAGGCCCCGAAATTTTGACATAGCTCTTTTGGTCCCTTGCCACAGGCCGAGGTCTCCCGCCGCTCCCGGACACAGGCCCGGGGCGCTCTTTCGATGCTGCTGATCTGGCCGGGATCTGCCCCGGCGGCTGTTGGCTTCATCATACCGGGAGCGGGCGGGCGGCGGAGGCCAGATGGGGTGTCTGCTGCCGCGGCTGGACGGGTTTATGTGGATAACTCCATCGGCGGGGCCCTTGTCCGGTGCCACCCAGAGCGCCGGGAGTGTTGCTTCCGGGATGGCGCGGGGCCGCAAACTATTACCGGCAGGGAGTTATCCGGAACCTGGGCCGAATGCAGTGGCTTTGTTAGACGCATCATCTCCGGTGCCTTCCGGATCTTCATCCGGGCCGGGCTTGCGGGGCAGGGACTGCAGCCCGGACTTGACGGCGCTGGCGTCAAATTCCCGTTGCCGCGTCAGAACCGAGGCCATTTCCTAGAGAAGATGCCGGTGAGGGTACAGCAGCGCACGGGCGCAGTCTTCGGCACGGTCAAGTCGCTCTTTCAGGCGCTTGCGTTCTCCTGCTGTTAAGCGGGCTGGATCCGGCGGCCCGAACCAGGCGTTGCCGTGGATCCTGAGTCCTAGCTCATAGTCCATCGCCAGAGACAGCTGCGCGGCCTGCGCGAGATCAGAGGTGGAGCCTCCGCCTGCTCCGGCAAAGATAGTCCCGAACACGAGCCGCTCCGCGGCGCGGCCGGCGAGATGGATGTACATTTGCCGGTCGAAATCCGCCTCCAGCCCGGCGTGCGGCGGCGCGGTGCGTTCGGTCAAACCGCCAGTGGGGGAGAGGCAAATGCGGTTGACCTCTTCTCCGTAAAGCCAGGCTACGATGGCATGCCCGCATTCATGCACGGCGATGCGCTCATCCAGCGGCCTCCGGTAGCCCTGTTCTTGGTCGAGGACCTCATCCAGGAAACTGGGATCAAAGCTGCGCCCCTGACGCCGAGCCTTGGCGCGGGCTTCGCGGATGCAGGCATCGATCACGGCCGGTGTTTGTCCGGTCAGTTTCCGGGACAGAGGGCGCAGATCTGTCCCGGAGTCCGGGAAGGCCTGTTCAAGCATGACCTGGATCTGATGCCGGGTTGGGAGGGGCAGTTCGTGATGCAGGTCGAAACGGCCCGGACGCAGGTTGGCCGGGTCGATCTTTCAGGGAAAATTGGTGGCGCCGATCAACAAGAAGCCCTCCTCCCGGTGCAGCAGATCGATCTGGCGCAGGAACTCGTTGATCACTTGGCAACGATAGGCGTGATTGCGGTCGCCGGTGCCGGCGCGGGATGCGCGCATTGAGCCTCCCCCAAAGAAGTGGTCCGCCCCTATGATTAGGAAACGGAGGACCATAGATGGCAACGAAGCGACCCAAGCCTGAAGAGATTGTCGTGAAGTTAAGGCAGGTTGAAGTTCTGATGGGGCA
>NZ_JBMERR010000032.1:0-21152 GCF_048820915.1 Cribrihabitans pelagius | reverse complement strand
AGCAACGAAAGACGACAGTTCGATACGACAAGCGCCGTTACAAACGACGTAACCGCATTGAGATCATGTTCGGAAGACTGAAGGATTGGCGGCGCGTGGCAACCCGCTACGACAGGTGCCCCAAGGTTTTTCTGTCGGCAATCGCGTTGGCAGCCCTCGTCATATACTGGCTATGAGTCCTGAGCCTAGGGTCAGGACCCATTGATTTCCGATAGGTCGCGTGATTCACGGTTCGAAAAAACGAGCGGTGAACATGTCTGATCTTTTCTGGCTGACCGACGCCCAGATGGCACGCCTTGAACCTTTCTTTCCCAAATCCCACGGCAAACCCAGGGTCGATGACCGCAGGTAGTGCCCCCTCCCGTGGTGTAGGAGGCCGCAGTCGGCCGGGCTGGCGGCCACCGCGCTTCTTCGTTGTCTGAGGTTGTTCAAAGACCAATGACAACGAAGGAGAGCACGATGACCGAGACCATGATTGATCTTCCGAGCGTAATCGCCAAGAGCGAAGACACGGATTTTCTGCGCGAGCTGATCCAGGACGCCGCCCAACGACTGATGGACATCGAGGTGGCCGCCGTTTGCGGGGCCGGGCACGGCGAGCGCAGTCCGGATCGGGATAACCAGCGGAATGGCTACCGGCCGCGGCGATGGGACACCCGCGCGGGCACCATCGGCCTGAACATCCCGAAGCTGCGCAAGGGCAGCTATTTTCCAGCTTTCCTTGAACCACGCAGAACCGCCGAGAAGGCGCTGATGGCGGTGGTTCAGGAAGCCTATATCCAAGGAGTATCCACCCGTGCGGTGGACGATCTGGTTCACGCAATGGGACTGACGGGCACCTCGAAGAGCCAGGTATCGCGCCTTTGCGAAGAGATCGACGAGCGGGTGCAGGCATTCCTGAACCGGCCGCTGGAAGGCGACTGGCCCTTCCTGTGGCTCGACGCCACCTATGTAAAACAGCGCGAAGGCGGGCGGATTGTCTCCATGGCCGTGATAGTGGCTGTCGCGGTCAACACCGATGGGCGCCGTGAAATTCTTGGCATCACCGTCATGCCATCCGAGGCCGAAACGTTCTGGGATGACTTCTTACGCTCGCTCACCCGGCGCGGCCTGCGGGGCATACAGATGGTGATCAGCGACGCACACGAAGGCCTAAAGGCCGCAGCACACAAGGTTTTGGGCGCTGGATGGCAGCGCTGCCGCGTGCATTTTCAACGCAACCTGCTGGCCCGTGTTAACAAGGCCAGCAAGCCGGTGGTTAGCGCTGTGGTGAAGACAGCCTTCGCCGAGAAGGGCAGCGACCAGGCTCACACCCGTTGGCGCGAGATCGTTGACAATCTGCGCGACCGGTTCCGTGATGTGGCTGAGCTGATGGATGAGGCCGAGCACGACGTGCTGGCCTACATGGCATATGACGAAAGCCTGCGCAGCAAGTTGCACAGCACAAACCCGCTGGAGCGCGTCAACAAGGAGATCAAGCGTCGCACCAACGTGGTCGGGATATTTCCCAACCGTGAGGCCGTCATCCGCCTCGTCGGCGCGCTCATGCTGGAGCAAAATGATGAGTGGGCCGTCTGCCGCCGTTACATGCCAGTGGAAAAACTGACCGCCGTATGCAACCATAATGAAGAGACGACGATGATCGCCGCTCAGTGAACGAGCGACATCGGCTATGAAGAAGCAGGCGGGCACCGGTTTCTACACCACGTCTTGGGACACTACCACGAGCAGAGTCTGCTTATCCGACATGTCCAGACGGGCGCGCCGCAATTTGCGAAAATTGAAGACTTCAATGCGTGTAAGTTTCATAATATCGGTGTCCCCCTCGCAGGAATTGCTGCGCTGGTGTCTGTATATATACTTGTCCTGCGGTTTTGTAGCTGTGCTCAACCGCCAGGGGCCCTGCCAGTCTTCCAGAGTGCCGCGCCCATGGATGCCCACGGGCTCTCATGCGTTTGCAGCGAATGACGGCTTCCCGACCGACCCGCATGTTCTGGCCCGCCTGACTGGGCACTAGGGATGGGGCCGCTTTGCTCTGAAACCGGCCTGCTGCACCAGAGAGGCGGGGCTTCGGGACAGCGGCTTTTCCTGCAAAGATGCCGCCGCTCGCAAACGCCCGTCTGCGCCGGGATGGCATGGCTCGCTGTTGCCTGTCCGCCACAGCCCGACTTGGCCTCATCTGCTTCCAAAGTGCTTCCAGCGGAGATTGCGGAACGCATAACGCCCCGCGGATGCGAGGCGTTATGTCACTGACAAATAATCGCAGCCTATCTGCGCGAGGAGCGGCCCCAGACCTCCAACCGGGCCATATTTGTCAGGCATGTCGCCCCGTATGACACGCCGATCGGGAGGGGCGTCTTCGAGCGTGCGATCCTGGCAAGCTATCGAAGGTGTGGATGGTCCCGCACGGGAGTTCACATTCTGCGGCACAGCGTGGCCAGCCGCCTTCTGCGCACCGGCGTGCCTATGAAGGATATCGCCGATGTCCTGCGCCACCGCAGCCTCGATACCTCGGCGATCTACGCCAAGGTCGATTTGACCAAGCTCGCAGCAGTGGCCTTGCTCTGGCCGGGGAGCGCGTCATGACCGCAACCCGTACTTTGCTCTCGCTGGCCGAGGATTACCTGGCCAAGCGTCGCGCGCTGGGGTTTGACCTGCGTATTCCCGGCGAACAGGTCACCGCTTTTGCCCGCTTCGTCGACGCGGCAGGCCATACCGGCCCGATCGCGACCCGCATCGCCCTGGATTGGGTGCAGGGTAAATCCCAGCATGCAAAGCCCTCGTCCTGGGCGCGCCGTCTGGACATCCTTCGTCCATTCGCCAGGAATTTGGCGCGGCTCGATCCTGCGACCGAGTTCCCGCAGATGGCAATCTTAGGCGGCGCGCATCGCCGTCTGGCCCCGCACATCTATTCGGAGCAGGAGATCTGCGATCTTCTTGCTGCCGCTCGGCGCCTTGCGCCACGCGGTGGATTGCGGCCGGCGACCTATGAGACGATCTTCGGATTGATTGCCGCCCCTGGCCTGCGCCTCGCGGAGGCCCTCCACCTGTGATGCGGCGATGTCGATCTCGATCAGGGCGTCCTCACGGTCCGGAACACAAAGTTCCGCAAATCCAGGCATGTGCCTTTGCATCCGACCGTGACCGAGGCGTTGCCGGTCATCAACGCTCCAGAAGCCTGCTTGCCTCGACATGGCCGCCTCCCGGTTACGCGGGAAGTGAATCACGTTATCCGCCGATCAGCCAGAGGTTTCCGGAGGTGTCCAATCTTTCGCATCCACCGATCAGCAAGGCGGTTAACTTGACAAAAGACCTAAGGTTAATTACGCGTGAGCTGCCTTCACCGGGCGCAATACAGCAAGACTGCCCGCCACATTTGAGTGGAAAACAGTCCAGCCATTTCCAAATCAACATTCCGGCGGGGTTGCATACCGTGCCAATGGCTGGAGCGAATTGTGAAGCTGGGTCAGTTTTTTCTTAACGCAGGTGCCGGCCTGCTGGGCTGCTGCTGTCCGGGAAAGCTGAACCGGCTAAGTATGGTCCTGCTGCCGGCCGCGTCATTCCTTGCCCTTACGCCCGCGGCTGGCATCGCTGATCTGTTCCCCACCGTTATTGAACACCGCTATGGCACTACGACTGTGCCAGCCAAACCTAAACGCATCGTTTCGCTCAGCTTCATCGGGCATGACTTCCTGCTGGCGCTGGGAGAGACATCCTATCCGGTCACCGCCCCAGAAGGCATCGCCCTGACTTGGCTGCGCCGCCGCGACGGACACGGCCTAGCCGACCGCGCGCTGGCCGCGCGCAAGGAATTCCCCGGCCACTTCCTGTGGTTCGCCTGCGAGAAGGCCGATGTGCAGCGACCGCGCGAGGCCGTCAGGCAGGACAAGCCCGCCCCCGGGCAAAACTACATCGCCGCTTATTGGAGACAATCATGATTACCTGCGTACCGGCGGCGCTTGCCGCCTTTTTGCTGACCGCTTCCATTGCTGCCGCGCAGGAAACACCGGCGGCCCCAGCCCCCGCCGTCGCCCCCGAGGCCCCCGTTCTGGCAGCGCCCACCCTGCCGGAAGCCCCTTCCCCCAGCCCGGAAACCGCATCTCAGGCGCCTGCCGCTGATGATGTCGCCACCGCAGAACCCGCCGGACAGGGCAGCCAGGGTGACGCCGCACCTGCGGCAGAGAGGCTGCCGCCCGCCGGACCGCTCACCCGGCAGGAAGCCTTGGCGCAGACCGCCAGCGACGCTTCGGCAAAGGCGCTGAAACTCCTGCACGACGGCGGCCCCTCGATCTGGGCAATCGCGGCGCTCTCGGTGATCACCCTGGCGCTGATCCTGTGGAAGACCTGGCGGCTGGCGCTTATCGGCGCCTGGTCGCGCGGCAAGGCAGGCCAGGCGGTGGCCGTCTATGAAACCGACGACCGCGCTGCCGCGCTGGCCATCGTGCAGGGCCGCAGGGGAATCCGCTCCAGGGTGGTTGCTGCCGCGCTAACCGCACTTGGCACCCTGCCCGAGGACCGCGCCCGCGAGGAAACCGCCCGCGTCGCCAAGCTGCAGCTGGCCAGCGCCGCCGCCGGCCTCGGCGCGCTGGAGCTGATTGCCACCATCGCCCCGCTGCTGGGCCTCCTTGGCACCGTTCTGGGCATGATCGCTGCCTTCCAGGCGCTGCAGGCAGCCGGTTCCCAGGCTGACCCGGCCCTGCTCGCCGGCGGCATCTGGGAGGCGCTGCTGACCACCGCCGCCGGTATGGCGGTGGCGATCCCGGCCTCTGCCGCGCTCACCTGGTTCGAGGCAGTGATCGGCCGCATCCGCCGTGACGTCGAGGATAGCGCCACCCGCCTGTTCGTCGCTGCATCCTCCGCAGAACTGAAGCTGGCTGCCGAGTGAGCAGATGGAGTTCACCAAAGCCCTGAAACCGCGCCGTCGCCCCAGCCTCACACCGATGATCGACGTGGTGTTCCTGCTGCTGGTGTTCTTCATGCTGGCCTCGCGCTTTGGCATGGACACGGTGCTGCAACTGCCGCTGGCCGGCCAGGGCGGCACCTATGACGGCACGCCCCGGCTGATCGGCATCGGTGCGGGCAACCTGGACATCAACGGCGTGCCGGTGGCGGACAGCAACCTGGCCCAAGCGCTGACGCCGCTGGTGGAAAAGCCCGATGACATGCTGGTGCTGCGCGGACGCGACAAAGCCGACCTGCAGCGCATCACCGACGTGATCGCGCTGCTGCGGCAGGCCGGCTTCACCAATTTCGTGCTGGTGGAATGAGGAGGCGCCCATGGACCTGACCGATCCACCCCGCCGCCCGCGCGGCGAATCCATCGTGCCGATGATCAATGTGGTGTTCCTGCTGCTGATCTTCTTCCTGATGACCTCGCGCGTGGCCCAGCCTGAACCGTTCGAGGTGACCCCGCCCGACGCCCGGCTGGACACCGAGGCCAAGGCGGAGGCTGTGCTTTACATAGGTGCGGAGGGCCGGATGCATTTTGATGGCGGCGAGGGCGAGGACGCGCTGGTGCGGCTGGCCGGGGCCGCCGGTGAAGACGGCACGGTGCAGCTGCGCGCCGATGCCGGGCTCGAAGCCGCGGCGCTGGCGCGCATCCTGCGGCAGCTGGCAGCCGCCGGGCTCAGCCGGGCCGAACTGGCAGTGCGTTCGCAATGAAGCACGCTGCCGAATTCACCGTTTTTGCCGGGATTGCCGCGCTGATCCATATCGCGCTGTTCGCCACGGCGCCCGGATCCGGCGCTCAGTCCAGCGGCGCGGGCGGCGATGCGATCGTCTCGGTCCAGGCCGCCGATGCCACCGTTGCCGAAATGGTGGAGGCCTGGGAGCGCCCGCCGCAGGCCGAGCCGCAGCTGGAAACTGCTCTGGCGCCGCCGGCGCAGGCGCCCGCAGCGCCCGCGGTGCCGCAGTTCGAGCTTGCCCAGGCGCCGCGGGCGGCAGCGCAGATCGCGCCTGCCAGGCCCGAGCCCGCAGAGGCGCCTCAGGCGGATACCGCCCCGCCGCCCCCGCCGGAGCCCGTGCCGGAAGCAAAACCCGAGCCCAAGCCCCGCCCCCGGCCCAGGCGCGAGCCCGAACCGCAGCCGCAGGTGCGCCAGGCCGAGCAGACCTCGGCAGGGCGGGCCGAGCAGCGCGCCGCGGGGTCTGGCGGCAACGCGCAGGCAGGCCGCGCGGGCGGCGCCGAGGCCGCAACCGCCCGGTCCGGGCAGCAGGCCAAGCTGCAAGGCATCTGGGGAGCCAAAATCCGCGCCCGCATCGAGCGCCGCAAGCGCTACCCCGCAGGCGCCCGCGGCAAGGGCCGGGTGGTGGTGCGGCTCACCGTCGCCCGCAGCGGCCAGCTGCTGAGCCACCGGATTGCCAAGTCCTCCGGCAACGCCGCCCTCGATCAGGCCGCGCTGCAGGCGGTCGCCCGGGCGGGCAAGTTCCCCGCCGCGCCCAAGAAACTCAACCTCAGCCAGCTCACCTTCAATCTGCCGATGAGCTTCTCGAAATAGACCGGGCAAGTTGCCCTGACGCAAAATGAAGAAAGCCCGCGCTGACTTCGCGGGCCTTCTTCCCATTTTTTCAGCCGGGGCGCCGCAGCTCAGAACTTCGAGGTGAGGGTCAGCGCCACATTATGCCCGTCGCCAAAGTAGCAGGCCCCGCTCTGGCAGGTGGTTACATAGCGCTCATCGATCAGGTTGCGCACATTCAGGGTACCGGTGCTGTCGATCAGCAGGTTCAGCGGGCCCGCGCCGCCACGGTACGGGATGGCCACATTCAGCTTCCGCTGCCGACGGCACAGGGTACTGAAGTCCGGCACGGCCCAGTCCTGACCGCCCAGCCTCAGAAGACTTTATGCGAACCCGGTCGTCTGCCTCAGCGGCATGCCGAACAGCACCTTCAGGGTCAGACAGGTTTAGATCGCGGCGTCGCTAAATTGGCACCGGCGACCGCGCTTGTCAGTCGGCGGCGGCGTCCAAATCATCTCCGGATCAAACCAGATCGACAACGATCCGCGCTGTTTTCAGACTGTTATTGTGCGACGACCAGTTCGTGGTCTTGTATCTCGTACGGGCCCAACTGCTTATGCCTCCCAGCAATCATGCTGGTTTCACGCAGTGAATCCCCCGCACGTTTTGTGCAACAAGGCCGGAATGGGTGGGCGGATCCTCCAGAGTACGCAGGCTGGCGGCACCCTTGGCAAGGCGCGCGGCATTGGCCCTCTCGCCATTGTCGACTTCTGCCCACATAACCCACTCATTCCGCGTGTGCGCCAAACAGGCGATCTCCGCCGAAATGACACGGCCGCCTCCTATTGGGCCATGTCGATGCAGGCCACGACGTGACCACGGCCTCGATCAAAAGTGGTGCTCCTGTTCACGGCCCCGCGCTTTCTGGTCCCGGTTGCCAAATGTCAGATCGCGTCGTCGACGATCAGGCATGGCTTTCCTTGAGAGCAGGCTTCGACCCGTGCCCTGATCCGGAAAGCGGCCGCGAGGTTGTCCGCCGTCACCACCTCAGCCGCGGCGCCGAAATCGTGCAATGTGCCTCCGGCAAGGATTGCGACCTTGTCGGCGAATTTCAGCGCCAGATTCAGATCGTGCAGCGCGATCAGCACCAACATGCCGGTGTCCTGCGCCAGGCTGCGCACCCGGCGCATGGCCTCCAGCTGGCGGTGCATGTCTAGCGCGCTGGTGGGCTCATCCAGCAGCAGTATCTGCGGTTCCCGCACCAGGCATTGCGCAAGGCCGGCAAGCTGGCGCTGGCCTCCGCTCAGTTCGGAAAGCAGTTCATCGGCAAGACCACCGATACCGAGTGCCGCGAGAGCCCGCTCCACCGCCGTCAGGTCATTCGCCGCCAGCCGCCAGCCGCTGACCTGCTTGCGGGCGAGCAGGACGGATTCGAAAACGGTGAGGACCGCCGTGCCTGTCTGATCCTGCGGCATGTAGGCAATGGCGCGTTCGGCGTCGCGCACGCCTTCCAGCCGGCACTCGCCGGAGCCCGGCAGGATCCCGGCGATCCGCCGGAACAGGGTGGATTTGCCTGCCGCATTGGGGCCGATCACGGCCACGACTTCGCCGCCCCGGCAGAGCGGCAGGGAGACCTCCCGCAGCACCTGCCGCGATCCGAACCGCGCCCCGAGCCGATGGGTGCTGAGCGCTACCATATCTCTTTTCCACTTTTCAGAATCAGATAAAGAAAGACGGGCAGGCCAATCGCCGCGGTGACGATCCCGATGGGCAGCACCGCGCCCGGCACGGCGATCTTGGCCAGGATTGAGCTGAGGGACATGATCAGCGCGCCGGTCAGGGCGCTGGCGGGCAGCAGAAAGCGCTGGTCCTCGCCGACCATCATGCGGGCGATATGCGGCCCGACCAGACCGATGAAACCGACCGTCCCGACAAACGCTACCGGGATGGCCGAAAGAAGCGACACCAGAACAAGGGTCTCGAGCCGCAGGCGGCGCACCGGAATGCCGAAGCTCGCCGCGCGGGTTTCGCCCAGCCGCAATGCCGTCAGCTGCCAGCGTCGGCGCAGGAAGACCGGCAGGGTCAGCGCCACTGCCAGCACGGTGATGGCCAGTTTCGGCCAGGTCGCCTTGGTCAGGCTTCCCATGGTCCAGAACACGACCGCGGCAACCGCCTGCTCGGCGGCAAAATACTGGATGATGGCGAGCGCGGTATTGAAGCTGAACACCAGCGCGATCCCCAGCAGCACGATGGTCTGGATCGAGGCGCCGCGCCGCACGCTTGCCAGATGGATGATGAAGGCCGTCGCCATCGCCATGACAAAGGCATTGGCCGCGACGATATAGTCGCCCGCCATCGGCACCAAGGCGACGCCGAAGGCAAGCGCCAGGGCCGCGCCAAAGCTCGCACCGGCGGAAATGCCCAGTGTGAACGGGCTGGCCAGCGGGTTGTTGAGAATGGTCTGCATCTGCGCGCCGCCAATTGCCAGCGCCATCCCGACCACCACCGCCATCAGGGCGGAGGGCATGCGGATCGACCAGACGATGACCTGCATCTGCCTGTCTGCCTCGGCCGGCGCAATGACCGTGGCGAGCACCTCACCCAGCCCGTAGCGGGCGGGTCCCGTCGCCAGATCGCCGAGCACGGCACCCCCCAAGCCGACGGTCAGCAAAAGGAGAATGAGCTGCCGCCTGAGGCTGAGCGCCCTGTAGGTGCCGGTGCCGCCAAGGGCGGCGGTTTCGGTTTGCATAGTCGTCATGACGGGCCACCGGAAAGGCTGGTGCTGTAACCGGGCCGGTAGCTGATGGGCAGGAATCGGCGGTGAAATTCCGCAAAGGTCGCGTCCGGGTCGAGATCGGCAAAAAGCTCCGGGTGAAACCATTTCGCCATGATCTGAATCGCCGCAAACTCATAGGGGCTGTTGTAGAACTGATGCCAGATGCCGTGGAAATTCCCGGTCTCCTGGGCGGCAATGCCGGTATAGGCATCGCGGGTGGTGAACCATTCAAGCTTCCTGCGTGCCTCCGCGGCATCGGCGCCCGGTCCCAGCGGAATCCAGCGGCCGCCAGGAACATAGGCCTCCCAGTCGGCGCTGGTCACGACCACATGCTCCGGGTCGGCAACGATCACCTGCTCCGGGTTGAGCTGGCCGAAGGTGGAGGGAATGATATCGCTGCCGATATTGTGCCCCCCGGCCAGCTCGGCGAACTTGCCGAAATTCTCGGCCCCGAACGACAGGCAGCAATCTTCGGAATAGCCGCCGATCCGCTCGATAAAGACGCTGGGCCGCTCCGGATCGTGTTCGGCCAGCACGCCGGTGACCCGCGCTATGGCCTGATTGCGGAAGGCGATGATCTCTTCCGCCCGGGCCTCACGCCCCAGAAGCCGGCCCAGCAGGCGGATGGTCGGCTCGGTGTTTTTCAGCGGATGGTGGCGGAAGTCGATGTAGAGCACCGGAATGTCCAGCGCCGCCAGCTTCTCGACATACCGGGCGTCCTCATTGGCGCGCATCGCTTCGAGGTTGAGCAGAACCACGTCCGGCTTCTGGATGATGGCGGATTCAATGTCGATCAGGCTGTCTTCCTGGCCCTTGAAGGCGGGCAGCGCGGCCAGGCCGGGAAACGCCTGGACATGGCGCGCATAGGTGGCCGGGTCGGCCTCGATCAGATCGTTGCGCCAGCCAACTATGGGCGACACAGGATCCTCCGGAAGCAGCGAGGCGATCAGGTAGAGCTGCCGGCCCTCGCCCAGCAGAATGCGCCTGACCGGAGCCTTCAGTGTCACCTCGCGCCCGGCAATGTCGGTGACGGTCATCGGCCCCTGCCCCGGCGCCGCGGGTTCACCGCCGGCCGCGGCGCCCGGCGGGCCGGTCACGATCAAGGCCACAGCCATCAGTATGGCGTGAACTATGGATTTGCACGCTTTCACAATAAACTTCCTTCCTGGGTGAAACGGCGCAGCCTGAGCCACAGGCCAAGCGCCAGCAGGCACGACAGCGCGTAAAGGGCTGAGACCAGCGGGAACGCGGCCTGCAAGCCCATCAACTGGGTCACGGCAACACCGGCGGCGATTCCGGCAATCGAAGCGCCCTGCTGGCAGGCCTGCGCAATGCCCAGAACCGAGCCCTGCCGGTCGCTTTGCGTTGCGGTTGAAATAAGGGACAGGAGCACCGGCGTCGTTCCCCCGAGCAATGCGCCCCAGACGAAATAGTACGCCGCGAAAACGGCCACAGACCCCGTGATCCCGGCCAGATGGGTGACGGCAAGACAGCCGACTGAAATCAGCACGCTCCCGCCCAAAACAAAGGCGGGCGACCGCCCCTCGAACAGCCGCGCCCAGAAAGGTGCGGCGACCACAAAGCCCAGTGCAAGAAGGCCGTAGCTCAGGCCGGTTATCCAATGCTGCGCGCCAAAAACCTGTGTCATATAGAGGGCAAACGGAACCTGCAGCACCATGCGGCTTGCCAGCAGCACGCCCATCAGCATCAAGAGACCCGCAACCGGTGCCGCACTCGGCGCCGCGCCGGTTGGTGCCTGCACCGGCGCCGGCCTTGCCGCGGCGGCCCCGGCCGGCGGCACCGGCAGGCTTGCCCAGGCGATGACGGCGCATAGGGCGCAGATCATGCCCGCCGTCAGATTGATGGCCGCGAAGGGCAGCGCGTCCAGTATCAGCCCGCCCAGAAACGCCCCCGCCAGCGACCCCACATTGGTCGCCACCTGCAGCCACGCGAACAGGCCGGCGCGGTTGCGCCCCTCGGTGACCTGCACGCCATAGGCCTGGGCCGGCGCGATATAGCCCGCAAACGCCCCCTGGAGAAAGCGCAGCGCCAGGATCGTCCAGACATCGGACGCAAAGGCGATGAGCAGTTGCGTCACCGCCAGCCCCGCCAGGGCGCGCACCATCATCAGCCGGTTGCCGTAGCGGTCCCCCATCCGCCCCCAGAAGGCGCTGGTGAGCGATATGCCCAGCATCGGGCAAACATAGACACCAATTCCGGCAAGCCCGAAAACACTGTCCGAGGGCACCAGCGCCTTGATATGGATCGGCCAGAACGGGCCGCTCATCTCCATCGCGCCCATGGAAACGAATTGCAGCCCGAACAGGAGTGCAAAGACGGATCCAAAGCTCCGGAAACCGGCCGAGACGTCCGTCATTCCGCCTCCGCCAGCGGGTTGGGCAGGTCATGCTCGACCCGGTAGTCGCGATAGCGCTCCAGATGCATCCGCAGCACCGAGCGTGTCGGCCAGGGGCTTTCCAGAAACGCGGCGCGTTCCTGCTGCCAGAACATGTCCGACGACACGCGCGGCCGCAGCGCGTCGAACACCGCCGCGGTTTCTTCGCGCAGAATGCGCCACAAGCCGCTACCCTGGATGTCATACTGTTCGCTCAGGCACAGGGCCATCTCATGCAGATGGCAGACAAAGCAGGCGTCGATGACGAAAGAGCGCACAAGGCTGATGTCCTGGTCAAAGGACGTGGGCAAAATCCCCTTCTGACTGAATGGTTTCAGACGGTAACCGCGCTCCTCCAGCAGCGGCGCGAAACTGCGGCCGTCCCCGAAATCCTTGATCAGCAGCTTCTGCGGCTGCCCGGAGGGGCCGAACAGCACCGTGCTGTTTTGCTGATGCGCCTCGAAGGCGATCCCGTAGAGCAGATACATCGTGAGCGTCGGCCGGATGACGGTGCGGGCGTAGGCACGGAAAAACGCCGATACCGCCGCTTCGCTCCCGTCGCCATTTCTGGCGATCAGTTCGCAGATCAGAGGCCGGCCGTCAGCCGGGCCGGCCGTCAACAGCGCGGCGACGGCGACCGGCAGCAACCCGTCTTCGCGCGCCAGAGCATCCGTATTGCGGTACACCACCGACAGGAACCGCCCCGGGTGCTCGTCGCCGGTCTCGGGATGGCGCAGGATCATGCCAACTTCCTCGGTGAAGATCTCGAGCGTATCGCGAAGCTCCTCCTCCTTGGCGACAATGTCCGAAATCAGGGTGCTGAGGCGGGGACCCATGTGGATCGACTTGGCCTGCAGGGTGCGCTGCTCACTGGTCAGCCAGACCGCCACCGGCAGTTTGATGAAGGGTCTGGGCTCCTGCGTGTCCGGCAGCATTGTCCGGAACGACATCGACGGCAGCGTCATGATCTCGGGGCCGTCCGGATCGAAAATGCCGGCTGCGATCTCGGCCTCGAACTTCCGGCACAGGAAATTGTCCAGATGCCACCGGTGGACGGGCAGCGGCAGCCAGTCATCCGGCGATTTCCCCCGCGCCTGCAAACCCTCGGTCCAGTCGCGCCAGAGACCGGGGAAGTTCCGCGCGAACCAGTCCGGATAGCTGCCGGCCTGCGGCATCGTCTCCACATAGGCCCAATCCCGCCGGAGCGCCGCAATGCGCAGCGGAACCCGGGCGCCGAACTCGGGCGACAGAGCCCGCACATCTTCCGGCGACAGGCCGGGCTTGGCCTTCCATGTCGGATAAAAGGGATGGCCTTCGAGGGCGCCCCACTGATCAAGCGCCATGGCTGCCAGATGCGGCGGCAGGCTCCGCTCAAGATAGGCGATGAAACCGGAGGCGCCTGCCCCGGCAATGTCCCGGCGCAGATCGGCGCTCCAGCTTTCCCGGTGGCGGCGTGCCATGACATCATTGTGCATGCTGTTGCTGACATCGCGCAACAGATGCTCCAGGCCGTCCGGCGCGGGCGAAATGGACAGAGCCAGCGCAACCTCCGCTATCAGGGACGCGGCATCGTCAATCCGGTGGCAGGTGCCGGTGTCGTCCAGCACCTCGATATGCCCGCGGTTCTGCAGCGTTCCCGCCGGAGCACAGCACAGATCGGTAAAATGCAGGACCCGGCGCGACGCCCAGACAGGGAACCACGCTTGGCGGCCGTCGCGCGCCCACAGCAATGCACCGGGGTCAAGAAGATGCTCGGCAAACAGGCAGCGGATCAGCCGGCCAAGCGCATTGCGCGATGCAGCTTCCCAGAGCCGCGCATCGCGTGCCTGGGGATCGGCATCTTCGGCAGTCATCGTTGTCCCTTCCATCAGGCGGCCTCCGGCCAGGCGGCAGGCACGTAGTCCGGCTTCACATCCGCCAGACCACCGTGGTACCGGCAGGCCCATTGATAAATTTTCGTGATAGCGGGAACCGCCACATTCAAACGCGCGGCCATCGTCACAAGCAGGGCCTGACCAAAGGCGATGTCTTCGTGAAAGGCCCGGCTTTCGCGGTCGATCACCAGCCCCGCCCCGTTTGGATTAGGCACAAGCGGTGCCTGAATGCCCCCATAGGCCCGGTTGGTGCGCAGCAGCGCGTACATGGTCCGGCCGTCTTCGATCTGGCCGCCATAAGCCTCGATCAGCTCCTGCCGCAGCGGCTTGACCGAGCTGAGATCCGTGCCGAGCCGGGCGGTTGCCGCATCGCGGATGCGCTGGTTCTCCGCGTCACACGCTTCCAGCAGTTCGGCACTGGCGCGCGGACAGTCGCTCCACCAGCATACCGGCTGGTCGAAAGGCTTGTCCTGCCACGGCGCACCGGGACCGATCAGCCCATACAGCACCGCGGGGTGCATCAGGGCGTTGCCCGGTGTCAGCGTGATTTCCAGAAAATCGTTCAGCATCGTGACCGGCGCATCAAACAGCCGGGCGAGCATCCCGGACAGAGCCGCGCGGGCGGCAGCGCTTTCGCGCCGGTGCAGGGCCGCGAAAAGCTGCGATTTACTGCCGCCCATGCGCACCATCCGGCCCGGAACCAGCCCGAAGGCCGTATGGGGAACATCCTTCATGCCCCAGATCACCACGTTGCCGAGCCCCGCAAGGGCGTTTTCCGCAAGCCAGTCAAAGCCGCAGGCCCCCGGGATCGCCCCCAGATAGACGGGCTTGTCCGCCGGCAGATGCGCGCGGATCTGGCGCATCAGCGTCGGCCGCGCCTGGGCAGGCTGCGTCACGATCACCATATCCGTGTCCCGCAGCGCCTCGCCCGCGTCGGTGCCGGCATAGTCGGGCCGCGCGCCCAGGGTCCGGCCATCCGCCGTCACCGCCTGCCAGACGCCGTCGCCCTGGGCCCAGCCTTCGGCCAGTTCAGGGCTGCCGGTCAGAACGGAAACGGTGATGTCCGGCCGCTGCCTGAACAGCACGGCGTAGAGGTGGCCGGTTTGGCCGCCGCCGCAAATCGTGACCTTCATGCCGCGCGCGCCTCTGCCGACAGCCAGGCGTCCAGCCGCGCCGCCACCGCCGGATCCAGCAGGCCGCGCTCTGCCATCCAGCCGTCGTCGAAGACCGAGCCCAGGTATTTCTCGCCGCCATCGGCAACCGGGGTCACAACCGTGCCGGTCAGCTTGCCGGCGGCAATGAACTCCAGCGCCTTGTAGATGGTGCCGCCGGTGGAGCCGCCGACCATCAGCCCCTTGCGGCGGGCGATATAGCGCGCCGTCTCGAAGGCTTGGCTGTCGGTCACCTGCACGCCCTCGTCGATGCACCCGTAGTCGAGCACCTTGCCGACCTCATCCCCCTCCGGCGTTCCGGTTCCGGACTGGTAATAGGGATGCCCGGGCTGGCCAAAGACAATGGAGCCCGCCGGCTCCACCGCGATCGTGCGCACGGCAGGGTTAATCCGCTTCAGCCGCTGGGCAATCCCGGTCATCGACCCGCCCGTCCCCACGCATCCGACAAAGGCGTCGATGCCCTCCGGAAGCTGCCCCAGAAGCTCATCGACAAACCCGGCATAGCCTTCCGGGTTTGCGGGATTGTCGGACTGGTTCATGAACAGCGCTCCGGGCAGCTGCGCGCCAAGCTGTGCGGCCATGCGCTGGCGCTCGACCACGGCCACTTCATCCTCGCGGAAATCGCCTTCGACATAGCGGATCTCCGCACCGAGCGCGCGCATCGTGCGGATCTTGTCCGGCGCCGCATGGTGATCGACCACCGCGATGAAACGCAGGCCGAACTCGAGCGCCGCCAATGCCAGCCCGATGCCGGTATTCCCCGACGAGGATTCGACGATCGTCCCGCCGGGGGCCAGCCGCCCGTCCTCAAGCGCGGCCAGCACCATGCTGCGCGCCATGCGGTCCTTCATCGATCCGCCGGGATTGTTCTTCTCGATCTTCAGCACCAGCACGGCGTCGCGGTTCGGGACGGCAATCGACATGAGCGGCGTCTGGCCGATCAGCTGGGTTGTGGACGTATAGAGCATTTATGCCTCTCCAAGTGTGTCAGGGATGAGTGCCGGCTGCCCATTCGCGTCCGGAACCACGCACAGGCGGTTCGGCATCGGGTGGCGGTGGAATTCGTTTTCAAGGAGATCCATCTGGTAGCCGCCGGTGTTGGCGTAAACCAGAAGATCTCCGGCTTGCGGGGTCACGGGGAAGGTGAGCCACCGGTTGCTCAGGACATCCTCGTCCAGGCAGCTGTGACCCGCCAGATAGCCCCGGACAAGCTCTGCTGCGGGGGGCGGCGTTTCGGCCGGGATCAGGACCGGATCCACCAGATATTCAGAGGCAAACCAGGTCTCGCAGGCGCTGAAGCTGCTGCCTTCGGCAAAGATGACATACGCGCCAGCGCCCAGGGCTTTCACCCGGGAGACCCGGAAGATGGAAACCGCCGCCTGATCCGTCAGCGCGCGGCCGGGCTCCATCGCCAGCACCAGATCCTCATCGGCAAGATACCTGGCAATGCTGCGTCCGCCGCCGGCCGGTGCCTGCAAAAGCTGGCGCAGCCAGTCCGCCGCCGACAGCGTGCCGCCGTAGGGGTAGAAGGACTCCGGCACCTTCCCGGTGCGGTAGTCCTCCGGGGCCTGTGCCGCCAGATGCGTCTCATACGCCAGAGGGTCCACATATTGGACCGGCAGGCCGCCGCCAATGTCGATCATGCGCGCCGCAAAGCCCATTGCACGGGCCTCGGCGATCAGGCCTGCGGCCTCCATCAGGGCCGCTGCGCGGGACTCCCAGTGATACCCGCTGACATGGAAATGCAGGCCTTCAAGATCAATCCTGCCATCGCCGTCAATGCGCGCCAGACACTGCCGGATGGCATCCGCCGGCATCCCAAAGCGGCTCGCGGACTGCCCTTCCGGACGCAAGCGTAACAACACCCGCTGTCCCGCCCCATGCGCGGGCAGGCACCGCAAAAGATCCTCCAGCTCTTCAGGAGAATCCACGGAGATCAAGGCGTTACAATCAATGAGTTCCTGATGGAACGCCTCCGTCTTGGCCGGGCCCGTCGCCACCAGACGGGCGCCTCCGGCGCCAAGCCGCCTGGCGTCGCGCAATTCATACAGGCTTGAGACGTCAATGCCCGCCCCGGCCCGCAGGGCCGCATTCATTAGGCCAGGCGACTTGTTCACTTTCGCCCCGTAATAGATCATGTGCCGGACACCGTATTCGTCCAGAACACCCGTCAGCTGTGCGGTATTCCCTGGCAGCTCATCGGGCCAGATCAGATTGAGCGGCGAACCATGCTGCGTAACCCAATCCGCAAGGCGCGCGCTGCCGCTGGTCAGCAGTTCCGCTATCCGGGGCCGCAGAATCGGGGGCAGGCCCGCGCCCGCCTTTTGGCAATGCAGGGTCATGGTGCTGCCACCGCGATATGTGCCGACGCCGGGTCTGCCGGAATTGCGCAGCGCAGGCTTTCCAGCGGCACGTCGCAGCCGGGCAGATTCTGCGGAAAGACATGGCGTGTCGTTTTGTACGGGAATTTGCGGCCGCTGCGGGCCATTGCAAAGATATCTGCGGGGGTGACGGTCTCACCGGGCCGCCAGCTTTCCACCTGCACCGCGTCGTATCCCAGCAGAACGGCAGGCATCACCGCCAGCCGCAGCCGGCGCGCAACGGCCAGCCGGTGGTGGCCATCCATCACGAACAATGCGTTCTTTTCCACTGTGACCGGCACGGTCCAGCGGCCGCCCCGCAGGATTTTTGCCTGCAGCTCTGCGACCCTGTCGAAATCCACTTCTTCCGTGGGGGTCAAACGAGTAGGCGATATGAGGGTATACTGCATTCTGGCCAGCCTGGAATTCACGGAGGGATAAGACTGGCTATCCTGACAATTACAGTCGGAATATGCTGGCAGGGACGCTCTAGTCCGTTCAGGTTGAGCTGTCAACACATAGATCGCCGGTGCCAGATAGCTTTCCTAGCCGCCCCTCACGGCTAGTTGACTAAAAGAGTCAACTAGCTTACGCCCCCCCCATCCTTCTCACCCAGTCCTTACCAGGGCAAGGCAAGATTTAACCATCAATGCCGGTGAAAGGACGCTGGATGAGAAAAAATATTAGCCTTTTGGCCACTTTGGCGCTTGTGGCGGGCAAAGGTGCCGTTGCCCAGGACGCGACTGAACAGGACGCCATTACTCTGGAACCAATCGTGGTAAATGGCAGGGAAGTAAGGCCTTCAACCGCAACGATTGGCGTTTTGCCTCCAGCGCATCCGGGCGGTCAGGTGGCACAAGGCAGCCGCCTGGGTCTGCTTGGCAACCGCGACATCATGGATACGCCTTTCAACATCACCAGCTATACGGCTCAGACGATGGAGGATCAGCAGGCCCGCACCCTGGCGGACGTGACGCTGAACGACGCCTCCGTCAGCAACACAGCCTCGCCGGGCGGAATGCTGGACTCTTTCTTTATCCGCGGCTTTCCGATCAACGAAGGCAATTTCGGCGAAATCGCTTTTGACGGTGTCTTCGGCATCGCCCCGGCCTTCCGGATCTTCACCGAGTACGCGGAGCGGATCGAGGTGCTCAAGGGGCCGGCGGGCGTGCTGCACGGGATCTCCCCGAACAACAGCGTCGGCGGCTCTATCAACGTCGTCCCGAAAAGGGCGGCCGAGGAAGACTTGAACCAGCTCACCTTCGACTATGCTTCGGAGCTGGAAGGCGGGACCCACCTCGATCTGAGCAGGAGATTCGGCGCCGGCCGCCAGTTCGGGCTGCGCTTCAACGGCAGCTATCACACCGGGGATACGGCCATCGACCATCAAGAGCGCGAGGCGGCGGTCGGGGCGCTGGCCCTCGACTACCGCGGCGACCGGCTCAGGGCGACGCTTGACCTCATCGCCCAGCGGGAGGAGTTCGAAGCACCGCTGCGGCCGATTTTCGCGCTGTCCGGGTTCGAAATCCCGGATGCCCCGGACGGGCGGACCAATGTTCAGCAGCCCTGGGAAACATCTCAGGTCGACGATGTGTCGGCGCTCGGGCGGGTGGAATACGATTTCGGCGACAGTTTGACTCTGTTCGCCTCCGCCGGTGCCGGCAACACCCGTGTCGAACGGTTTTTCGGAATTCCCATCCTTCTCGATTCAGACGGCAACGCCAATACCACGCCGCAAAATTTCATCTTCGACATCGACCGGACGGTGGGCGAGATCGGTCTGCGCGGTGAGTTCGAGACGGGGCAAGTTTCGCATGCGGGCACGATCCAGGCGAACTATTACAAGGGCACACTCCACCGTGCGGCCAACAACGGCACGACGCTGTCCACCAATATCCTCGATCCGATCAGCCACCCCCCGCAATTCGTGGCGCAGCCGGGCAGCGTGCCGAAGGTGTCCGAAAATGAATTCTCAGGCATTTCGCTGGCCGACACGATGTCCTTCTTCGGGGACCGGACGCAGCTGACACTCGGGCTGCGCTGGCAGCATGTGGACACTCAGAACTTCAGCGGCGGAGCCGTCACCGCGTCCTCCAGCGAAGATGAGGTCACCCCTTTGATCGGGCTTGTCGTCAAGCCGCAGGAGAACGTGTCGCTCTACGCCAATTACGCTGAGGGGCTAAGCGTCGGCGACACCGCCCCCACGATTGCCGCCAACGCTGGCGAAACATTGGCGCCCGCCAAATCCGAGCAGATCGAGATCGGGGCCAAAATCGGCCTTAATGACTGGACTGTCACGGCCAGCGCGTTCCAGATCGACAAGCCCTTCAGCCAGCTGGACAGCGGCAATGTCTTTGCCGAATCCGGAGAGCAGCGCAACCGGGGGCTGGAGTTCAGCATCTTCGGGGAAATGGCGCCCGGGCTGCGGCTGCTGGGCGGGGTGACGTTGCTTGACGGCGAACTGCGGAATACCACCGATCCCGCGATGCACGGAAACGAGCCCATCGGGGTCCCCTCCTTGCAGGCCAATCTGGGGGCAGAGTGGGATACACCGTTCCTTGCTGGCCTGACCCTGTCCGGCAATGTGATCCACACCGGCGATCAGTATGTCGATGCCGCGAATACTCAGGAAGTCTCATCCTGGAACCGGTTCGACATGGGCGCCCGCTATAGCACCGAGATCAGCAGCCGTCCGGTCACCTTCCAGGCCGAAATCGAAAACCTATTTGACGCGGGCTACTATGGCGGCGTCGCCAGCTTCGGCACCTTCTCGCAAGGCGCGCCGCGCACATTCCGGCTGTCGATGACGACCAGTTTCTGATGATGCGCTGCCAGGCGCTTTCTGCAAAAGCGCCTGGCATTCTACAAGGGAATCTGTTGCATTCACGCCACTTGTCGACGGTTTCCGGTTTACATCGAAGTTTGGAAGCGAAGACGGTACAGCGCAACCTGGCCCCGCGGGTGCTCGTCTTCACTTTCCAGTCGCAGGTCTCGCGGGTCACTGCGCTGGCCGCGGAACTGGCGAGCCGTGCCGCCAGAATGGGGAGGCCACGGGAAATATTTCTTAACAGCTTTCTGCAGGAAGTAATATGCGTGCCTCTACCCCTTTTGCCCTGGGGTCAGGATTCATAACCAGCAGATGACGGTTGCTGCGAGGGCGATGGCTGAGAGAAAGACTTTCGGCCAGCGGTCATAGCGGGTTGCCACACGCCTCCAGTCCTTGAGCCTGCCGAACATGATCTCGATGCGATTTCGCCGCTTATACCGGCGCTTGTCGTATTTGACCGGGATCTTGCGTTGCTTTCGGCCGGGGATGCAGGCGCGTATCCCTTTGTCTTGTAACGCCTCTCGGAACCAGTCGGCGTCATAGCCTCGGTCCCCGAGCCACCAATCGACGCCTGGGAGGCTGCTGAGCAGCGCCCGTGCGTCGATATAATCGCTCATCTGCCCGGCGGTCACGAACAGGTTGAGAGGTCGGCCCTGACTGTCGCAAATGGCATGCAACTTGGTGTTCATACCTCCCTTGGTTCGCCCCCTCTCGGGACATTGCTGCGCAATGCCCTGCCGGGCAAGGGATCAGGCGACCACGCCCCCCTTTTTCGCGGCCATGCTGGTCGCTGTGCGGTGTGCCTTCAGATAGGTCGCATCGATCATTACCGTCTTTTTCTCGCCGTGTTCGGCGGCCAGCCCGGCCATCATCCGCGCGAAGATACCTTTTTCGCTCCAACGCTTCCACCGGCTGTAGAGCGTTTTGTGCGGCCCGTAGGCGTCGGGGGCATCTCGCCAGCGCAACCCATTGCGATTGATGACGATAATCCCGCTCAGCACCCGTTTGTCATCGGCCCGAGGCTTGCCATGCGGCTTCGGGAAAAAGGGGGTGAGCTTGGCCATCTGCTCGTCGGCCAGCCAGAAAAGATCGCTCATGTCACAGCTCCATTTTCCGAGCCGTGAAGCATGCAGTGCGGCGGAAATCAATGCATCCTGACCCTAGCGCTATAGGTTCGAGGGGCGTGAGCCGTTAGGCGGGCGCAGTTCGGCTGAGAAGCCATCGCAATCGGCCCATGTTGCAGACCATGTTGGCCAGAGTAATTGTCGCCTTGGCGCGGGCCAGGCCGATGGTTCG